>CAINQO010000047.1 GCA_903852325.1 Candidatus Omnitrophota bacterium
AAGCTTCGGTAGTCAAGTTTTTCACACCCTTACCCTGGAAAAACCATGGAAACTCCGGAAAAACCTAAATGGTATTTTAAAACCTGGGCGCTGGTAGGTTCTTTTCTTTGCGTCGGGCCGTTCATGCTCCCCCTGGTCTGGGCGAATAAGAACTTTAGCAAGAAAACCAAGATTATTCTTACCATTGTGGTTCTGGCGGTAACTTACCTTATGACGGCGTACTTGTTTAAATCAGCTTCAAACATCGTAAATTATTACCAACTTCCCAACAATTTATAGCTAAAGTTTAATGCAATATACCCAAGGAAAGATCGGCAGGGTTTTTTTGGTCAAATTCGAAAATAAAGATATCCTGATCCCGAATCTGGCCGCCTTATCCAAGCGGGAAAAAATTAAAGCGGCCAGTGTTATTTTCATCGGAGCGCTCCGGGAAGGGGATTTAGTCACCGGCCCGCGTAAACCGGTTATCCCTCCGCAGCCGAATAAGCTTACCTTTAAAGACGGTTGGGAAGTGATGGGGCTGGGCACGATCTTTACCAATGCCAAGGGGCCGCAGATCCATATCCACGCCAGCATGGGCAAAAAGCGTAAAGTCCTAACCGGATGCGTGCGGGGAGGCTCGAAAGTATTTTTGGTGATCGAGGCGGTTATCCTGGAATTAAAAGGAGTGAAGGCGTCAAAGGATATCGACCCTAAAACCGGGCTTAATTTGCTTAGGATCGGTTAACGTCCCAACAAGGAGGCTAATCCGTGGAATTCAGCGTTGTGAGAAATGACCTGAAAATGTTTAATTTCGAAATCCTGCGCACCGATTGTGATAATTTTTTTGAAGGAGTGCTCGCCGCTCAAGAGGTGGAAAAACTGCATGGACGCCTGAAAACCCTGTTTGGCGAACCGGTTTATCCTTCCAAGGCAAAGCTGGCGCATAAAGTCCGCCAGAGAGTGGATGGGATAGGCGGGCTGATGCCCGGACAGACTTTATATTATAAAGATTCGGGAACCCAAGGCATTATGGCCATGCTGTGGCCCTGGAAAGACGGACAGCGCACCACTGTTAAAATTTTTCAACAATGAGTTTTACCTACTTGCAGAAGATCCCTACCCCCGCTGAAATTACCCGTCAGATGCCGATGTCGGCAAAACTGCTCAAGCTCAAAGCCGCCCGCGATAAAGCCATCCTTGAAGTGATCAAAGGCAAAGCCCAAAAACTGATTTTAATTATCGGCCCCTGTTCGGCGGATAACGAGGATTCTTTGTGCGATTATGTCGGACGGTTAAGCGGGCTGCAGAATAAGGTCAAGGACCGCCTGATCTTGATCCCCCGTATTTACACGAATAAACCGCGCACTACCGGTTCCGGCTACAAAGGGATGCTCACCCAGCCCAAAGCTTCCGAAAGCCCCAATATTGCCGAAGGGATCCGCGCTATCCGCAGGATGCACGTGCGGGTCTTAAAGGAATCCGGGTTAACCGCCGCCGATGAAATGCTTTATCCGGGGAATTACCCTTATTTAGAGGACATTTTAAGTTATGTCACCATCGGGGCCCGTTCCGTGGAAAACCAGGAGCACCGTTTAACGGTCAGCGGCCTGGATATTCCCGTGGGAATGAAAAACCCCACCAGCGGCGATTTGAATGTTTTATTGAATTCCGTGCAGGCGGCGCAAACCGGACACACTTTTATTTATAACGGTTGGGAAGTGAAAACCCCGGGCAACCATTGGAGCCATTGTATTTTGCGCGGGGCGATCAACCATTACGGACAAAGCATCCCCAACTATCATTATGAGGATTTGACTAAATTCACCGAGGCTTATTTAAAGCGCGGCTTGGCCAATCCCCTGGTCATCGTCGACACCAATCACGCCAATTCCGACAAAAATTTCCGGGAGCAGCCCCGGATCGCCTATGAAGTGATGCACAGTATTTCGAAGTCGGCGGATTTAAAAAAGACCGTCAAGGGCTTGATGATCGAAAGCTATATCAAGGAAGGGCGGCAGGAGCCGGGCGGCAAAGTTTACGGCCAATCCATTACCGACCCGTGCCTGGGTTGGGAAGATTCAAAAGATCTAATTTTAAAATTAGCGGATATTTATAAATAATAAAGCAAGGGAGAAAAATAAAATGAGTTTAAGGTTTGATTTTAACAATATGTTCGACTTTAGCGTCTCTGAGCACGGCGTGAGCCGGCAGGATATCGATACCTTCCTGCCGCAAGCCCGAAAAGCGGCGGAGCACTTGAAGAAAATTATCTCCGAGCCCAGGGCCAGGATCAAATTGAATTTAGAATGGGCCAAGCTTCCGGAGCAAAAAGAAGAGGATATCGCCGCGATCATAAAGATCGCCCGCCAGATCGCCCAAAAATACGAGAATGTCCTTTTTCTGGGTATCGGCGGCTCATACCTGGGCTTAAAAGCGGCGCAGGATGCCTTGTGCCCGCCTTATTACAATGAATTTAAATCCCTGCGTAAAAAAGCGCCGCGTGTCTATTTTGAAGGCAACAACCTGGATCCCGACACGCTCAGTGTTTTATTGAAAAATCTGAATCCGAAAAAAACCTTTGTGGTCGTAATCTCTAAATCCGGGGAGACTACCGAAACCAAAGCCGCTTTTGTTTTAGCGGAAGCCTGGCTCAAAAAATCGGCCGGAGCCAGATACGGAAGGCAGATCCTGGCGATTACCGATCCGGAATCCGGTTCTTTGCGCAAAAAAGTCCAGGCGGAACGGGGGAAGGACAGCTTAAGCTTCCGGACGCTGCCGCTGCTAAAAGGAGTGGGAGGCCGGTTCTCGGAATTTAACATGGGGCTCCTGCATTTGGCGATCGTCGGCGTAGACATCCGTAAATTGTTCCTCGGGGCCAGGGAAATGGCGCAGCGCTGCGCGCAAGAGGATATTTTAAAGAACCCGGCTTACCTTTACGCCGTATTGCACTTTATCCTTTACCAGAAAAAAGCAAAGTCCCTGGCGATCCTGATGCCGTTTTCCCAAACCCTCAAATCTACCGCGGATTGGTACGTGCAGCTTTTGGCGGAAAGCCTGGGTAAAAAATACCACCGCCAGGTCCAGTTGGATAAAGACGGAGTAGAGAACTGGCTGGCCGATAAAAATGACCTGTTTAACCGCGGCCGTACTCCGATCTCTGCCGCCGGGACCAATGACCTGCACTCCATCCAGCAAAATAATATCGAAGGAGAAAATAATAAGGTTGTCACTTTTATGCGGGTGGAGAAATTCAAGACGGACCTAAAGATTCCCGGTAAGGGGGACCTGCTTTCCGGGAAAAGCTACTGTCAGCTGATGCAGCTGGCCCAGGAAGCGACGGAGTGGGCTTTAGTCGACCAGAAAAGGCCGAATTGCACGGTGATCATCCCGGAAGTTTCCGCTTATCACTGGGGAGCGCTTTTATTTTTCTTTGAAATGGCTACCGCTTTTGAAGGGGAACTGTTAAACGTGAACGCTTTCGACCAGCCGGGGGTGGAGGGTTATAAGAATTACATGTATTATAAATTGGGCAAGCCCGGCATTTCCCAGGCAATTACGGAAGAAATAAAAAATAAACCCCTGATCAAGAAACCCGAGTACGTGCTTTAATAAATTCAAGCGGATTTTACCGGTAAAGTTTTTTAAGGATTAAACCAGGGAGGGATGACCGATGGACTTAAAAGGAAAAATTGTTTTTTCATCCGGAAAAGCAGGGGATTACGATATCTGGAGCCTGGATTTGGCTACCCGGGAGATCCGGCAGCTGACTACCGGCCCTTTTTGGAATGATTGCCCGCGCTGGTCTCCGGATGGAGAAAAAATAATTTTTGTCTCTAACCGCACCGGCACCCCAGAGATCTGGTTGATGGACGCGGATGGATCCGGGCAGACCCAGGTTACCAAGACCGGCCGTTGGCACAATACTCCGGATTGGTCTCCTGACGGAAAACAGATCGTCTTCTGCGCCAATTACGACGGAAACATCGATATCTATATCAGTAACCTCGATACCACCGGGCTGACGCGGATCACCGACTACCCGGAAATGGATTTTACCCCGCAATATTCCCCTGACGGGGAACAGATCATTTTTACCTCTCAGCGTTCCGGCAACGACGACATCTGGACTGTTGACCTGGAAACTAAAGAGTTTAACCGGCTGACCACTTATGCCGCCAGGGATTTTTCCCCTTCCTTTTCACCCGACGGCTCCCTGATCGCTTTTGTCTGCGGAGAGATCGCCCACGGAGAAGAAAATCTGGAAATCCATCTCATTGATAAAACCGGTAAACATAGAAGAAGGATCACTCACAACGCGGGGACTGACCGGTACGTCTCCTGGGCTCCCGACGGAAAATTTTTGATCTATACTTCCGCCCGGCCCAGGTCCACTGCGGAAAGATTAATGGTCATGGACGCAGGCACGATGATCCCCGGTAAGGTGGATTTTGACCGCGCGCAATTGGACAGCGAGATTGACGCCACTCCTCCAAAAAGCGTCGGGCTTTTCTGCCTGTTACCGCAGAGCATTGTCCGTAAGATCTATCCGGAAGCGTCTTTCGGAACAGAAAGATATCCTCACTGGAAGTTTTAAAATCGGAGGAAATCCATGATATGCCCGAATTGTAAGGATCAGGAACTGATCCCGGTAATGACCCGCCAGGGGGTGGAGGTGGATTTCTGCCCTAAATGCGAAGGCATTTGGCTGGACAGGGATGAAATTTACCACTTCTCCGGAGCTCCTACTTATCTGAAGGCAAAAATCGAAGAAGCGATCAAGCTTAAGCAACATTCCGCCCGCTTGTCCCCGGTGTTCGGCAGGCCGATGCTCTGGCTGCCTATCCTGGAAGGGGAAACGCATATTGAATATTGCCCTGAATCCGGAGGCCTCTGGCTGGACAAGGAAGACCTTAATCTTTTGCCGGCAATAAGTGCCAAGATCCAAATCGATAGGAGCGTATTTGCGGATAAGGGGCCGGCTTTACCCGTAACCTTAGCTGTCCTGCCTAATCTTTCCCTGCGTTCCGGCATGGTGCTGGCCGGGATGTACGCTTCACTTACTTTGTTTTTGATCATTCTGGTGGAATTGAACAAGATCGCTCCTGTCGAGGCGCTGGTCACCGGGGTAATTTTTGTGGTTTTGCAGTTCATCTTCGGGCCGTTCTTGATGGACCTGTCTTTACGCTGGTTATACAAGATGGATTGGGTCACTCCGGAGCAGCTGCCGCAGCATTTAAAAGATTTTATTGCCAAGGTCTGCCAGGATAAAAAAATCAAGTTTCCGCGGATGGGAATCATTCTAGACGGAGCGCCCAACGCTTTTACTTACGGGCATCATCCGAATAATGCCCGGATCGTCATCACCCGGGGGCTGCTGGACCTTTTAACCCCGGAAGAAGCGGAGGCGGTTGTCGCCCACGAGATCGGCCACGTCGTCCATTGGGATATGCTGGTGATGACCCTGGCCCAGCTTGTGCCGTTAATCCTGTATTACATTTACAAAACTTTGATCCGGATGAAAAGCAGCGGAAGGGATAAATCCGCCCTTCCCCGCTACGTGATCGCGATTTGCGCCTACCTGCTTTATTTGGTAAGTGAATTTATTGTTTTGTGGTTTTCCCGGTTAAGAGAATATTTTGCGGACAGGTTCTCCGGAGAAATTACCGGTAATCCTAATGCCCTGGCTTCCGCCTTGGTCAAGGTCGGTTACGGTTTAGCCGGAGATGACAGCCGCAAGGCCCAAGTCAGCCATAAAGAGAGGACGGATACCTTAAATGCGGTCGGCCCGATCGGGCTATTCGACCATAAGGCCGCCAATGTCCTGGCGATCAGCGGTTATACCGGCCCCCAAAGTATGGGCGGGGCGATCGATAAGGATAAATTGAAAGACGCCGCGAAATGGGATTTTTGGAACCCCTGGGCGGCATATTACGAGCTGCAGTCTACCCACCCGTTGATCGCCAAGCGCCTGAAGTTCCTGAGCAACCAGTCGCAGGTGTTAGGGAAAGAGGCTTTTATCGAATTTAACTCCCGGAAGCCCGAATCTTACTGGGATGAGTTTTTTATCGACCTGTTGATCAAGGCGCTGCCGGTCATCGCCCTGGTTGCCGGAGTGTTTATTTTTGCCGTAAAACATGAACTTGCCGCTTTATGGTTCGGCGTATTTATTTTCGGGTGCGCCTATCTGATCAATACGATCTTCCGTTATCCGGATGCGGAGTTCGCGGTGATGAACGTCAGGAGCCTTTTAAATAAGATCAAGGTTTCGGCGATCCGGCCGGTGCCTTGCGCGATAAAAGGTAAAATAATCGGCAGGGGCATCCCGGGGCTTATTTATTCCAATGATTTTATGATGCAGGATGAAACCGGGATCATTTTCTTGGATTACCACCAGCCTCTGGCGGTATGGGAATTTTTCTTTGGCCTCTTAAAGGCCGCCGATTACATCAACCAGGATGTGGAGATCACCGGCTGGTATCGCCGGGCGCCCGTGCCTTACATCGAGATCAAGAAGTTAAAAGCCGCGGACAAAGAGACCACTTGCGTCGTCTACAATACGAAACTTATTTTTTCCACGGCGCTGATCCTTGTGGGTTTTGTGATGGGGTTAGTGGTATTAATGAAATAGAAAGCCGGGTTAGTCGTGTGGGTTAGGTAAAGGAGTGAGTTAAGCAGCGTGGGTTAGTAGTGGGTGCCGCACGCACTACCCAGTCTCACTACTTAACACACTTCCTTACCTCATCCTCACCGCTAATCCTTTTTTTATTTATGTTAAAAATCGGTTCCTTGAAATTAAAATCCAACCTGATCCTTTCTCCGATGGCCGGGATCACTGATCTGCCTTTTCGGATGCTCTGCCGTAAATTCGGAGCGGAACTGGCTTTTGTGGAAATGATCAACTGCCGCTCGATCAGCCATAAAAGCCGGAAAACCAAACACATGCTTTCCAGCCTGCCGCTGGATAAGCCGCTGGGCATCCAGATACTGGGTTCGGAAGATCAGTATATTTTAAAGGCGCTGGAGGTTTTAAAGGCGCATCAATTCGATATTCTTGATTTTAATGCTGCTTGCCCGGCAAAAAAAGTGGTGCGCCGGAAAGAAGGCGCAAGCCTGCTGCAGGAGCCGGAAAAATTTGCTCGAATATTAAAATTAGTGATCAAACATTCCTGGCTTCCGGTGACCGTAAAGATCCGCTCCGGATGGGATAAGCATTCGGTTAATGCCAGAGAGATGGCGGTTCTGGCTCAGGATTGCGGAGTGCACGCTTTATTTATCCACGGCCGCACCAAAACCCAGGGATATAGCGGAGGAGTGGATTATAATATAATCAAAGAGGTGAAAAAGGCGGTTAAGATCCCGGTGATCGCCAGCGGAGATATTTTTTCCTGCCAATTGGCGAAAAAAATGTTCGATGAAACCGGCTGCGACGGCCTGGCCGTGGCGCGGGGATGCCTGGGCAACCCATGGATATTTAAAGAGATCAAAGAATACTTAAAGAGCGGAAAAATCATCGCTCCTCCGGAACCGGCAGCGGTGGAAAAAGTCTTGCGGGAGCACCTGGATTCCACTCTGGATTTCTACGGAGAAAAGAACGGGGTAGTTATTTTCCGGAAGTTCTATATCTGGTATACTAAGGGGATGTGTAAGGTGCGCCGGTTAAGGGAGAGGGCGTCCCGCGCCAAAACCCGCGCGGAGGTGGAAAAGATAATTCAGGAAGCATTTATATAAAATTATGGGCATGGTTGGATATGGCTTTTTAAAGAGAGCGTTCGATATAATAATTTCCTTACTGGTGATTACTATTTTTTGGCCCGTATTTATCTTGATTGCCTTTTCTATTGTTTTAACCTCCGGAGGAGGGGTTATTTTTAAACACCAAAGGATCGGAAAAGAGGGGAGGCCGTTTATGCTCTATAAATTCCGGACAATGGCCAGCGATACCCCCGCATATATTCCGAAGCCTCAGGAAGATGATCCAAGAATAAGCAGTGTGGGTAGGTTTTTACGCGGAAGTTTCCTGGATGAATTACCGCAGGTGTTTAATGTATTGAAGGGTGAGATGTCCATTGTGGGGCCGAGGCCGGAAATGCCCTTCATTGTTGAAAGATATTCAGACGAAGAGAGGTTAAGATTGGGGGTTAAGCCTGGGCTTACCGGGTTATGGCAGCTGAGCGGAAAAACCAATGAACCGATCCATCATAATTTAGAATTTGACTTAAATTATATTAAGCATCGGTCTTTGTTTATGGATTTTAAAATTGTAATCATTACTGTTATTGTATTTTTTAAGCTTTCGTATATCCTTATTAAAAAAAATTGCAGTCATTGATGTTATAAAATGACCCGGGTTTCACTTTTTCGGCTTTTGTTTCAAGCTTGCTGCGTTTGGCAAGAATATACATAGATTATCGATGCGCATTACCATTCTATGACGAATCGTAAATCGCTGCTTATCCTGGCAGGTTTATATCTATTCCACCTCCTTAATAACTATTTTTGGCTTAAGGCAGACGCTAGATACCTGCTATTTGATCCCGCCTGGCATCACCAAAGCAGTTTAATAATTTTCGAGCATATAAAAAATTCACCTTTCCTTTTGTTTTTTCCTTCCCTTGAGAGAAGCGGATTTTTCGTTTACTTGATCACCGCCCCGTTTTATTTTATTTTCGGGTCATCGCAACATTCCGCAATAATGATCAACGGCGCATTTTTTTTGGCGATCCTTTTATTTTCTATCTATGGGATCGGCGTAAAACTGAAAGATAAAAAAAACGGGCTACTGGCGGCTTTTATTGTCAGCATGTACCCGATCGTATTTAACCAATTAAGGGTGTATATGTTTGATTTACCGCTGTGCGCATTCGTAAGCCTGAATATATATTTGCTGATTTGTTCGGATCGTTTTAAAAATAAACCGGTTACTTTCCTGTATTTTCTAAGCTTATTTTTGGGATCAATGATCAAATTTAATTTTTTAATTTTTATCGTCAGCCCGCTGGTCCTGGTCTTATTCAAAAAACAAAAAAGTAATATTCTGCAGCGGAAGCGGCTTATTATTCTGTCTGCGATCGCCACCGGGCTAATCCTGTTTTTTGGTTTTTATAGCCTGAAGCTGACATATGCATTCTTGCTAATGAGCACCTGTTTAAAGAATGTTCTCTATTCTCCGCTGGGTACTTATGGCCAAAGGTTTATGGCTTTATTCCCGGTTTGGTACTATAGCGGCGTATCTTCGATTTTGAACCTGGTGAATAATTCGTTTTCTTTCTTTTTTTCCCTCGTTTTTACGGTTTCCTTATGTTTGGTTTTAAAAACTAAATTTAAATCGATTGCTTTTTTGCTGCCGGTTGTCTTGATCCCGTTTTTTCTGATAAATTTTGTTTTTGTTACGCAGGGATTTGCGGAAAGATATTTACTGCCAAGTTTGTCAGTGTTTGCCCTGATCACTGCATTTGGAGTGATGGGGATTAAAAGAGCCGGCTTGAGAAAATTTATTGTAATTTTGATTCTTTGCTTCGGATTTATCCAATATTTTTCCATTTCCTACGGTTGCCGATGGCTACCCGGGCGGGTCAAGATAAGCTTGCCGGATTCTTTCTTAAGATCATCGTTTTTTTTCAAGAATTTTGCCCTGCTGGATATGCTCCGTATTTACGAGGGTAAAATCGGTTATTCCGGAGAAATTGTTTTATGGCAGCAGGAAATGAATATTTTTCTGCAGAGAGGTTTTTCGCATCCCGATAATGATCAGCGCGCGCGCCAGAACGTAAACACGATTATGGAAAACTGTCCTTTTATTAAAGGGGATACTTTTATTTTTCTCGACTATAATTCAGATATTGCCGATATATTGTATCCTTTAAAATATGAAATTTCCAGAAAGTTCAAAACGACGGATATGGTTAAAGACCCTCTTTTTTTGAATTATAATGATTATCCTAATAAATATGAGCCTGTTTCTCAATATCTTCTTTCTGTTGATTATGTTGCGGTAATCAAAGATGCGCTTACTGAGGAATTTTCGGATTTGAACTATTATCCGGCCTTAAAAGAAGAGATCAGAATGACAAAGGAATATTTTTTTGAACACATTGACGCTTTTAGCCTGGCTTGTGAAGTAGAATTACCGGATAAAAGAAAATTATCGGTATATAAGAATACATCTAACATCATTGAGGATGGCCCGTTAGAAATCAGAGTAAATAATCAAAGAGTCATGCTGTTCTATCGCGGCAGGCGGATTACCGAAAATAACGGGTTATGCGCGTATTTTAGATGCAATCGGCGGTACTATTCCAGTTTTGATACTAACTGTAAATTAGAGAAAGTTAAGCCTGATAGTTTGATTTTGCGTTACAGCTGGCCTGACCTGGGTGTCAGCCAGGAGTGGGAGTTAAGTTTAGAAAATAAACGCCTTCGGTGGCGGATTTATCTGGATAATCCCTGGAAATTGCCGCTGGAAGACCTGGGGTCGGAATTGAGGCTTATTCCTGGATACGGCCTTTGGCAGGATAATTTTGGTTCCGGGCCCATTCCCGATCTATCACCATGGCATCAAGAATCTTTGCGGATTAACCGCAAGATGCCGGTAGGCAGTGAATTAATGGTAAAACCGGCCGGGAACTTACCGGTTATTTTATGCCGCCCCCAAGATAGGTATTTGGAAGAAAAAAGTATCGACCTGTATACTCTCTTTTTCGAACGACAGAAATGCAGGGTCATAGATTTCAACCTTTTGGGCCCTAAATCGCCTCCGGGCGGGGGCAAGGAGTTAGTTTTCTTAGGAGATTTTTATTTTATTCCCCAGGAAAAATAGTTAAATATACGTGTCCGGTATGATCGAAAACAAAAAAAGAGTGTTTGTTACTACCAATGGCTGCCCGCGCCGGCGCCTGGATTCTTCCCGGCTGGATAATTTTTTTAAAATCAACGGTTGGGTTGTCGTAAGGGCCCCCGAAGAAGCGGATTACATCATCTTTGTGACCTGCAGCTTTAAGCAGGACAAGGAAGAGTATTGTTTGAGCAGAATAAAAGAGTTTTTAAAATACCGCGGAGAATTAATTGTTGCCGGCTGTTTGCCGGATATCGCCGGGGATCGGCTGAAAGAGATATTTAACGGCAAAATCATCCGGACGGCAAACCTGGACAAAATAGATACTTTATTTGATGATTTTAAGGTTAAGTTCGAAGATATCCCGGATACCCATTTGCTCTACGGCATATATTTTTCCTGGCGGCAATGGCTGAGCTTAAACCTGGGGATCGGCAAGAATTTTTTTACCAATTGCTTAACCTATGGCAGCTATCTGTTGAAGAATATCCGTTTGGGGCCGAAGGCCTACTTGAGAATAAGCCGCGGCTGCCCGGAACGCTGCGCTTATTGCACCATCACTCTGGCGGTGGGGGATTTAAAAAGCAAAAAGATCCAGGTTTGTCTGCGGGAGTATCGGCGCTTATTGCAGCGGGGATACCGTAACATCGTCTTGCTTGCCGACAACTTAGGCGCCTACGGATTGGATTGCGGCAGTTCATTGTCCGAATTATTGGAGAGTTTGGCCGAAGCCGATGAGCGTTCTTTGGCCAGATGGGATATTCGGGACCTGCACCCTAAGTGGGTGATCCGTTATCAGGAGGTTTTGTTAAAATATATCTCTCAGGGGAAAGTGACCTCGATGATCTGCGCCATTCAGTCGGGGAGTAACCGGATATTGGAACTGATGAACCGGATGCACCGTATCGAAGAGATAGCGGAGGTATTCGCCAGGTTCAGGGAAAAGCAGCCGGGGTTGTTTCTGTCCACCCAGCTGATCTTTGGTTTTCCTTCGGAAACCGAAGAAGATTTCCAGGCTACGCTGAGGGCGATAGAAAGAATAGGTTTTAATTTCATAATGCTTTATCCCTATTACGACGGCCAGGGCTCGCTTTCTTCCGGAATGAGCGGCAAGCTTGGGCAGGAAGTGATCTTTTCCCGTTTGAAAAGAGCGGTGGCTTTTTTACAAAATAAAGGGATTTTTTGCGCTATCGATGAAGTGTCGTCCGGAAAATAAACGTTGATTCTTTAGAAAACCGATTAAGGGTTCACTGATTTAGAGATGATTAAAAGATTATTTCGAAGCCTGGCCTACATGGGTTTAAGGGAAAAAATACAGAAGGGCACGTTTTATCCTCCTGCCGCCAGGTTCTTTGTCAGGCGCAAGATAAAGAAGGCCTGCCGCAGCGGTCCCGTGCCCTGGCCGCTCATCGCCAATATCGAAACGGTCAATTCCTGTAATGCCGGATGCCTGTTTTGTTATCATTCAAAAATGAAAAGAGAGTCTATGGTGATGGACGGGGGTTTGTATCAGGAAATAATCGATCAATGCGCGGGCCTGGGAATAAACCAGGTGATGTTAAATGCCTACGGAGAACCTTTGATGGATGAATATTTACCCCAAAGGATAAGCTACGCTAAAAAGAAAGGGATAGGCAGGGTGGGTTTTTTTACCAACGCCTCCTTATTAAATACGGAAAAAGCAAAAGAACTTATCGCCTCAGGGGTGGATGAGATCTGTGTCAGTCTGGACGCGGCGACTCAAGGCACCTATCAGGATCAAAGAAGAGGGTTGGATTATGACCGGGTTATCGCCAATCTTCGGGGGCTGCTTAAGCTGCGCGCGGGCCGGCCGAAGGTGCATTTGTTTTTCGCCGCATTTGCGCAGAACAAAAAAGAGATCGGCCTTTTTAAACGGGCCTGGCAGGGAAAAGTGGACAGCGTCAATATCGGCAGCGGCTACAGCACCGATGTCCGCGGCATGGAGAGGAAAAATTTCCCGCCCTGCCCCTACTTGTGGAAAAGGATCGCTATCCTTTCTAACGGGGAGGTAGCGCTGTGCTGCCAGGATTATGACGCAAGCTCAACTATTGGCAACCTGCGTTCATCCGGTATCCGGGAGATCTGGCAAGGCAAAACTATGGAAACTTACCGCAAAGCGCATTTGGCGGGAGAAAGCGGCAGTATCTCTGCCTGCGGCAGGTGCGAACTGAATCTCTGGATGAGATGGGTGGTGCCGTTTCGTTTTTAAACAACTATGAAAATTTTATTGGTTAATGGCAGGGGGTATCCGGAATACGGCTGCGAAAACTATTTTTCCAGCCTCCACAGGCTGCTTGAGCTTAAAGGCCACAAGGTCATTCTCTTTACGGCTAAAGACCGCAGAAATACCGACCGGGAATACAGCGCTTATTGCGTGGACAAGCTAAACCTGGAAGAGCTTGATTCCGTTCCGTGGATAAGAAAACTGCTTGCCGCTCCCGGGGCTATTTATTCATTCGCCTCCCAAAGAAAGATCGCCAGGCTGATCAAGGATACCCGGCCCGACATAGCGCATCTGCATAATATCAAGCGTTCTATTTCTCCTTCTATCCTGGGGCCGCTCAGAAAATCCGGTATTCCCGTAGTGCAGACCTTGCACGATTACCGCTTGATCTGCCCTAATTACCGGTTATTTGTTAATGACAATCTCTGCGAAGAATGCAAGAATAAGCGGTATTACCGGGCGGTTTTAAAACGGTGCGTAAGGAATTCTTTCCCGCTGAGCCTGCTGGCTTGCCTGGAGCAATATATTCATCACCGGCTGGGATTTGAAAAGAGGGTGGATGTATTTATATCGCCGGCGAATTTTTTAAAACAAAAGATGCAGGAATTCGGGTTTAATCCCGGAAAATTAATTTGTCTCCCTAATTTTGTTTTTGCCGGTGATTATCAACCGGATCATCCTTCCCAGGGCTACATTGTTTGTTTCGGGCGTTTGGTCCAAGAAAAAGGGATCGCTACCGTGATCGAGGCGATGCGCGGGTTTCCCGCGGTTAAATTGCTGATTTTGGGGGACGGAGAATACCGGAAAAAATTGGAATCGATTGCCGCCGCCGGGAATATGCGCAATGTTGAATTTAGGGGATTTTTGACGCAAAAAGAGATCCGGCCGATTATCGAAAAAGCGATGTTTACTATCGTGGCTTCCCGCTGGTATGAGGTTTGCCCCATGGTAATCCTGGAGTCTTTTGCTATGGGTAAGCCGGTCATCGGCGCCAAGATCGGCGGAATAACCGAGCTGATCGCTGACGGGGTAAACGGGTTTTTGTTTTCGCCGGGGAATTCCCTGGAGCTGTCGCAAAAGATCGGGCAGTTGCTCCGGGAGCCGGGAAAGATCGCTCAAATGGGCCAAGCGGCCCGCCGCAAAGCGGTAGAGGAGTACGGGGCTGATTTGCATTACCAGCGGCTGCTTAATATATACGAAAGTTTATTACCGAAAGAGGATCTATGGAAGTAAGCGTAATCGTGATTGCTTATAACGAAGAAAATTGCATCGGAGACTGTGTCGGGGCGATCCTGAAGCAGGATTTCGGGGATTTTGAGTTGATCATCGTAGATGACGGCTCCAGTGATGCCACGGGAGCGGCAGCCGGCAGGTTTACTGATAGCCGCGTCAAATACATCCGGCAGGAGACAAATTGCGGAGTGGCCGTCTCCCGCAATACCGGGATCAAGCATGCCGCGGGTAAGTATATATTTTTTACCGATGCCGACTGCGTTGCGTCAAGACATTGGCTTAAAGAGGGTTTAAGGGTTTTAAAGGAGGCCGGGTGCCTCGGCGTTGAAGGCAGGACTTTTTACGCCAGCGGGAGGGTCACGATTTCGGATATCTCCCAGGAGGCGTTAAACAGCGGGCATTTTAGCACAAGCAATATAGCGTTCAGCAGGGAGGCGCTGGAAAAGGCAGGCGGCTTTAATCCCCGTTATTCCCGCAACCATGAAGACCTGGATCTGGCTTTACGCATCAGGAAATACGGAGAGATAACCTTTAACCCGGAGATGATCGTCGTGCACCGGGAGGAAAAATATACGGTAAGGAGTTTATTCCGTTACGCCGCCCGCGCCAGGGATACCGTGCGTTTGATCAAGGACCATCCTGATGATTACCGGCAAACATTATACTGGCGCAATTTGATGCAGTACAGGGTGCTGTATCCCCGGAAACTCCTGGCCCTGTTTTTCCCCTTTTTATTGCTGCTTTGCTATAATTTCAGGAGCTGGCGGGATATTAAACTTGTGCCCTGGGTGTATCTTAGCCTGATCTATATGCGCTTTATCCTCTGGAAAGAAGCGGTAAAGGAGAGGATATTTTTAATATGAGGCCGGAGCGTGTTTAAGGACCATAAAGAAGCGGGTTATTTTCAGCCGAGAGGAAAACCGGCTAAGGAGAAGAGGGGTTTAGGAATGGCAGGCAGCGCAAAAAAGAATTTCATTTTTATCATATATTTGGCCGCCTGCTTAGTGATCATCCCGGAATTATTCTTCAGGTATATTATCCCGGCGGCGCAGGTGCCCCTTGGCCATTTCGACACCCGGGAAGCCATCTACAGGTATTTCCCCGGGCAGTCAGGTACTTATACCTTCGGTTTCCTGTCTAAGTATCGCAGCAAATGGAGGATAAATAATTACGGCTGGAACAGCCCGGTTGATTACACCCCAAAAAAGTCCGTCCCCAGGATCGCCGTGATCGGAGATTCTTTTATCGAAGCCCTGCACGTGGATAGCGGTAAGAGTTACCCCTGCCTTTTAAGGGAAAAATTGGGGGATAAATACGAGGTTTATTCTTTCGGTATCTCCGCGGCTTCCTTATCCGAATATTTACATATCAGCCGGTATGCGGACAAGTATTTTGACCCGGATATAATCATTTTCAATATCATCTACAATGACTTTATCGACAGCATCAGCCGGTATAATAAATACTATTCCCGGGTGTTCTTAACCTTGTCGGTTGATGGAGAGAGGGTTACGGAAAAT
This sequence comes from Candidatus Omnitrophota bacterium, assembly GCA_903852325.1. Lineage (GTDB taxonomy): Bacteria > Omnitrophota > Gorgyraeia > Gygaellales > Profunditerraquicolaceae > UBA6249. Next base: position 15,812 of record CAINQO010000047.1, read on the forward strand.
AACCCTACCGGGGATAAAGGGTATACGGAGTTTTCCCCCTGGAAAAAGTTCCTGCGCCGGCATTCGGCTTTAGCCAGGTATTTTATCTTTAATTTGAAATGGCGGATGTTCTACCGGGAATTAGCGGATAAGGATTACGTTTGGCATAGGGGGATGGAGTTTGAAGTTACCCCGGAGCAAAAAAAAGAGATTATTCCGGCGGCCCGTTATTTGATCGCTAAAATTAAGTCGGAGAACGCGGGGCGCAAAATAATTTTTGTAATGGACGGGCCCCGGGAGTGTATTTATCACGGGGCGGGTTGCGCTCAGTCGCGTTGGGCATATGATTTGATGCGTGAGCTGTGCCGGGACAATGGGGTATATTTCTTGGACCTTTCCGCGCCGATGCGGGCGGATTTTACCGCGCGCGGCAAAAAATTTAACCCGGATTGCGACGCCCACTGGAATGAATACGGGCATAAACTGGTGGCGGAGGCGGTGGATGATTTTTTAAAAAAGAACATCTTGTCTCCGGAGAATTAACCGGACAGCGCTTAAAAGGAAAGACCCATGCTGCGGATAAAAACAAGCTTAGATGAAAACAGGTTAAATTTGATCTTTTTTTTAGGGATAATCTTGCGCGTAATTGTTTTTGTCTTCCAGGGGCCGGCCAATAACGACGACCATCTTGCTTACGTGCAGTATATTTCCCAGCACCACTCCCTTCCGGTTTCCGGCCTGCTTTATCAATCCAACCATCCGCCCTTATATTACTTTTTAGCTTCTTTCCTTTTGCCCTTGGGGATTAAGGCGGTGCAGGCGCTTTCGCTGGCTTTTTCCATCGGCACCCTTTGGGTTATTTATTTACTGATCAAAAAGTTAGAATTCATCGTTCCGAAAGCGAAACCGTTTTGCCTGCTGTTTGCCTGCACCTTACCGCAATTTATAATGTTTGGAAACTATATCTCCAATGACTCGCTGGCGTTTTTTATCGGGGCGCTGATATTTTTCCAGATTTACCGGCTGCTTGTCCGGCCGACTTTCCTGAATCAGGGGATTTTAGCCGCGCTTTTGGGCATCGGTTTAGCCGTTAAGGGGACGTTCTTATTGTTTATCCCGGCGCTGATCTTACTGGTAGTTTCCGTCAACCGCGGGAGAAAATTAAGTCTTAAACAAAGCCTGTTTTCTTTATTGGTCTTTATTTTTATTTTTACCGGGCTTGGCGCAGGGAAGGGGATAAATAACCTGGCGCATTTTGGCCGCCCCGTCGTAATCATGGACAAGGACCTGGAGTGGGTAAAATATCAGGGCCCGGTCAATAACGGGTTAAAATCCCTATACGATATCAACGTTTTTAAATTAGCCAAATACCCGGTTCTTTCCGAGCAGACTAAACA
>CAINQO010000048.1 GCA_903852325.1 Candidatus Omnitrophota bacterium
AGCTGGCTGCATAGTTTCTTTATCTTTTCTGCAAACCGGCACACAGATAAGCTTGCCGGTTTTTTTAGCTTCCCTAATCATTTCTTCAGTATTTACTTCACCACCGAAAGCGATATAAAACATCACTATCTTGGCCTTTTTAAAAACCTTATTCCTTAAAAGTTTACTGGTAATGAGCTTACTTTTTCGGCTTCGGTCTTCCTCCTTCTGGGTTCTTAATTTTAAAAGAATTTTACTACGTATTTGCGCCTTTGTCAATCCTGCACTGCCTGAATTATTCATATATCTGTTTGATTATCAATAACTTTTGTTTCTTTAATATTTTAAAAACAACAAAACGGCCTGCCTACAGGCAGGTTTCCCCTTCATGGGTATGCTCTTTGTCCTCAAAAGGCACCGGCTTGCCCTGTTTCTTATAATAATCTTTTAAGGCCGAACGCAGCGCTTCTTCCGCCAAAACCGAACAATGCATTTTTTTGGGAGGCAATCCCCCTAAAGCCTCCGCAACCGCTTTGTTGGTGATCTGAAGCGCTTCCGGGATGGATTTGCCTTTCACCATCTCGGTAACCATGGAGCTGGTGGCCACCGCCGCCCCGCAGCCGAAAGTCTTGAATTTTACATCCACGATCACATCGTTTTCTATTTTTAAATACATCTTCATCACATCCCCGCACACCGGGTTGCCGACGGTGCCGATCCCGCTGGCATCCGGGATATCCCCGACGTTACGCGGGTTGGTGAAGTGGTCCATTACTTTTTCGCTATAAGGAAGTGGGTCTGCCATTTTTTATTCCAAAATTAATTTGTGCGGCCGGCCCGATTTTTTAAAATCTTTGGGCGGCCGGATCTGTTTTAAAGTTTCCAGTTTTTTATTCTTTTCCAATTCCTTGTAAATTAAAACCCAGGCGCAATCCCGCTGGTCATCCACTTCGCATTTCCCCTTGGCCACGCCGCCGCAAGGGCCGTTAAGCAGGCTCTTGGGGCACAGGGTCACCGGGCAAATCCCGGCGGTAAAATCTAAAACGCACTCTGCGCAAAGGGAACACTTCTCGAAAAAATTCCCCTTGGCGTCCATCACCGCGCCGAACAGGCTGTCGCAGGCGGGAAATACCGCCAGCCCCAGCCGGTCATTGTCCTTAAATGACTGCACTCCCAGCCCGCAGGCTAAAACTAATACCGCTTCCGAGGAACGCAAGGCGCTTAAATTTTTAGCCAGCTCGGTTTTAAGTTTAGCCGCCACGCAAGGGGCTGAAGGGACGCAGGAACCGGTAACTGTTTTTCCGGCTTCCTCCAAAAGCTGCCGCATTTTGGCCACTTCCGGCTCTCCTCCGCTCTTACAGGCGGCGGCGCATTCACCGCAGCCCACCAGGAATATTTTATTATACCCCTTGAGGCTGCTTAATAAATTTTCCGGTGGCTTTTGCCGGCTGATAATCATATCAGAAATTTTAACATACTTTTAACCCCAGCTCAAGGTAAAAGAGGGGATTTATTCGTCCCGGAAATAATCATCCGGGCTTTGTAAAAATTCCCTGTTTTTGCTTCTTTTTTCTCCGGTGATATCTTCCAATTCCAGGGCATCCAGCTCATCGGTAAGCCCGGTGCTTTGCACATCGACAAATTCTTCCAATAGCCCCCCCTGCTCCAGAAACCGGGAAACCTGGGTAAACACCGAGCCGCCCCCGTCCATGAAACTGCGCGGAGAACGATCGACATGCGGTTTGAGCAAAAATAAATTTACTTTGGCGCGGGTCGCGGCGACATAAAACAGCCGCCTTTCCTCCTCGACCTGCTCCTCGGTTTCCAGGGATAAATAGGAAGGAAGGTGGCCTTCGGCGCAATAAATTAAAAATACCGTGTGCCATTCCAGCCCCTTGGCCGAATGGATCGTCGACAGGGTAAGCGGGGAATCATCCTTATCCTGCCGGGCCGGTTCGATCAACATCCTCTCCGGAGGTTCCAGGGCCATATCCACCAGAAACTGCTCGGTGCTCTTGTAGCGCTGGGCGATCCTTAACAGGGAATCCAGATCGTTGAGGCGCTTATTGAAATCATCATATTTAACTTTAAGCAGCGGCTGGTAATAAACCAGGAACCTTTCGATAATTTCCGCCGGGCCCTCTTGCTCCAGATTTACATTTTTGAGCAGCTCAAAAAGTTTTTTCAGCTCTTCATTTTTCTGCCAAAGGTCTTCCAGTTTAGGCTGATCCAGAATAGATTCAATGATTTTAGCCGCGGTTTTCGGGCCGATCCGGGGGATCAATAAAAGCGCCCGCAGCCAGCTGACCTGATCATGATTATTGTAGGCGATGCGCAAGTAACTGACCAGGTCTTTGATGTGCGCTGCCTCCACGAATTTTTGTCCGCCGTATTTGGCAAACGGGATGTTGCGGCTGGCTAACTCGATCTCCAGATCATTGGAGTGCCACCCGGAACGGAAAAGCACGGCGATATCCCTTAAAGCCACCCCCTCCTCCCGCAACTCCAGGATCTTTTCCGCCACAAAAACAGATTGGGCGTTTTCATCCGGGCAGTCGATAAACACCGGGATCTGCCCGCCTTTTTTCTTGGTGTAAAGATTCTTCTCGAATTTTTCCTTGGCCCGGGAGATCACCGCATTGGTCAAATTAAGGATCGGCTGCGTGGAGCGGTAATTTTCTTCCAGGGTAATGATCTGAGTGCCCTTAAATATCCCGGGAAAGTCGATGATGTTTTTGAAATTTGCCCCCCGGAAAGAATAAATGCTCTGGGCGTCGTCACCGACAACCATGATATTGGCGTGGTCGGCGGCCAGCAGGCAGACAATGTGCGCCTGCAGCTTATTCGTATCCTGATATTCATCGACCATGATATATTTGTATTTCGCGCTTAAGGCGGCGCGCACATTTTCATGCGTGGTCAGCAGGTTTTTTAAATAAACCAGGAGGTCATCGTAATCCAAAAGTGATTTTTGGCGCTTGTACTTGCCGTATTCATCGCGGATCTTTTTAATCTCTTCGACAAACTCGACAAATTGCGGGTATTCCTCCAAAAGCACGCTGCCGATCTCTTGGGATTTATTCACGCTTTTAGAGATCACTTCCAAAATAGCGTGCTTGCGCGGGAAACGTTTTTCGGATTTATGGAAGTTCAGCTGGGTGCGGACCAAATTCACCGCATCTTCCGCATCCCCCTGGTCCAGGATAGTAAAATTGTTGTTGATTTCCAGAAGTTTGGCGTATTTCCTTAAGATCATGTTGGCAAAAGAATGAAAAGTGCCGCCGGAAACTTTTTTACAGCGCTCATCTAAAAGGGTGCTGGCCCGGCGCAGCATTTCCTCCGAAGCGCGGCGGGTGAAGGTAAGTAAAAGGATCTCCTCCGGATTAACCCCCTGTTCCACCAGGTAGGCCACGCGGTGGACCAGGACCCGGGTCTTGCCGCTCCCGGCCCCGGCAATCACTAAATACGGGCCGACGGTTGATTCTACGGCCCTTAGCTGTGCGGGATTTAACTCTTGGCGGTAATCTATCTTTTTCATCTTATAATCACCCTTGAAAAAATATCTAACGGGAAGTTCTGGCTAAAACAATCTTCCCCCGAGAGATTTTTCCGGATTAGTTTTTTAGCGGAATGTTGGTATTAAGATTTGATATACGCTCGGTTGATCTTTTGCTGGGCAATCGGGCGGTCATTTGCTCCTGTCGAAGAATTTTCGATTTTTTGCACTACCTCCAGGCCGGAAACTACCTCTCCGAAAATAGTATGGCGCATGTTCAACCAAGGGGTCTTAGCGCAGGTAATAAAAAACTGGCTTCCGTTGGTGTTTGGCCCGGAATTAGCCATAGCCAGGATTCCCGGCCCGTCAAAGGTGGCCTGCGGAGTGACTTCATCTTCAAAGGGCTTACCCCAAATGGAAGTGCCGCCGGCACCGGTCCCCGTGGGGTCTCCTCCCTGGATCATAAAACCTTTGATCACCCGGTGAAAGATCAAGCCGTCATAATAACCCTTTTGGACTAATTTAACGAAGTTCTCGCAGGTTTTGGGGGCAATATCAGTTTTCAGTTTTATCTCGATGTTCCCCTGGTTCGTTTCTAAAACAACAATCGTATCTTCCATCGCCGAAATTCCTCCATAGCAAAAGGTTAAACCAAACGCCAATAACACTGTCAACATCCTCATTTTTATCTTCATGTATTCGCTCCTTTGCCTATTTCTTTTCTTCTTTTTTCCCGGGATCTTTGTCTATGTTCTCTTCCATCCGGTCAAACCATTCCATGGCCTTGCTTGCTTCGGGATTATTATTTTCTTTCGGTTTTATTTTTTCCGTATTCTCCTCCGGGGTTGCTTTTTGACTGTCCGCCGCCGGAGGTTTAATTACTTCCCCGGAAGGCTCAAGCGGATTTTCCTGTGGCTTGTCTTTTGCTTCTTCTTTTGCCGGCTGCGGGTTTTGCGCGGCTTCCGGTGCGGGATTTATTTGCTCCTTCTGCGCAGGAGGTTGCGACGGCTTAAGCTCCTCCGTCACAGACGTGGGTATTTCCTTCTGAGGCTCTTCTTGAGGGACAACTTCTTTTACCGGCGGTTGCGGGTTTTGCGGAGCTTCTGGTTCCGGCGCCGGCTGCTCAACTTTCGGTTCGGGTTCCGGCTCAGGTTTCACCTGCTCTTCCTGAGGCGGGATCACCTTTTCCTCCGGGAGATCCTGAACCTGCTTTTCCTGGGCCGCTGGTTTTTTCTCCGCCGACTGGCGAAGATGCGCGATCTCAACGGCAAATCCTTTTAACCTTTCCTGGCTGGCTTCAAATTCTTTTTCCAGTTTAGTATATTCTTCGTTTAACTGGTTAAATTCCGTCTTGGGCACCCACTCGCTGATTTTTTCTTTGCGGGTCAATTCGGCGATCTTCGCTGTTTGCTCCCCCATATTCTTAAGCTGGCTCTCCAACTGGTGCTTCTGGGCTTGCAGTTGGTCCTCCTTCAACTTACAGGCCATCTCTTTTGTTTCCAGTAAGGCTTTTATTTCGCGCATCTCCCGGGTCAAATTCACATTCTTGGTGAACTCTTCCTCCAGCTCTCTTTCCTTGGCAATAAATTTATTATTGAGCTCAGTGTTTTCGGTTTTAATCTTGGCCAGCTCCGCTTCGGCTTTAGCGACCCACTCCTCCCGGCGCGCCAGCTCCGCGGAAAATTCCGTTTCTTTTGCTTTGGCCGAAGGGGATTCGGCTTTTTCCCCTCCGGAAACGGCTTTAGACTGCTCTAACTGGCTTTCCAATTTAGCGACCTGACTTTGCAGCCGCTGGATTTTCTGATCCTTGCCCGTATCTTCCGCGGGAGGCTGGTTGGAAAGTTTTAGTTTTACCGGCGCTTCTTTGGCGGGTTTAAACACTTCCAATACGGCATAAATCACCAGCCCTAAACCCAAAGCGGCCAAAATGAGCATAAAGAATGTCATCATTTAGACTTGTTCCTTTGTTTACGTACTACCGGGGCGCCTTTCGCCTCGCCGCCGGCGCAGTTGCCGCGGAGTTTTTCTAAACGTTCTTTGATTTTAGCTTCATGTCCTATATTTGTAGGCTCATAATAGCATATTTTTTCAGGCATGTATTGTTGTTTTATATAATGCTCCGGATAATCATGGCTGTATTTATATCCTAAACCGTGGCCCAGTTTTTCCGCACCGCTATAATGGGCATCCTTGAGATGCTCGGGAACTTCCTGTGTTTTGTTTTCTTTAATATTCTGGGTAGCTTTTTCGATCGCCAAATAACTGGCGTTGGATTTGGGGGCGCAGGCAACGTAAATTACCGCTTGCGCCAAAGGGATCCTGGCTTCCGGCATCCCCACGAATTCCGCAACCTGTAAAGCCGCGTTGGCTAAAACCAGGGCCAACGGATCGGCATTCCCTACGTCTTCAGCGGCCAAAATACAGATCCGGCGGGCGATAAACCGCGGGTCTTCTCCGGCATAAAGCATTTTGGCCATCCAGTAAATTGCGGCGTCAGGGTCTGAACCGCGCATGGATTTAATAAAAGCCGAAGCCGTATCATAATGACCATCCTCATCCCGGTCATAAACTACCGCTTTTTTCTGGATGGATTCCTGGGCGATCTCCAGGTTAAAATCGATATCGCCGTCTTTGTCCGCCGGGGTAGTCAGGACTCCGAGCTCCAGCGCCGATAATGCGCGCCGGGCGTCTCCTTCGCAGCTTTTGGTCAAAAAATCAAGGGCGCTTTTTTCCAGCTTGACTTTGTAATTTCCTAATCCTCTTTCTTTGTCCTGTAAAGCGTTATTAATGATCCTGGTTAGATCGGCTCCGGAAAGCGGCTTTAATTCGCAGACAATGGAACGGGAGAGAAGCGCGGAGGTTAAAGAAAAATACGGATTGTGCACGGTCGCCCCGATCAGGACCAGGCGGCCATCTTCCACGTCGGGTAAAAGCACATCCTGCTGCGCCTTATTGAACCGGTGGATCTCGTCGATAAAAAGGATGACCTTCTTTTTGCCCTCCTTTATTTTCAATTTGGAAGCGGCAATGATCTTTCTTAGTTCTTCTACGTTGGAAGTGGTGGCGTTGATCGCCACATAATCGGATTGGGTGACCTTGGCGATGCACCAGGCTAAGGAGGTTTTTCCCGTTCCGGGAGGGCCGAACAAAATAACCGAACTGAGCCGGTCGGCTTCGATCGCCCGGCGCAATAACTTATTCCTCCCCACGATATGCTCCTGGCCGCAAAGCTGGTCCAGGGTGGCCGGCCGCATGCGCACCGCTAAAGGGAAATTGTTATTGCCTGTTTCCGGATTTTCCTGGGTAAACAGATCCATAGGTTGAAAGGAAGTTTGCTTTGCGGGTTACCCGCCCGGGGATGGGCAGGGCAAGAGCTGCTTTAGTCAAAAAAAATCCCCGCAGAAGTGCCGTTAGAACGATAGTCTGAACCGATTTGGTTTCAGGTGGGTGCCCTATCCTTAAGCACACGTGCCTGAGGAATAATGGGGCCTCCCGTGAAAATTGTGTTGGTTCAACAATTATCAGGTTTCCAACGCGCACCGCAGGGATATCTAAAAGAACGTTGTTCTGTTTCTATTAAAAGCATACCACATCTTTACCGCTAAATCAATTTGATTTTCAAAAACGCTCTTTAGGCCTCAACGCAGTTTTACCTCAAAACGTTCTTTGAGCAAGGCGCAAATATCATTGTGCAACGGAGCGACTTCTTCTTCTGTTAAAGTACGGCTATCCGAGCGGTAGGTGCAGGATAGGGTAAGCCCTTTAAAGCCGGAGGGGATCTGTTTCCCCTGGTAGTAGTCGGCGACCCTGGCCTGGGCCAATAACGCGCCTCCCCTGGACTTGATCGTTTGCAAAAGCTCTTCCACCGCGATATCCTGGCGGAGCATAAAACTTATGTCCCGGGTAATGGCCGGATATTTGGGGATCTCCGCAAACTTCCTGGATAAATTGACCGCCGTAAATAACTTTTCCAGGTCGATCTGGGCCAGGACAACCTTCCGGTTTTTGATATCAAAATTCTCTAAAATTTGCGCGCCTAACTCCAGAAGAAAACCCGCCTGCGCTCCGCCGGCCGTCACGCTGATGGTATCGTCTTCCTGGGGCACGAACCCGTAATCCCTGATTCCCAGGCGATTAAACAGGATCTCCAGGGCGCCTTTTAAATGCAGGAGGGTAATTTCGTCGCGGACCAAACCTTGCTTGGTAAAAAAGGCTTCTGTCCCGCATAAAGCGATCCCCAGCGCGGGTTTTTGCTCCACCGCGTTTTGGCGTCCGGAAAAAACATCGGCAATCTCAAAAATACCGATTTTCTCCTGCTGCTGGTTTAAATTATAAGCCACGGCCCGGATCAAGCTGGGGATAAGCGCCGGGCGCAAAATCTCCTGCTCCTTGCTTAAAGGATTCAAAATTTCGATCAGCCCATTATCCGCCGGAATCCCGGCTCTTTGCAGCAGCTGCCGGTCGATCAAACTATAGGTGATCGCTTCGTGCAAACCTAAGCCGGTCAGGATATTTTTCATGCCGGAAATAATTTCTCCTGCCTCCGGGGCCTGACGCGCGGGCTTAACCGCCGGCAGGGTTTGCGGAATTTTTTCGTAACCGTAAATCCGGGCCAGCTCTTCCACTAAATCTATCGGCAACTGCACATCCTGGCGGAAACTCGGGGTTTTTACCGCCAGGCTTCCTGCGGCTTTGGCTTTTACTTGAAAGCCCAGTTGTTTTAAAATTTGCCTGGCCTTAACTGCAGGAATGCTTATCCCTAAAATTTTACTTACATAGTTAAGTTCAAGATTAATTACCTGTTGTTTGCTTTGGACAGCTCCCGAACTTTTCAAACCGCGCGCTGCGCCTCCGGCAAGCTTAAGGATCAATTCCTGGGCAGCGGTTGAGGCCCGCTTTGCCCCTTGCGGATCCACCCCTCTTTCAAAACGGTAAGCGGATTCGGACTGCAAACCCAGCTTCTGTTTTCCCCGGCGCACTAAAACCGGGTCAAATACCGCTGACTCAAGCAAAATGTTGCGCGTTTGCGCAGTCACTTCGGTTTCCTTGCCCCCCATGATCCCGGCAATCGCTACCGGCTTATCGCTGTCGGCAATCACTAATATATCCTGATCCAGCTGCCGGCTCACTCCATCGATAGCCAGGATCTTTTCGCCGCTTTTGGCCCGGCGGACCCGGATCTCCCTTTGGCTCAATTTATCCAGGTCGAAAGCGTGCAAAGGCTGGCCCAGTTCGAATAAACAGTAATTGGTAATATCCACAATATTGTTGACGCTGCGGCAGCCCAAAGACTCCAGCCTGGATCTTAACCAGTCCGGTGAAGCGCCAACCTTAACCCCGGAAATTATTCTGGCGCTGTAAAACGGGCAATCCTTTTTATCGGAAACTGAAATTTTTATCGGCCAAAGTTCTTTGGTTTTAATTTTAGTTTCCCGGGGCAAGGTATCTTTGAGGACCAAGCCGTAAATTGCGCTTACTTCCCTGGCAATCCCCAAAACACTGAGCCAATCCGGGCGATTAGAGGTTATCTCGATCTCCAAAACAAAATCCTGCCCCTGTTTTTCCAGGGAAACTACCTCCAGGCCCGCCATGGTCAGCTTCTGCGCCAATTCTTCCGGGGTGGCTTTTAGATTTACAAAATTTTTTAACCAGCTGTAAGTGACTTTCACCAGTTTTTCCTTAGAATTGCTTCAAGAATCTTAAATCGTTCTCAAAAAATAACCGGATATCGTTGATCCCGTACTTGAGCATGGCAATCCTCTCCACCCCCATGCCGAAAGCAAAACCGGTATAAAGCCCCGCTTTATATCCGACCTGTTTAAAAACATTCGGATGGATCATCCCCGCCCCTAAAATCTCCAACCACCCTTTTCTGCCGCATACGGAGCAACCCTTGCCTTTGCAGATAATACAGGAAATGTCCACTTCGACAGAAGGTTCGGTAAAAGGGAAGAAGTGCGGGCGGAAACGCATTTTAATCTCCTGGCCGAAGACGCTTTTGGCAAAAAGTTCCAGCACCCCTTTTAAATCGGAGAACCGGATGTTTTCATCGACCAGAAATCCTTCGATCTGGTGGAACATAAAAAGATGGCTGGCATCCACCGCGTCCGGCCGGTACACCCTCCCCGGCACGATCACCGCCAGCGGAGGCTTTTGCGTCTTCATCACGCGCACCTGCACCGGAGAAGTGTGGCTGCGCAAGAGTAATTTAGAATAATTTTTTAAATAAAACGTGTCGAATGCGTCGCGGGAAGGATGCTCCAGGGGGATGTTTAGGCCCGTGAAATTATTATATTCCGTTTCCACCTCCGGTCCGGAAACTACGGAAAAACCCATCCGGGTAAATACCGCGCAAATCTCGTCGATGATCCGGGTTATCGGATGAACGGAACCCGGTTCCCGGGCGATCCCCGGCATCCCGATATCCACGCCGGTTTTCTGAGAAACCCCGGGTTGGGTTTTTAAAGTTTTTTCTTTCGCTTCCAAAAACCCCTGCAGTTTATTTTTTAAGGCATTGACCTGCTGGCCGAACTGCCCCCTCTGCTCAACCGGCAGCCCGGCAATCGAACCGGTCAGTTCGGAAACCAGCCCTTTTCTCCCTAAATACTTAACCCGGATCTCTTCCAGGGCAGGCAGGGAGGTAGCCGCGGATAGATCGTTTTCAATTTGCGCTTGAATAGATTGGATATCCATAAAAATGCCGTGATAAAATTAGCTAACCTCACTCCTTACTTAAAGATGAAGGTTGAGATTAGCTTTTTGCGCTGGTTGCTTGCTACCGGTTGATCCCGGATTTAATCCGGGATTAAAGACTTTATTTCTTAACGGTCTCTACCAGTTTTTTAAAAGCAAGGTTATCCCTGACGGCCAAATCCGCCAGGATCTTACGATCCAGCGCGATCTTGGATTTCTTCAGCCCGTCCATAAAAACGCTGTAAGAAATTCCTTCCTGGCGGCAGGCGGCGTTTATCCTGGCGATCCAGAGGCTGCGAAATTCACGCTTTTTATTGTGCCTGTCCCGGTAAGCATATTCCAGGGCGTGCGCCAATACCCTTTGGGCCTGCTGATATTGCGTACTATGATCCCCCCAATATCCTTTGGCCGCCTTCAGGACTTTTTTCTTTCTTTTACGTGTTGCTACACTGTGACTAGCTTTTGCCATTACTGTTCTCCTTGTCTGCCTGGATAATCCCCGGCGCAAAATCGATTAACGCGGGGTGTGTAAGCACCCTGATTTGGTCTTGTTAAAGTTTCGGTGCAAAAATTTTAACTTTTCCCTGAACAGGTCGAAACTGCGTTTCCTAAAACCACTTTTCCCGAAAACAACCCGGAAAAACTACTGCTAACCATAAGGGAGCATGGATTTAATGAACCTTGCCTCTTTTTTCCCCGCCAGCGTCCTACGTCTTCTTAAATTCCTTATTTTTTTGGTTCGCTTGGAAGAAGCGAGGTGGCTTTTCCCGCCCGGAGAATATTTAACCTTCCCTTTTTTGGTAAGCTTGTAACGTTTTGCTACTCCGCGTTTGGTCTTTAATTTCGGCATTTTTCTCCTTAATGAATCCGCCACAAATCATTGGCGGACGAATTAATTCCGCCGAATACGCCAAGATTCCAGAGAATTTTGGCGTAGAATTTGAGGCGGAACTTTCCTTGTTCATAATACAAAATTTGCTGCAATTATTTCGGCGCAATCACGAAAGACATGATTCTGCCTTCCAGGGCCGGCGATTTTTCCACCGTGCCTTCCTCTAGCGTATCCGCGATAAATTTATCTAAAACCTTCCTCCCCAGGTCCAAATGTTCCATCTGCCTCCCGCGGAAGAAAAGGTTAACTTTAACTTTATCTTTTTTCTTTAAAAAACTGACTACCTGCTTGACCTTGGTCGCAAAGTCATGCTCGTCGATATTGGGCTTGAGCCGGATTTCTTTAAGCCGGCCCTGCTTCTGGTGTTTTTTGGATTCGCGTTCCTTCTTCTCCAAATCATACCGAAATTTACTGTACTCGATGATCCGGCAAACCGGCGGCGTGGCTGCGGGAGCAACCTCGACTAAATCCAGCTCATGCTGGTCAGCGATCTCTATCGCCCTCTGCACGGACATCACCCCTAATTGGCTTCCATCGTGGCCGATAACCCTAACTTGTGGTGAACTGATCCTGTCGTTAATCCGCGTGAATTTTTTTATAGCTTCCCCCTTTTTTTATTTATGCTCCTTGATCTGGTTAACTATGTTCCCCATAAACTCCTCGACGGACACTGCTGCCCCCTGCTCCTGGCTTCCTTTTTTACGGACACTCACCGTCCCCTGCGCCGCTTCCCGTTCCCCTAAAATCAAACAATAGGGAATTTTATTGATTTCGGCATTACGGATCTTTTTGTTCAGAGTTTCATTCCGCAAATCCGTATCCACGCGGATATCCCGGCTTTCCAATTTACTCCTTACCTCTTGAGCATATGCCTGCACCGTATCTTTAAGCGGAATGATTAAAACCTGTGTCGGGCTTAACCATAAAGGAAGTTCGCCTTTGTATTGTTCGATCAGGGCGCCGATAAAGCGCTCCAGGCTTCCTAATAAAACCCGGTGAAGCATGATCGGCTGCTGCTCTTTGCCCGCAGCATCAATATAGGACAAATTAAACCGTTTGGGAAGAGCAAAATCGCACTGGATCGTGGCGCACTGCCATGTCCTTTTGAGCGCGTCTTTCAGTTTGATATCGATTTTGGGCCCATAGAATGCTCCGTCCCCTGCATTGATCTCATATTTTAAGCCCTTATCTTTCAGCGCATTCTCCAGGGCCTCGGTCGCCTTCTGCCAGTCTTCATCCGAACCGATGGATTTTTCCGGGCGGGTGCTCAATTCGATCCCCAAGGAATCAAAGCCAAAAACCTTCATCGTATCAAAAACAAAATCGATGATCCCTTTGATCTCCGTCCCTAATTGTTCCGGCAGGCAAAAGATGTGCGCATCATCCTGGGTAAAACCGCGCACCCGCAGCAAACCGTGCAGCACCCCGGCTTTTTCCCGGCGGTAAACCGTGCCCAACTCAAATAAACGGATGGGCAGGTCCTTATAGCTTCTGGTTTTCGACCGGTAGATCAGGATGTGCCCGGGACAATTCATCGGTTTTAAAACAAACTCTTTGCCCTCCTCGGCACTGAGAATATACATATTTTCCCGGTAGTAATCGTAATGGCCGCTTTCCTTCCACAGGGCAACATCCATAATGTGCGGAGTAATCACCAGTTCATAACCCCGCCTCAGATGCTCTTTTCTTTCATAATCTTCAATGATCGTGCGTAACAGCGCTCCCTTGGGGTGATAAAAAACCAACCCCGCTCCCGCCTCTTCATGATAGATGTCAAAAAACCCTAAGGCCGGGCCAAGCTTGCGGTGATCGCGCAGTTTAGCCTCCTCTAAATTTTTTAAATATTCGTCCAGTTCTTTCTGGGTTTCAAAACAAGTGCCGTAAATCCTTTGCAGCATCGGATTGGTTTCGATCCCGTGCCAATAAGCTCCGGCTACGGATAGCAATTTAAAGGCTTTGATCTGGCCGGTAGACTTTACATGCGGGCCGCGGCAAAGATCCAAAAACTTATCCCCGGTTTTATAAATGGAGATCTGGCCGTCGGTTAAATTTTCGATCAGCTCCACTTTGTAATCTTCTTTTCTCTCCCGGAACAACTGCAACGCGCCGGCTTTATCTAATTCTTCGCGTACAAAAGGAGCGTCGCCGGCGATAATCTTACGCATCCTTTCTTCGATGGCCAGAAGGTCGGCGTCGCTGAAGGGGGTGGCTTTGTCAAAATCGTAATAAAAACCGTCCTCGATCGAAGGGCCGATAGCCAGCTTAACTTCCGGCCACAGCTCCTTTACCGCTTCCGCCATTACGTGCGCGCAGGAATGTCTTAAAGTACCTAGATCCATAATGTTATTTTAATGTTTATCTCCGAGCTCAAACCTATAAAATTCTCAAAGGTGCCGTTCGGAGTAAATTTCGCGTTAGTGAAATTTAAGTGGGCCCATGAGGACTTGAACCTCAGACCTTTGCGATGTCAACGCAACGCTCTAACCAACTGAGCTATGAGCCCGTCGCTCCACTACAGCTTATTCTATTTGTTTAAGACCTATTTAAAACTTTAGGTGTATCTATTGCTTGAGACCTATTCGTGTGACGCTGCGCTCCCCCAAAAGGAAACCCAAGGTTTCCCCTTGGCGTCCGCCACAAGCGATAAACGGACTGTCACCCCTTCCTTATTGACGAGTGACTTCTCGGGGAAAAACTGTCTTTTTCCCCGAACCCCTTTTTTGTGTTTTTAACAGCAGATAGCTTCTTATAACAAACCGCCTTCGGCGGAGCTGTTAAAAACACTTCTGCAATTATTTAAGTGGGCAAGAAGGGAGTCGGACCCTTACGACCTTGCGGCCAACAGATTTTAAGTCTGTCGTGTATGCCATTCCACCACTTGCCCGTCGCTTGCTACAGCTTATTCTATTAGCTTAAGACCTATTTTATACTTTCAGATATGTCTAGTACTAATTGCCTATTCTTGTGACGCTGCGCTCCCCAAGGGGAAACCCAAGGTTTCCCCTTGGCGTCCGCCACAAGCGATAAACGGACTGTCACCCCTTCCTGGAGGATAAAAGAATTTATCCAAAAATGGAGGCGACGAGCGGAATTGAACCGCTGAATAGTTGTTTTGCAGACAACTGCCTTACCACTTGGCTACGTCGCCAAATCTATAATAATTTTTTAACCGCCGCTACGATTGTCTCTACTTCTGCCAAACAACCCACGCCTTTAACTCCGCAGGCCAGCAAACCCTCCCGCGGGGGGATAAGCCCATAACCGCAGGCTTTCAACTTGGCGATATTGCCTTGGGTGATTTTATTTTTATACATATTGGCATTCATCGCCGGGGCGATTAAAACCTTGGCGGTGCTTGCGCACACCAGGCAGCTTAAAAGATCATCGCAAATGCCCGCGGCCAGCTTGGCAATAATATTGGCGGTTGCCGGGGCGATTAAAATAAGCTCCGCTTTTTCCGCCAGGGAAACATGCTCGATATCCCAGGAATCCTGGGCATCAAAAAGCCCACCGGTATAGACGCGATTAGCGCTCAAACTCTGGAAAACGATCGGCTTGACCAGCTCCTGAGCCTCTTTCGTCATCACCACCGTTACCGCAAAACCGCGTTCCCTGAGCTTACGCACCAGGTCGCAGGATTTATAAATAGCGATGCTGGCAGTTACGCCCAGGATGATATTTTTTTGCTCTTTTTTCATTACTCTTTTGGCTTAGCTTTCCTAGCTTCGATTTTGCCGGCGGCAATTTCATGCAGGGCGACAGTGGAGGGTTTTACCGAGGCATCATCATCCACTAATTTCGGCTGGCCTTCGGCGATTTCCAAGGCTCTTTTGGAGGCCAAAATTACCAATTTATAAATTGAACCCAAGCTTTTGTCTAAAAGTTTCTCTCTTCCCTGATAACCCATTTTTTACCCCCGCGAATTACGTTTCAATTTTTTGTTTCCTGTAAATAGATGTTCTTCAGTTCGCCAAGCGCCACGGCTAGTTTTTGGTTCAATATGCAATAATCGAACTTGTCGGCAGCCTTGAGCTCCCGGCGCGCCAGCTGCACCCGCTGGGTCACTTCCTTTTGCGCGGTGTGGCGGCAGCGGTTCTGGATCCTTTCCTTGAGCACCTCAAGGGACGGCGGCAACACAAATACCGTTACCGTATTTTGCGGATACAGCTTCTTAAGGATCCTGGCGCCCTTAAGATCCAGGCACAAACCGACATTTTTACCCCGCTTTAACTGCTCTTCCAGGGGCCCCTTGGGCGTTCCGTAATAATAGCCCAAATACCTGGTCCATTCAAGAATTTTTTTCGCTTTTAAAAGACCCTTGAATTCCCCCGGCGTAACAAAAAAATACTCCTGCGCCTCTGTTTCTCTGGAACGCTTCTTGCGCGTAGTGACAGAGCAGGATTTAACTAAGGTTTTGGCGATTTTTTTATCTTGAATTAAACTGGTCAGAAGGGTAGTTTTTCCCGAACCAGACGGCCCGCTGATCACAAAAATTTTACCCGGATTATTGTGCTTTCTGGATGCTTTCACTACTCGATATTCTGCACTTGTTCGCGGATTTTTTCAATCTGGCTTTTCATCTCCACCGCCCGCCCGGAAATGACCAGGTCAAAAGACTTGGCCGCCAAGGTATTGGCTTCCCGCTGCATCTCCTGGGTAATAAAATCCAGCTCCTTGCCCACGCTGCCGCCCTGGGAAATCTTTTGCTGAAAATTGCCGATGTGAAAATACAGCCGGTCGATCTCCTCGGCGATATCGGCCCCTTTTAAAAAAGCCAGGCGCTCTTCCTCCGCTTCGATCTTTTTAAGCCGGTTCTTTACCGCTACCGCAAAACGCTTTTTAATAAACACCAGGTTTGTTTTTAATCCGGCGTTCCTTGCTTTGAGCAGGCCGGATAACGCCAACCCTTCTTTTTGGCGGGCGCGCAACAAGCTTGTAAGTGCTTGCAATAAAACCGGATGCAATTGTTCCCAAATATGCTCTCCCGTCGGCTTATCCTCTTTAAGGGAAAGTATCCCCGGCAAACGGATCAGTGAATCCAGACTTAGCCCGTCCTTAATTTTAAATTCCTTCCGGATACCGTTGAGTTCCTGTAAATAATTCTTGAGCAGTTTACGGTTAACAAATATCCCCTGGGCCAGCTGGCCCTTGATATTTATCGCGCAATAAACCCTGCCTCTTTTGATTTTTCCTTCAATTTCCTTTTTAAGTTTATCCTCTAAAGATAAAAGTCCCTCCGGTAAATGAAAGACAACCTCCAGGAACTTGTGATTAGTGCAGCGTAATTCCACGCTGATCCTGCCCACGGCCGGGACATCCGTTTCCTGGCAGCCAAACCCCGTCATGCTATTAAGGTCTTTTTTCATTTATCCGCCCAAACCTTGGTCGCGCACTCTTTTTGCGCTACCGTTTTTGTCCCGTACAGATCGACGATGATTTCATCGGGATTGAACCAAAGCTTAATCTCCCTTTCAGCTTCGGGCACATTGGAGGAAACATGAACCACGTTTTCATAAACGCCGCTGGTGGTGATCCGTCCGTAAGAACCGCGGATAGAAGTAGCTTCTGCCTCCTCCGGATTGGTCGAGCCGGCCAGGTCCCGGCATTTAGTGATCGCGTCCGGCCCCCAGTAAACCAGCGCCATGACTTTTTTGCGGTCATGTAGGTCACCCTGAAGATAATGAATGATCTCCGGGAAAAAAGGTTTATCTTTTAAATGCTTGTAATGCTCCTCGGCCAGGCTTTTAGAAACGCGCACCATTTTTGCCGCGACAATTTCCAACTTGGTCTCTGATAACCGCGTCAAAATATTACCGGTCAATGATTTCTTCAGCCCGTCGGGTTTGATTAAAATTAACACTGCCTGGTCCATTATTTGTTTCCTCCTTATCTACCTAGACAATACCCGCGCATCGACCAGAAGGCCACACCGACGCAATTCCTTTAAGCGTCGGGTGATTTCCGCTACGCGCGGGGTGCTTTAATAACGTTAACGATCCGCTGAAGATCTTCTGGTGAATAAAATTCGATGTTGATGTGGCCGCGTTTTTTTCTTTTACTGATCCGCACTTTCGTGGCCAACGCATGCTGCAACTGTTCCTCTAAAACCGCTACCAGCGGTTCACGCTGCCCTTGCCCGACGCTGCGTTTTGCCGTCCGGGGCCGCACACTTTTAATTAAATTTTCCAGCTCGCGTACGGACAACCCCTTGGAAATAATGTCCTGGGCCAGCCGGCGCTGCTGGTTAGCGTCCTCGATTTCCAGCAGGCTGCGGCCGTGCGCAAAACTGATCCGCCCTTTTTTCATCTCCTGCTGAATTTCATGGGGGAGTTTTAAAAGACGCAAGGTGTTGGTTATGGTTACCCGGGATTTCCCCATCACTTCCCCGATTTTATCCTGGTTAAGCTGAAATTTATCCATCAAATGCTGAAAGGCGTGCGCCTCCTCAATAGGATTCAAGCTTTCCCGCTGGATATTTTCGATCAGCGCCAACTCCAGGGAATCCTGGTCGGAAACATCCCGCACGATCACCGGAATTTCTTTGAGCCCCAGAAAACCGGCGGCGCGCAACCGGCGTTCCCCGGCGATCAATTCATAATTGTCCCCTTTTCTTCTGACTAAAAGAGGCTGGATCACCCCTTTTTCTTTTATGGATTGCCCCAATTCTTCGATGCTCTGTTGATCAAAATCTTCACGTGGCTGAAAAGGATTAGGCTTGATGCTTCCGGTTTGGACATACAGAATTTCTTCCTTGTGTTCTTTGTTCTCCGCGGCCTTATCCGGGATCAATGCCCCGAGTCCTTTGCCCAACGCTCTTCTATCCATTAAGCTTCTCCTTGTTTCTGCGAAATTTGCGCCTCGGTGTTGGCCCCTAAACCCAATACTTCCTTACTTAACTCAGCATATTTTTGCGCCCCCAGGGAATTACCGTCATATAAAACAATGGGTTTACCAAAACTAGGGGCTTCGGTTAAACGAATATTGCGCGGAATTACCGTGGTATAAACTTTATCCTTAAAATGATTGCGTGCCTCCTGAATTACTTCTTTGGTTAAGTTGGTACGAAAATCTGCCATGGTCAATAACACTCCCTCAATAGCTAACCCTGGATTAAGATTTTCTTTCACAAGTTGAATTGTATGATGGAGTTGCGTCAACCCCTCTAAAGCATAATACTCGCACTGTACCGGAATAATCACCGAATCTGCAGCGCATAATCCATTGATCGTGAGCAATCCCAGGGATGGTGGAGAATCAATAATTATGAAATCAAAGTTGTTTTTTTCTAACTGCAGTGCTCTTTTTAATCTATACTCTCTGCCTAAAGCGCCGACTAATTCTACTTCCGCTCCGGTCAGATCTAAGTTAGATGGGGCAAGTAAAAGATTGTCGATTGCGGTTTTTTGTAATATTTCGGCTACCTTAGCTTCTTCGAGGAGAATATGGTAAGTGCTTTTATGGACGTCGTGTTTATTTATTCCAATGCCGCTGGTGGCATTTGCCTGAGGATCTAAATCGACAAGCATCACTTTCTTGCCGGCCATCGCCAGGTAAACCGCAAGGTTAATCGAGGTGGTGGTTTTGCCCACTCCCCCCTTCTGATTACAAATTGCGATTATTTTACCCATTGATATTATAATGGTTACAAAATGTTCCACGCGGAACATTTTGAGGCTTTTCCAATGTTCCACGCGGAACATTGGACCTAAGCTATTATCCTTAAAAAGGCTGCCTCTGTCAAGGATTAAATTTAGTTTTCAATGACACTTACCCGGACTTTAGCTGGTGCTGCACCAGCCATACCAAAAAGCCCTTTTTTCTCTTCGGAAAGGCTCTCTATCTTTACCCGGCTGCGCGGAAGATTCAATTGCTTTAAGGCTTTGGCAATCGCTTCTTCAACAGTGCTCCCTTCTGCTTCTACAAACTTAACTTTCTTCATTATTGTTTATTGACCCTAAGTTGATAGCCAAGCATAAACAAGCTGTTCACAAACCAGTAGAGCACTAATCCGGCCGGCATCTGGTAAAAGATTATTCCGAACATGATCGGCATGATGATAATCATCATTTTCTGCTGCTGTGCGGCCTCTCCGGCAGCTTTAGCCATGGAAATTTTTTGCTGTACAAACATTCCAATTGCCATTAAGATAGGCAAAATATTGACCTGATTACCCAGGATTGGTAGGGCGGTTTTCAAAACAAAAGCTTTATCGGGTGACGAGAGATCTTTAATCCAAAGAAAATGCGCTCCTCGCAACGAAACAGAACGGATCAATCCCTGGTAAAGAGCGAAAAAAATGGGCATTTGTAATAATAACGGCAAGCACCCTCCAAGCGGATTAACCTTATGAGCTTTATATAGTTCCATAACTTCTTTATTTAATTTCTGTGGATTATCTTTATACTCTTTCCGCAGGGCTTCGATTTTAGGCTGTAAAATTTGCATCTCTTTCATGGAGCGCATTTGCTTCATTGATAGAGGAAAAAGCAAAAAGTATACAGCTACGCTTAAGATAATAATCGCCAAACCCCAATTATGCACTAAGCTATAAAAAAAGCCTAGAAGCTGCAAAAGTAATTGCGCAATAAAATCAAAGGTCCCAAAATAAATTATTCCTGACCATTCAGGGTTGATGTTATTTAATATTTTTAAATCCTGTGGCCCCAAATAGATACGAAATGAATGTCCAATCTGGCCATCGTTATGATCTAAGAGTAACCCTGTTTCTGATTCCTGAGGTGAGATTTTCTTGACGTAGGCGCTAGCTGAAGCATTAACCGGCTCAACAATAACGCAAAAATATTGATCACGCAAACCGAGGAATTTTACATCGGTACCGTTATACTCCTTACCCGCGGAAAGATGGAATGATTTTTCTTTGTTCCCCAGAAAGATGTCCTGGAAACGCGCCTGTTTATTTTTTACCGACAAATCCAGGCGACCTAAAACTAATTGGAAATTTGAAGATGTAGGAACAGTGGACTCTTCTTGCAACTCAATGGTATAACTATTGTTAGGTATAATAAATTTCTTGGTAATCCGGCGGATGCTGTCTTCATGAACAAATGTTATGGAATCCTGGGTTATGCTTTCCTGTTTAAAAAGGAGATCCCTCTCGGAAAGAAAACCGAATTTAAGGGGCAAATGATGTTCCAGCTTATCCTTAAAAATTACCTCTACGATTGTACCCCGCGCAGGATCAAAAATAATATCCCGGTTATCTTGCGAAAACTTTACCGTCTGAGTGGCCACAGGCTCAGGAGACTGAACCGCGGCAGGTGACGTTGCGGAAAGCGTGGGAGTATTTTGAGCCAAGGGAAGGGGGCTATTAGTTGCAACTCCTTTACTATCAATAATTTGTGGTTTAGGCACCAAAGCCGACCAGCTTAATAATACCAGTAATGATAAAGCAATCGCTAAAATTAACCGTTTTTCCATAATTTTTAGATCAAGGGATCATAACCCGATTTACCGGAGAATGGATGACAACGCGATATTCTGATTAGGCCCTTAAACGCTCCTTTAATTAAACCATATTTCAAAATTGCCTGTTTGGTGTATTCGGAACAGCCCGGTTCGAACCGGCAGCCCGCAGGAATGCAGGGCCGCAAACACTTCTGGTAAGCGCCGATCAATTTTGACGCTACCGATGCCGGGGTCAAACGCAAAGCTTTTTTCTCCCCTTCAGCCTGCGGCGCGCCAGAAGCTTGCGCCCGGATTTAGAAGCCATCTTGCTGCGGAACCCATGCCGCCTTTTTCCGACGATGTTGGAAGGCGTTTTTAAATTTTTCTTCATGCTTTTTGTCTCCTTTTTTCCCCAAAAAACTGTTGCGCAAACGGGAAGTTTGTGAAAAAAATATTAACAATTTGGGCAAACGCTGTTGTTGATTTTGTGAATTGTAACACACATTTATCCGGCGGTCAAGTTTTTTATTGACGGACACTGGTATTGCTGTATAATAACTGACGTTTAACTTTTTTACTTGCAAGGTCTTTAGTCTTTGTTATAATACCTTTGTTTAACAAAAATTGCCCCGGGAATTTATCCACAGATTTATGCAAGCTGTGCATAAACTGTTAATTCTGTGGACGGCCCGGGCAACACTTACCATATCCGCACCAGACTTCCTTAGTTTGACGGATATCTGATATTTGGACAAAATATGACCGAACTGCCTAAAATTTGGGAAGAGGTGCTTGGAGAGTTAAAAAGCAAGATAGGAGAAACCTCCTTTACGACCTGGATTTCTCCGCTTAAGCTCTCCGGTTCCAATGAACAAAACATAGAGCTGGAGGCTCCGGACCAGTTTTTTAAAGATTGGGTGCAAAAACATTACCTGCACATCATTCAGGAGGCCGTAAAGCTTAGGGCCGGGGATAACCTGTTAGTAAATTTGACGGTCGGTACTGCTGCGGAAATGCCGGCGGCCGAAAACACCCCGGTTAATCATCCTGAAATAAAAACCCCTGCGATCAATCTTAACTCGCGGTATACTTTTGATAATTTTGTGGTGGGGCAGGGAAACCGGCATGCCCATGCCTATTCTTTAGCTGTAGCCAACGCTCCGGCAAAAACATACAACCCTTTGTTTATTTACGGGGGAGTGGGCCTGGGTAAGACACACCTGATCCAGGCGATCTGCCATCAAATCAGGAACAGCTCTCCCGCAGGGATAAAAATTTGTTATGTCTCCAGCGAAAAATTCACCAATGAGCTGATCGACGCTATCGTGCACCGTTCCACGTCGGCCTTCCGCCAAAAATACCGCTCCCTGGACGTGCTGGTGATCGATGATATTCATTTTATCGCCGGTAAAGAATCCACCCAGGAAGAATTTTTCCACACTTTTAATACCCTGTATGACGCGCACAAACAAATCGTTTTTTCTTCCGACCGCCCGCCGAAAGAGATCACTAATTTACAGGAGAGATTGGTTTCCCGTTTTGGCTGGGGGCTGGCTACAGATATCCAACCTCCGGACCTGGAAACCCGGGTAGCGATCTTAAAGAAAAAAATTGAGCGTGAACCGGTCCAGGTTCCCGATGAGGTAATTTTCTTTATCGCGCAATTAATCAAGACCAATATCCGCGAACTGGAGGGGGCGCTTATCAGGACGATCGCTTATTCTTTATTGGAAGAGGCCCCGGTTACATTACAATTAACCAAAGAGGTGCTTAAAGACTTGTTGCGTGAGCCGACAAAATTAATCACTATTGATTTTATCCAACGCTGCGTGGTAGAAGAATTTGGGATTTCTTTACAGGACCTTAAAACCAAGAGGCGCAATAAACAAGTGGTGTTCCCGCGCCAGGTGGCAATGTATTTAAGCCGGGAATTAACCGAACTTTCTTTACCGGAAATTGGGGAGCTTTTTGGGGGTAAGGACCACACCACGGTATTACATTCTTACAAAAAAGTTAAAGAAGATCTGGCAAACAACCCAAAACTTAAGGAACGCATTGAGAAAGTTATCCAAGTCATTAAACAATAGTGCCCAGGTTGTACCCAAGGACAATTGTTTGTAATTATTTA
>CAINQO010000049.1 GCA_903852325.1 Candidatus Omnitrophota bacterium
AATGGAAATGCCATTACAAATTTTACAGATAGAAACGGACCAAAATCGCGGAAAAAATTTTAATGGCGCACTCCGGCAAAAAAAGCATTGCGCCCGGAGAGTTTATCGAGGCGGATGTGGATGTCGCTTTGGCCAATGATATCACCGCGCCTTTGGCGATCGCCGAATTTAAAAAGTCAGGTTTCTCCCATGTTTTTAATAAAAATAAAGTTGTGCTTGTCCCGGACCATTTTGCTCCGGCCAAAGATTTAAAAAGCGCCAATCAATGCAAGATCCTGGCTAATTTCGCCAAAGAGCAGAAAATAAAAAATTATTTTGAGATTGGGCAGATGGGTATAGAGCACGCGCTTTTGCCGGAAGCCGGGATCGTCATGCCCGGCGACCTGATCATCGGCGCCGACTCCCATACCTGCACCTACGGGGCGCTGGGGGCATATGCCACCGGAATGGGTTCCACGGATTTGGCCCGAGCTTACATTGACGGCAAATGCTGGTTAAAGGTCCCGGCCTCGCTTAAATTCATCTATAAGGGTAAACTGAATAAATGGGTCGGAGGCAAGGACCTGATCCTGTACACTATAGGACAGATCGGGGTAGATGGCGCATTATATAAGGTAATGGAGTTCAGCGGCCCGGTAATCCGGAAATTAAGCATGGATGACCGTTTTTCGATGAGCAATATGGCGATCGAGGCCGGAGGAAGAGCCGGATTGATCGAGCCGGATCAAACGACGAAAAAGTTTGTCGCGAAATTCAAACGCAAACCGAAATTTTATTATTCCGACCCTGACGCGGCCTACGAAAAAATTTACGAGTGGGATGTTACGGATCTTGAGCCTTTGGTGGCCTGCCCGCATCTTCCCAGCAATGTGAAGCCGGTAAGCAGCCTGAAAGAGATCAAGGTTGACCAGGTAGTGATCGGTTCCTGCACCAACGGCAGGATCTCCGATTTACGCATCGCTGCCGCTTTGCTTAAAGGCAAAAAAGCCGCTGCCGGAGTAAAATTGATCGTTTTCCCGGCGACCCAGAAGATATATTTGCAGGCGGTAAAAGAGGGGCTGGCGGAAATTTTCGTCAAGGCCGGGGGGGTTTTTTCTACCCCGACTTGCGGGCCCTGCCTTGGCGGGCACATGGGGATCTTGACCGAGGGGGAAGTGGCGATCGCTACGACTAACAGGAATTTTATCGGGCGCATGGGCAGCCCTAAATCTTTCGTTTATTTATCCAATCCGGCGGTAGCCGCGGCCAGCGCGATTACCGGCAGGATCACTCATCCGGACAAAATAAAGAAATGATCATAAAAGGCAAAGTACATAAATTCAGCGATGACATTAATACCGACGATATCATCGCGGCCAAATATTTAGTTTCGACCGACGCGCAGGAACTGGGCAAACATTGCATGGAAACGATCAACCCGAATTTTTCCCAGTCAGTCAGCCCGGGGGATATCATTGTCGCCGGAAGGAATTTCGGCTGCGGTTCCAGCCGGGAGCACGCGCCTTTGGCGATCAAGGGGTGCGGGGTCGCGGCGGTAATCGCCAAAAGTTTTGCGGCGATCTTTTTCAGGAACGCGATCAATATCGGCTTGCCGTTCCTGGAATCGGCGGATGTGGACAAGATCAATGACGGGGACATTATCGAGATCGATTTGTCCAGCGGTGTAATCAAAAATATCACCCAGGGTAAAGATTATCGGACCCAGGCTTTTCCGGATTTCCTTCAGCGGATAGTGGAAAGCGGCGGTTTGATCAATTATATTAAAAAATACGCTAAAAAGTAATTTAAGGCGAGAGGAAGATAAATGTATAAAATAGCGGTAATCGGCGGCGACGGCACCGG
>CAINQO010000050.1 GCA_903852325.1 Candidatus Omnitrophota bacterium
AAAATAACCGAAGACCCCTTAAGCGCGGTTAACGGGGCCAATGTCGTTTACACGGATGTCTGGGCGAGCATGGGGCAGGAAGAAGAGATCGAGAAAAGAAAAATTATCTTTAAGTACTTTCAGATTAATGCTAGACTTTTAACTAACGCTGCCGCCGGAGTTTTGGTGATGCACTGCCTTCCGGCGCACCGGGGGGAAGAGATTACCGGAGAGGTTATGGATAGTAAGAATTCTATTGTCTTTGACCAGGCGGAAAACAGGATGCACGTTCAAAAAGCGATATTGATTAAATTATTAGGATAAATTTAGGATTGGTAGTGGGGGTTAGGTAAGGTAGTGGGTTAAGTTGTGTGGTTGAGTAGTGGGTATCACTCACCACTAATCCTAACTACCTAACTCACTACCTAGCCCAATCCACACTACACACCCTGGGCTTTAAAAGGAGATTACTAGATGAAAAAGGTTGTCTTGGCATATTCGGGCGGATTGGATACTTCCTGCATCGTACGTTGGCTCAAGGAAAGAGGGTATGAAGTAATTTGTTTTGTGGCGGATCTTGGCCAGGGGCTGGGGCAGGGTGAAAATTTCGAAGAGATCGAAAGGCGGGCTTTAGCCGCCGGAGCTTCAAAAGTTTATATCCGCGACCTGCAGGAAGAATTCATCAATGATTTTATTCTCCCGGCTTTAAAAGCCAACGCTGTTTATGAAGGTAAATATCTTTTGGCTACGGCATTAGGCCGGCCGCTGATCGCTAAATACCTGGTGCAAATCGCGCATAAAGAAAAAGCTGCGGCAGTAGCGCACGGCTGCACCGGTAAAGGCAATGACCAGGTTAGGCTTGAAGTGGCTGTCGGCATTCTTGACCCTAAACTGGAGATCATCGCTCCGGTAAGGGAGTGGGAGTTTAAATCCCGGGATGAAGAGATCGAATACGCTTTAAAATACAATATTCCTATCGATGTGACCAAAAAGAAACCGTACAGCATCGATCGTAATATCTGGGGGATAAGTATTGAAGCCGGTATCCTGGAAAATCTGGAACAGGAGCCTCCGGAAGATGCGTATATGATCACTAAAAG
The DNA here is from genome assembly GCA_903852325.1 of Candidatus Omnitrophota bacterium. Taxonomy (GTDB): domain Bacteria; phylum Omnitrophota; class Gorgyraeia; order Gygaellales; family Profunditerraquicolaceae; genus UBA6249. The sequence goes on from CAINQO010000050.1 coordinate 1,080, forward strand.
CGCCACCCAGGGGTCAAGTTATCCGCGCTATCTCGAAGTAACTTTTTCCAAAGGTGTGCCGGTAAAAATCGACGGCAAGGCGATGAAATTAAAAAATTTGATCACCCATCTTAACGAAGTGGGCGGCCAGTTCGGGGTAGGCAGGAGCGATATGGTGGAGAACAGGCTGGTGGGGATAAAATCCCGCGAAATCTACGAAGCTCCCGCCGGGACGATCCTGCATACGGCGCACAGGGAATTAGAAGCGCTGGTACTGGACCGGGAACTTTTACATTTTAAAGAAATGATCAGCCTGAAATACGCGGAGCTGGTTTATTACGGTTTGTGGTTTTCCGCCTTAAAAGACGCGCTGGATGGTTTCGTAACTAAAACGCAAAAGTTAGTCAGCGGCACCATCAGGCTGAGGTTATCTAAAGGCAATTGCGTTGCCGTGGGCAGGAAATCCGCAAATTCTCTTTATAAAAAAGAGTTGAGCACCTACGGTAAAGAGGATAAATTCGACCAGAAACTGGCGGAAGGGTTTATTAAGCTTTGGGGAATGCCGTATAAAAGGTAAGTTGAGCTTGGCTGTCAGTTATTAGTCGTTAGTTTTTAGTTTAAGAGAAAGAGAGTAGGAGAATAAATGGCGAAAAAGCTGTGGGGTACAAGATTCAGTAAAATAACCAGCGCGCTCACGGATAAGTTTACTTCTTCCATCGCTTTTGATCAGCGGTTGGCGAAGTATGATATTTTAGGCAGTATGGCCCACGCCAAAATGCTTGGGAAACAAAGAATTATCCCCGCCAAAGATGCCCAGGCGATCGTTAAGGGGTTAAATTCTATCCTCAAAGACGTGGTCAGCGGTAAATTTAAATTCGATGCCGGCGCCGAAGATATTCATTCAAACATCCAGGAATTATTGGTGAAAAAGATCGGGGAGCCGGCTTTCCGGCTGCACACCGCCCGCTCCCGGAATGACCAGGTGGCCCTGGATATCCGGATGTATTTAAAAAGCGAAATCGATGAATTGACCGAGAATCTTACCCAACTGCAGAGATCTATTTTAAAATTCGCTAAAACCAACGATAAGGTAATTATTCCCGGCTATACGCACCTGCAGATTGCCCAGGCCGTGCTTTTGAGCCACCATCTTTTAAGTTATATCGAAGGATTGGAGAGGGATAAAACCCGGCTTCTGGACAGTAAAAAACGGATTGACGCGATGCCGTTGGGCGCTTGTGCTTTTTCCGGAACGGGCCTGCCCATTGACCGGGAACAGGTGAGAAAAGAATTGAAATTTGCCTCTTTGACGGCAAACAGCATTGACAGTGTCAGCGACCGGGATTTTATCCTGGAAGTCCTGTCGGTTTTAACGATCCTTTCCGTGCATTTATCGCGGATCGCCGAAGACCTGATCCTCTGGAGCACCAGTGAATTCAATTTTATCGACATCGATTTTTCCTTTTGCACCGGTTCAAGCATTATGCCGCACAAAAAGAACCCGGATATCCTGGAGTTGATCCGGGGCTCGGTCGGCAGGATCCACGGGGACCTTTCCAGCGTGATGATCCTGATGAAAGGGCTGCCGTCTTCCTATAACCGGGATTTGCAGCTGGATAAGCCGCCGCTTTTTGACGCCGTAGACACGATGAAAGATATACTCGAGATCTTTACGGCGCTTTTCGGGAATATTGTCATTGAGAAAGAGGCGATCGCCGCCAAGGTAAAAGACGAATCCCTGTTTTCCGTGGATATCGTGGAATACCTGATCAAAAAAGGGGTAGCTTACAGAAAAGCCCACGATATTGTCGGCAAAATGGTGATCGATTGCCTGGACAAAGGCAAAAAAATATCCGGCTTGACGAATGAGCAGTTAAAAAAATATTCGGACAAATTAGGCCCGGATATTAGAAATATATTAAATGCCAAGGCTTCGGTGGAGCTGAAATCCTCTTACGGCAGCACGAACCCGAAACTGGTGGCCAAGCAAATAAATAAGTGGAGCAAACAGTTGTAAACCGCGATGCGCGGCAGGCAATTCTTGTCTATTAAAAGGATAAATGCACGACTTTCAATATAAAAACAATAAGCTTTACTGCGAAAACGTAAAAATCCAGGAGTTGGCGGAGAAATTCGGCACCCCGCTTTATGTTTACAGCTA
>CAINQO010000051.1 GCA_903852325.1 Candidatus Omnitrophota bacterium
AATAATAAACCGAAAGGATGGCTAAAAAGCAGGTTAGGCTATAGTGGGTTAATTCTTGCGAATAATAAATATGAAAAGGGGAAAACGCCAGGAGAAAAGCACCGATCAGCGCGGATTTTTTGTCGAATAAGACCTTTCCCAGCCTGTAAATGAACCAAATGCAAAGTACGCCAAGAGTAAACGGAAGCAGCCTCAAGAGGAACTCGCTGTTTCCCAGGGAATTCTGGAAAAAACAGACTAAAAACCTGAACAACGGAGGCTTGGGGATAAAAATAACGTCCCGCAATGAATTAAGTAAGTTAGTCTGCCTTATTTCAAGCCAGAATTCTTCATCAAACCACAGGCTGTAGCCGTTCCATTTGCATAGCCGCAAAATAATCCCGGCAGCCAATATCCCTAAAAACAAAACCCTTGAAGAGTAAAGTTTTTTCGGCATTCTCGCCCCCTATTTACTTTGCCCCTTAAGATAACTGCAGTGATCTGCCGCGGTAAAAAAAGCCAACCTTGCCTGATAATATAATTCCCCTAAGGACCGTATACTCAAAAAACGCTTTATTATATATTCCGGCCGAAGATAGAACTCTCGTACGGCTTGCCGGTGTAAGCGGATAATCTGTTCCCTGCTTAAATAATGCCCCTTGGCCGGAGGGCAATAATAAGCATCTCTATATGCCTGCTCCTCCTGCCCGGCCTCAAGAAGCCCGTTTTGCCGCGCGTAATCGAAAAAACGCGTTCCGGGGAAAGGAACCGCGGTATAAAAAGCCGCGTAATCACTGTTTAGTTTTAGAGAGAGCCGGATGGTGTCTTTTACGGTTTGCTCGGTATCCCAGGGAAAGCCGACGATATAATAAGTGAGAGTTTTCAAACCGGCTTTTTTAAAAACCGGGAAAGAATTTAAAATATCCTTAAGGGTTAAATTCTTTCCGATCTGTTTAAGGATTGCGTTATTCCCGCTTTCAATACCGATACTGACCAGGGTGCAGCCGGCCTGGCGCATTGCCCCGGCCGTTTCCGGATCGATGGAATCCAGGCGGGAATTTGCCGACCAGTTGAACTTAAGCCCGGAGGCAATAATTTGCCGGCACAGCCTAAGGACCCAGTCTTTATCCGCGGTAAAGTTTTCCGCAAAGAACAAAAAATCTTTGATCCCGTAACGGTCGATACAAAGCTTTATCTCCTCAATAATGTTCTCCGGGCTGCGCAACCTCACTGCCGGCCCGGATACTGCCGTAGCCAGGCAGAAAAAACAATTGTGTGCGCATCCCCGGCCTACCTTGATCACTGCCTGGACTTTACCGTTATCCGGGCGACGGTAACGGCGGTTATCGATCAGATGCCGCGCCGGAAAAGGCAGTGCGTCCAAATTCCCGATAAACCCGGCTTCCTGGTTATCTATTATTCCGTTACCGCTGCGCCAGCTGATCCCTTTTATCCGCGGCAACTCCGCCCCCGACACTATTTCCTTAAACACATTTTCCGCTTCGCCGCGGATAACAATATCCAGGGCGGAGAATTTCTCCAGGGTTGCGCTGCTGAATTTTAAAAAATGCGCGCCTTTGGCAACGGTCACAACGTCGGGCAAACATTCTTTGGCCAGCGCGCAGGCTGCAAGATCCCGGGCCAACGTCGGAGTGGTCGCGCTGATTAAAAGCAAATCCGGCTTAAATTCCGCAAGTTCCCGCTTAAAATCATCCCAGGTATGGCGGCCCAAAGTATAATCGGTAATCCGGCAGAGGCATCCGGCGTTTTCTGCCACCGCCGCCAGATACAGTAAATCCATGGGAGGGAAAACCGAAGTGATCGCCGAATTTTTTTGGGGGATTTGGCAACGGTCCTCCCGCATCATATTTTGCGTGGGAGGATAAATTAAAAGGACTCTTTTATGCATGGAAATTTTATTATACGCCCATGATCCTGGCCAATAGCCCGCGCTTGGTCTTTATCGCCGAAGCCGGACAGCCTTCCTGGCAGCAAAAACAGGAAATACATCGCGAGTACTTAAAAACGACCTTCATTTTTTTCAGGTGTATCGCTTTGGCCGGGCAACCGGCCGCACAGGCGCCGCATTTTATACACTTTTCCCGGATGACCACGGGATAATGCTTGAGAAATCTTTCAACTAACCTAAGAAGCAAAGGAGACAACTTCTTCCTGAGCGTGGCAACCGGAAGCAGAAAAGGTTTCCCGGCCGCATCCTGCAGCCGTTCCCCGGCTATCTCGATAAGGTTGATATCGCTTGTGCCGGCGGATCTCTTTGCCGCCGCCTTAGTAGTCAACACCTCCAGCGGTTCAATCCCTATTACCCGGGCCATCACGGTATCAATCGCTACGCAGTCTGATCCGGCGAACAAGAGCCCGCTATTGCGGGGTTTCCCCCCTAAACCGGGGCCATCCCCCTCCATCGCGGTTATTCCGTCGACAATGGTCAGGGCCGGCCTGGCCTGAAGGTAAACTTCAACCATTATTTCCGCCAACTCCCTGGGCCGGGGGTATTTTCGATGCAGCTCCACCTTGTAGATACCGGGAATCGTCCCGAATAAATTTTTCACCGCTCCGGTCATTAACATTAATTCATGGGTTTTAAGTTTAGGCAGGTTTATCAGATAATCGCAATCATCGACCCAGGTGGTCATCGGGAATTTCCCTCTCCAACGCCGCTTGTCAAACCTGACCAGGGTTACCCCTTCTTCTTTGGCGACGGCAGAGATCCCGGTTACAGCATACAGCTCATCCATGATATCTTCTTCCATCCTGCCAAAAACTACCGGGCCATCTCCTAAAAAAATTTTACAACCGATTTCTTTTAATATCCGCGCTACTGCCCGGACGACCTCCGGGTGAGTGGTAATGCTAAGCTGCGGTTCCTTCGGCTGGAAAAGATTAGGCTTAAGCAGCACTTTACTGCCGGGCTTTACAAAAGCGGTTATCCCCCCGGCCAGCTCGACCGCTCTTTTAACCGCGGCCTGGACCAAGGCCGGTTCATAATTTGCGCATTTAACCACGGAAACTTTTGTTTTCATTTTAAACCGGATTTGCAGCCTATAAAGCGCTCTCCACTATTTCTTCGATATTGCAGGGCAGCGGCTGTCTGACTTGCTGGTTAACCTTGAAATGGATAAGAAAATCCAGGCCTGTCTCGGCTATTTTTAAAAAATTATATTTTGAACGCCCGCACCCGCGGGGATAATGCCCCACCTTCACTTCGGTAAAAGAACCGGCTAATTTCACTGCCAAAGGCTTAATAAACCGGGCTCCCGCGCCATAGACGTTTATTTTTTTCACCAAGTCTTGCTTGAGCGCAAAGAAACCGCTTCCGTAATCATGCAACCAAACCCCGGTTTTAAAAGCGATCAGCCACCGCTCCAATCCGGAAATAAGTTTTCTTGACCGGGAGTCTTTCCGGCATCCTCTCCACCCGTTGACCAGATCAAACCCCGCATTAATTTTTTCCAGCAGCTTGGGGATATCCGCAGGATCATTCTGCAGGTCGGCATCCATGGTAATTACGGTTTCCCCGCGCGCAAATTCAAAACCGGCCAGAAGGGCAAAAACCTGCCCGCAATTTTTGGAGAACTTTATCAGCTTTAGATGGCGGTCTTTTTCCCGGAGGCCTTTAATAATCCCGTAAGTCATATCCCGGCTGCCGTCATCGACAAAAATTATTTCATAAGGTATCCGCAAAGAAGCTAAAACCGCGCTTAACCGCCGGTAAACTTCCGCGATGTTTCCTTCTTCATTATAGACGGGGACCACCAAAGAAATCAAGCCCATGATTTTTAATTTAGTTTTGACAGGATCCGTGAAGTAAAGGTTTCCCGGAGCGTACCGTTCTGCTTGCAAATAACCGCGCTCATGCATTGCCTGGACACTTCTTCATCCGCTGTAAGCGTGCTGCAATTTGTGTTTAATACCAGCGGCAACAGCTTTGCCGGATATCTGGAGAAATCGATCTTAAAGAGATTAGCAAAAAGCATCCGCAGGATGTCTGCGGACAACAAAAATGTCTTCGGTTTCAAACTATAGGCGGCCAGGCCGAAAAAAGCAAGGAGCCGGACAGGATAAGGAGTATTGCTGAATTTTTCCCAGGCAGCCAACCCCTGCTTCATCCTGTCCATCTCGAAATAATCGGTAATCGGCTCCAGTTTCCCCTTCCGGCGCACAAAGATCATGATTTGCGTGTACATACAGATGCGGATATCCAGCAATTGCAAAAGCAGGAATAGGGCTTTCTGGAAGGTAAATATGCTTTGGCGGTCGCTGACCTTGAATCCGGCGCAGATAATATCCATCATTTCGTCGGGCATGATCATTTCCTCCTGCCCGCGGGATTGGCCGGCTCCCGACCAGGAAAACCCGTTTACGGAAATCTCCTTCACGGACAAATGCTCCCTGGCGTAATCCAGTGTTTCCAACAGAAGGTCCTCATTGACCCCCTTAAAAATAGTCGGGGAAAGGCTCAGGCTAAAATCTCCTTTTTCCAAAAGTTTCAGGGCCGCCATTTTCGTATTTACGAATTTGTTGAATTCGTATATTTTGGAATCTTCGGGGATGGGGGTGAAGGATTCAAGGGAAAACCGGATTTCTTTTGCCCCGGACTCCTTTAATTTAAGGTAAAAATCGCGGTCGGCAATCTTCAGGCCGTTAGTGGCTAACTGTGTAAGCCTTTTTAAACGCGAGGCATTTTTAAAGAAATAAAAAATCCCGGGGCTTAGCCCGGGCTCTCCGCCGGACAAGGTCAATTTTGCCCCTGTGTAGCGGCGTAAAACCGCATCAAAATCGGTTTCCAGCATATTCTCGAAAAACGGGCGGGAGGCGTCTATTTGGCAATAGCTGCAGCGCATCTGGCATTCATGGGTGGACAATACCCAATAGTTGGTGATCCTGCCCCTGGCCTTGCCTTTTTTGAGGACCGTAAAATAGAATCTGTCCAACTCAGCGTAATCCCGCGGGTTGCGGGACAGCTCCATCCGGCTTGGCCCGTCAACCGGGCATTCCCGATATAAATATACGCTGTTTTCGTCGGCCAACAATCTCCCGGGAAGTTTACGCAGGCAGGACGGACAGACGGTATTAACTTTCCTCAACAGTTTCACAGTCGGATTATAACATCGCCTTCAGGCAGTTGCAATCGTTTTCAGGTTGGCCAGATTAGGCTTGACGGAACCGGCGGGCGGATTTAAACTGAAGATGGAATTTTTAGGTCAAAGGAGCTTTTATGGAATGCAAACGCTGTTTGCTGGATAATCGGTTTCCGGGCATTACTTTCAATAAGGAAGGAGTTTGCGCGGAATGCACCAAATTCGAAAAAAGCTGGGGAAAACAAGTCGAAGACCCTTCTGTTTTTGACAAAAAACAGGGGCAATTACGCAGGATTTTAGAGCGTTACAAAAAACCCGGCAGGGAGTTCGACTGTATCATCGGCACCTCCGGGGGTTCCGACAGCCTGTACACCCTGTATCTTACCAAAAGCGTTTACGGGCTTAATCCGCTGGTGGTCACCGTCGATACGGGGTTTTTGAGCCCGGAAGGCAAGGCCAATGTGGAAAAGGTCTGCCGGGAGCTGAAAGTCAAACATATTTACGCCAACCCGGAGTTCTCTACGCCTATCTATAAAGAATTCTTACAGGTAACGGGAAACTTTTGTATTTTATGCTGTTATGTAGTGGTTTATTATATAGAAAAAATCTCCCGCCAGCACAATATTCGCCTGATCGTGGGCGGGCTGTCCAGAAGGACAGACCCTTTCCTTCCTTACGGCACAAATTACATTAACCTTTCCTATCTCATCAAAAACTGCAGGAAAAAAGGCATCCGCCATGAAATTTTAAATACCCGATCTTTACTGCTGACCATGTTCAGCCTGCTCAGGAATAACGGCTTGAGCATCCCGGACTATGTGCCCTGGGATAAAGAAAATAACATCAAGTTTCTCGAGAAGGAATTCAGGATAGACCTGGGAAAGAAAAAATATGATTGCACAATATTCGATTTCGCCAATTACATCGCGGATAGAAAATACGGGCTTGACCACCATTTCATCGAATATTGCCAAATGATCCGCAACGGAAAACTTACCCGGGAGCAGGCCTTGGGCAAAATTCATGAGGCGCACGGGCTGGACGCCCAAAGATTAGCCTATTTTTTGGATTATTTCAACCTTACCGAAGAAGAGATCGCCAAAGCCATGGCTTATTCCAAAAAGCTGGATGGAAAATTAAGCTTTAAATTCGGCCAACTGCTCAGGAGCCTTTACCTTCTGCATCCCAAACTGCACCCCTGACAAATCAGCTTAACGCTTTATTATCGCGCACTGAAAGGAAGCGGTGACAACCGGTTTCTCCGGTTTGTCTTTTAAAAATCCTTCTACCGCCTTTTTTACCCCGGGACACCCTTTCCATTGCCAATCATCAAACAGCATCACGCCTCCGCGTGACATTTTAGGATAAAAAAACTCAAGGCAGCCCCTGACGCTCTCATAAACATCCACATCCACGTGCACGAAACAAAAATTCTTCCCGCTTAGCGCTTGCGCCGAACCGGGAAAACATCCGGAATAAAAATAAACGTTTTGGCAGTCTTCCAGGAAACTTTTTACGCTATCAAGGGAGGTATCCGCAAAATCCCCTTTTTTATAAAAATCCACCTCGGGAGTATTTCCGGGGATCCCGGTAAAGGTATCGAAAAAATGTTTCTTTTTTTCCGGACAGGCTCCGGCGATGATCTTGGCGCTCCCCCCTTTATAAACCCCCACCTCCGCCATATCCCCTTCGATGAAGGCGGTACTCTTAGCTAATTGCCAAAGCATGAAAGAACGCTCCGCGCTGACTAACCGGCGGCGGCGGGTTTGTTTTAACAGGCGGATAAATTCTGCGTCGCATTTCCACAAAGCGATTTGCAGATTAAGGCCGAATAAATTCAGCAAACTCTGGATCATTTGTCTTATTAATGCCATGGGTTCCTTATTTCCTGTTTACCCAGAACCAGCAATATTCCGGGCAAAGGAAGTGCGCCCCCAGCCGGGAATAAATATTGAGCACCGCGGTATTCCTTACGCTAAAAGAGGCCCAGCCAAGGCGCAAGCCGAGCCGGGAATACTCAAGCAGCGCTTTTTGATAAAGCAGCATTCCGGAAATCCCCGCTCCTTTTGCCAACATCGCCAGGGTCAGGTTAAGCCCTTCTGCCGAAGGCCTGGACAGGAACCACCCCTGAGTTTCATTTTTCCAGCTGATGCTCAGGCAATATCCCGGATACTCTTTAATTAAATTATTGCTCCAACAGGCGTAGCGCCGGGCAATACGCTCAGGGGTTTTCCCCGGCAAAAGATTGAAACGTTCGTTTTTAAAAGGCGCTATCGCTTGGGGTTTTATGGCAAAAGGCCTCTGGAGGGCAGAACGCGCTCCTAAAGCCTGAAGGTCGGCAGAACCGGTAATCCTGTCCAGGGCAATGCGGAAATTCATCAAGGTGTCCGCGTAAAAAAAACCGGCTTGGCGTAACTTCTCCCATAAAGCGGGAGTTTGGATTTGCGTGCTCCTGAACTCTACCCAGGAAAATTCCTTAAGCAGTTTTTTTTGCTGCCCGGCCGATTTACGGAAAAAAGCGGGATCCCGCAATATCCCGACCGGATCACCCCACCATTCACTATTAAAATCATTTTTCGTAATCATCACTCAGCTCCACTTCTTCAAACAGCCCCCGCCAAAAAGCGTAACCATCCCAAAGCGGACCGAAATGATGCATCCTCGCTATAGGGACAAAACGCTTGATCTGCGTTTTAGCGACAAGCTCAAGCCAGCGCGGGTCTTGGGGTTTAGCCAGCGCGTAACCCACGGTCTGGATCGCTTCCGGAAGATGCCTTACCGTTTCTGCGACAGTCGCCGGAACAATAGACAGCGTCATTTCCCCCGGACACGGCGGCAGACTGATCGAGCCGACGGCAATCACCGAGGCATGGTTAGTGGTCAAAACCGGCTGCCATCCCGCAGCTTTTGCCAACTGAAAAGCCTTAACATTCTGGGAAGCGGTTGCAGCCGGAGGCAGGCGGCAAAAAACATTATTCCATAGTTTCCGCAAAAGTCTCTGTAATTTAACTGCCTGCGGCATTGTCCCGCCGAGCAATATGACCTTGGCCGGAGAGCTGCACCCTGCCCGGCCATAAACGGCAAAAACTTTTAATAATTCAATCAATACGCCGTCATTGACCGCCGGCAGCTCCAGCCAGGCCTGCGAATTCCTGTCAGGGAAAGGAAACCCGATAAAGTTAAGCGGCCGGGGAAAATCTTTAACCGCTTCTACCGCCTCATCCGAGCCGAAAATTATCCCGGTATCGGCATCGCGGAAAAAATCATTGCCCCGGGGGTCCGCATGAGGAAAAACCGCATATTCCACCTTTTGCGATAAATATTCCCTGAGCCGGCCGTGCGGTAAATTATTTTTTGCAAAACGCAGGAATATCCCGGTGAAATCTTCTTTTTTGCTGCCGCCCTTAATGCGTACGGCAATCCCGCTAAGGCTGCAAAGAACAATTAATAGCGGCCCCAGCAAGCTGACATTATTCGGCAGCCAAATCGCCACCTTTCTCCTGGGTCGCAGCAGGCGCTTCAAAGGCAGGACGGGCTTGGTAACAGGCTTGCCTAAATTATGCGCATAAACTGCTTCCAGATTCTTAGGTTCCAGAAAAGAGATCAAGTATGCCCATTCATCACGGCCAAAACCTGCCGGAAGCCGCCGAGTCATCATCGAACGCAGCCTTTGCCAGCCGGCAATGGCCTCATGGGCATCTGCAGGAGAAGCCAGGCAAATGGTTTCCGACAACCCGTGAAAATAACGCAGCTTTTTAAACATTGGCGCACCCTCTTAGCGCAGCTTGAGGAATTCTTCCTAAAAATACGAATCGCTTACCCTCTCTGCCGCAGGGGCATCGACCGGGAACAAGCTTGCCCAAATCCTCTGTTAACACGCTGTGATACGGGGCTCCGTAAGCCAAAAGATTAATAAATTGCAGCTGGCCGGTTACCCCCGGGGGCGTTGGGCGCAGCGAATAGATATCCCTGACAACCAGGTCCGCCCAGAGAGGCAGATGCCGGAATTGATACCGGCAAAACGGAAAAACCATTCCCGGCTGTTCGGCTAAACCGTAAAAATCCAACACCTTCGACTCCGGATGGGTTCCCGTCAATAGCCGGCGGTCAAACTCCCGGCGGCTAACTTTTTCCGCCTCCAGCTTCTTCCATCCGCCGCTATGCACAAATTGTATCCTTATATTTTTAAGTTTGCGCCGTAACCCATCAGGCATCTTTTCTTTTTTCCAAGCGTTCCAAAGTATCCAGGTCGAACCGTAAACAATCAAGCTCCGGTGATCGCGGCTGCCCTTTAGAAACTCATTCCATTCAACGCTCAACGGCTCATCCGGATCGGATAAAAGAAAAACTATTTCCGAAGATAACGGACACAGGCTCATTGCCGCCGCAAAACGGGCGGAGATTTCATCTTTGCGCAGGGAAGCATTGAGATTATCCAGGATAAACAAAGGCTGCCTGTCCGGGCCGATAAATTCCGCAAGGATCAAACCGGCGCTGCGGCTTTGCAGCAGGTTACTATAGCTATCCAGCGCAATCATGCTGGAGTCGCCTTTTCCGGTTGCCGATGACCGAAGGGTCCTTTGGTGATCGATGCCCCGGGTTTGAGTTTTTAATTTCAGCTGCTTAAAAACTTCCGCGTGCAGAAACGGGGCCTCCTCGATAGTTGCGGCTACTTTTGCTTCCGGCCAGATCCGGGCATATTCCGGGCAGCCGCGCAAGTGATGCGCGGTTAAAACATTGACCAGGCGTAGAAATTCCCGCTCATTCCGCCGGCCAAACGGCGGCCGGGTTAATAACTCTTCCGCTCCCTGGCCTCGTGGGCTAAACATCAAAACAAACTCCTTTTTTATTCAGCCAAAGAATAATCTCCCGGACCCCTTTTAATCCGGCTGCCTCCGCCGGGCTGAGCGGATAACCAAAAACCCTCTTGATTCCAGCAGCCAAAGCCACGATCCCCAGAGAATCCCAGGTCTCCACCTCTGTGCGCCTCAGTTTAAAATGGAACTCTCCCCGGTTTAATAAAAAAACCTCCGAGATCAAATTTTTTAGTTTTTCTTTATTCGACTTTAACCGTGGACCGGGAGGGTCGGCTGGCAAGGCTATTTTAGCCAAGCTGCCGGTATCCAACTTGCCGTTAGGAAGCAAGGGGATTACGGGGGCGCTTTCTATCCTTAGCGGCCATTGAGCATGGGAATGCCGGTCGCTCAATGCCCGGCTGATCTTTTTAAGCTGCAACGCATCCGGAGCCGGAGATAAAACAAGCACGCATCCGGGTTCGCCCTTGGCGTCGCTTTCCCGGTAAAATACGGCCTCCCTCTTCCATACCGTTTTTACGGTATCCAATAAATGCGGCAGGGATATTTTTTCCCCATATCTTTTAAATACTTCATTGTTGCGCCCGGAAAATATCCAACTGCCGTCCGGCGCCCGGGTCCCCCGGTCCCCGGTCGAAATCCAGGTTTCCGGGGAGAGCGGATTATATCCTCCCTGGTCCAGATACCCCGCTGCCCCGTAAGGACTCTTAAACAATATCTCCCCCTCGCGGTTATTTTTAAAAACAATACCCGGCAGGGGCCGGCCGATATTGTTGCCGTCGGAATAATCCTGCGCCCTGCGGATGGATAAACGCGGCATGGCTTCGGCGCAGCCATAATTATTAAATATTTCGGCGCTGGGGAACAGCCTGCGGATTGCCGTTAATTTTTCCTGGGGGAAAAGACTTCCGGCAAAGTGACACCGCCTGACTCCGGGGAATACCGCACCGGGAAAATGTTCGGTCAATAGGGCTACTTGCGCGCCAACCAAACAAAGTAAGCCGGAGGAAGCACTTTTTAAGCATTTTTGCATTAAATCCGGATCGCTAAAACCGCGGGTCAGGGTAATTTTGCGCCGGTACTGACGCGCCCATAACCATTGGTTTATAAAAGCGTAGCAATACGTCAGCGGTAAAACGACGATCGCCTCCGCCGCATCCTGGCTGTCCTGGATTTGGTGAAGTATTTTAACTAATGCTTCCGCTTTTTTACGCGACCCGATTACCAGCCTCGGCAAGCCGGTGCTCCCGGAGGTAAGCAGGATAAAATGCCCCCGGCGCAGGGCGGGCGGAATTTTCAAGCATTGTTCCTGGATCCACTCAAAAGACAGGGCGCATTTATCCGGCAGGAATACAAAGGTATCCTCCTTCTCCCAGGCAACATCCAGCTTGGCAAGATCTTGGTTAACTTCCTGTTCCCGGAGAATATGCATCCTGAAATCTCCCCGCAATGATTATATTGAAAAATTATAGGTTGGGCGGGCAGACCCTGTCGCGGATCTGCGGCGCATGTGCCAGGCAGCCTGCCTGCGCTAAACCGGTAAAATCACGGTCCCACATTTTATTCACCATTTCCGCAAGCTTTCCTGAACGGATATTGCCGGAATCAAGCTGGACAAAAGGACAAGGCCACAGCTGTCCGTAGGGAGAAATATAAAAAGATTTTTTTCTTGCCGAGGGGCAAACCTGTTGGCTGGAATTGGTCGAGGTGTCCGTGGATTCAAGGTAGACAAATCCGGGCTTGAGCAATTTTACCACCGCCTCTTCTTCTTTTTTACTTAAACGCTGCGCAGTTTCATTGATCCAGTTGCCGGAGAGGATCGGTAAAAGTATCCTTACCGAAGCCACTTTCAATGATTCACCGATTTTAATTATTTCCTGCAATTCATGATTATAAATTTTATCTTTGATCGCCACCGTGGAAATACTGCAGGAAAGGCCGTGTTTTTTACAGTTCTTGATCGCCTCCAGGGCCAGCTTGAAACTGCCGGTATAGCCGGACAAGCGATCGTGCGTTCCGGGGCCAGCTCCTTCCAGCCGGATAAAAATATGATTTAAGCCGGATTTTTTTAAATTCCCGGCGGTTTCTCCGGTGAGCAGGATACCGTTCGATTCGATCTCGGTAAATAAGCCCTGCTTCCGGGCATAGGCAATAAGGCGGAAAACCTCGCTGCGCAACAACGCCTCTCCGCCGAAAAAAGAAATTAAAGTGGCTACCGAGGGGAAATGGGAAATTTGGTCGATTATCTCTTCTATTTCTCCAGCGCTCAACTCATCTTCGCCGGA
>CAINQO010000052.1 GCA_903852325.1 Candidatus Omnitrophota bacterium
CGGAAGATAAACAGCCTGCTAAATGAAAGCTCTCTGGCTTTCCGCCATAAATTTCGCCAGTTTCTGCTGTTTCTCCAGTTCAATATCACTAAAAGATACACCAATCCGGTATTCATTTTTCTCGCACGGCGCACAAGAGCGCACTTTGGCATTAACTTCTATCGGAATTGTCAGGGTATTATAAGAACCGTTTTCGGAACTGAAAATAATAAACCTTAAAGCCAGGTCCGTGAACGCGGGAATCGGGAAACTGCTCATAAAAGCCATGCCGAAAGGGCTGATATCCATGGTCACTGCCTCCCTTTCTGCCGTTCCCAGGGCGTCCTGGTGAGTCCGGCTATTCAGGAGTTTATACCAGACTACCAGGTTAAGATTAAGCCTCAGGAACCGTCTTCGGTCCTTGCCCCACCTCCGGTTAAAAATAAAGTTACCCTCCTTTCAAATCTGTAATTTTATTTTTAAGGCTATCTCCGAACTAAGCCTTGATGTTACGCTTTGTATATATTCGAATGTTGAAACGTTCGGAGTATTAAAATAAAATTGCAGTCTTTTTGTGGGCAATTTTATTTTAATAAAAAAGCCACGGAATGAAGCTTGCAACTTCACTTTTCCGTGGCTTTGTTAAAAATTGTTCTCCAACAATCCCAAGTATATACTAAAAAAACGGATTTTTCAAGCCCTGTTGTTTTTTACTTATCGACGGAGAAAAAGATTTATTTTTTCTCTTTCCCTTCTTTTCCCTGCTCTCCTTGACATGCCAAGAGTAACATTCAGGTTTGAGCCAAGCGCAAACCGATTCTAATCTAAACTGCAAGCTAAGAACCACATCCCCGAACTTACCGCCACCCCTTTTTTACCTTGGCCCAGCAGGAAGCGCTTAAGTTTTTTACCCTCAACTGGAATAGCTTCGATCTCCTCGGCAGGCTCCAGGCACTGCCGGACACTTTTATTTTCCGGTTTTGTTTCGTCAATCTCCACCCAAACCAGGAAAAAATCGTCATCCATCACTGCCGGATTAAGCTTTAACAGCGGGCTCCTGGACTTGATCTTTCCGCTGTACCCGGTCTCCTCCTTCAGTTCTTTTAAAATGCAGCGGTTCAAGGCGTTGCGGTTTGTTACCGGACAGTCGCAGGTCCCTGCCGGCAAACCGATCACGTAATTATTGATCGCCTGGCGGAACTGTTTAATTAAAATATACCGGCCGGAAGGTTTAAGCTTGGCGATTATCCCGAAGGCTAAAGACTTATTCGACCTTTCCACGCTTTCCCAGTTAACTTTTTGGTTGCGGGAATTAACGAATAAATTATTCTTTAAGCAGAGCCATTTACCCTGGTAGAGTATTTTTTCTGATATTTTTTTCATGAATTAGAATTGTTACATATCTTTAAAAGCAGCGGTTGATTCACCGAACTCAAACCTGGATGATGTTTTTTATATATTCTAATTTTGTATCGTTCGGTGTAAATTAAAAATGCCATATATTATAAACATTTTTAATTTAACCAGCCACTTTTTTCCCCAGAGCAATTGCTTTACGGCGCACCCCTTTTATTTTCTCGATCTGGCCGGATTCCCCGGAATTAGGCACAAGTAAAGATTCATATTTCATCCCGCTGTAGTCGGCGATCAAGGCAAAAGGCTCTCCGGCAACCTGCAGGCCGGTGTTTTCGTAAGCGCTGAGCATTAGCACCAGGGTTTTTCCTTTTAAAACGGTATTCATTTTCGCCGCCTGGTTATCCCATTTATAAAGGGAAAACATCCGGTCAACGATCTGTTTGAGCTGGGCGCTGGCGGAAAAGAAATAAAGCGGGGTAGCCATGACGATCACATCTGCATTGGCCATTTTTCTTAGGACCGGGTTGGCATCATCCTTAACTACGCACCCGTATTTATCCGCTTTCTGGCACCGGCGGCAGGAAATACACCCCCGGATCTTAAGTTTTAAGGAAGCGGCGTGGACAACTTCGATTTTAGCCCCCTCGGAGCTGGCCCCTTCAGAGAACCAGTCTATCAGCCGCGCGGTGTTACCTTTTTTTAACGGGCTGCCGGAAAGGATAAGGATTTTTTTAGGCATATTTAATCGATCAAAGTGGCCAGGACCCACCATACCGGGAGATCCATAAACCTCTTAATCCATTTTAAAAATAACCCCGCTGATCAAAGGGTAAAACTCGGTATCCTCATACTGGGCGTGGCTGGTCAACTCCCGGGTTAAAGCCGTGCAGGAAGAAAGTAATTCGTTTTTTTCTTTCTGGGTAACTTTGGAAAAATCGCCCAGGTTTATTTTTTGCCCGTTCAGCTGGGTTAATTTAGCCAAGAGCCTATCGTGATCATCTTGTATCCGGGTGACCAGGCTCCGGATCTTCGGATCCCTGCTGGCAAGCGCGGCGGGGAATATGCGGTTTTCTTCAAAATCAAAATGCGGGATGATCGACTCTTTGAACAACTTACTCAGGGTATTCACATACCCGGCTACATCGATAAAACTCACCCCTTGCAACAATTTTTCATACATATTGGACATTTCAAAAATTTTGTTATGCGCCTGCGAAACACTGATCAACGGGTCCACTTTTTTCTCCTTCTGGTGACCGGGTATCATGGCGTCCTGATCCCCTGATAACCTAACCTCTATCTCCCCCTATTTCTTAACCGCTCCCGCCATTACCCTGTCCCGGATCGCGACAAGCTTATCATTATCCAGGCCGTAACCGTATAATTTATCCAACTCGGCTTTGGTTACGCTATTAGAGGTGGAAAGATTGTCGATGTTGGCGCTTTTTACTTTGGCGTAAAGCTGCTCTTCATCTTTCTGGGTGTAAACGACCCCCTCCACCGTAACCGCGGAGAGATTAGTTATTTTGCCGGTTGAATCCGTAAAAACCTGCCAGGTTCTGCCGGTGGCGGAATCAAGCAGGATCGCCAGGTCATTCATGCCGCTCTTGAGCGCGTAAAGCTGATACCTGCCTTCATGCTGTTCCTGCGCGTACACCCCCGCACCCGAAGCAACCAATAGCGCAACCGCAATAAGAAGCCTCTTCATAACCGTTCCTCCTGTTGGGCAAACTTACACAAGGTGTTCAGATAATTATAACTCAGTCAAACGGTAACGCAAGGTCTCAAAGTCACCGGGCCACAAACCGCCTGATATCCGCTTGCTGTCTTAATGACCTGATCAGCTGACCTCACTTATGCCTGAAAATTATATTTAAAATAACCGTAAGCACTAAACTGATAATTAAACAGGTCGCCAGGGGGAAATAAATATCCAGCCCTTTTTTGTGGATTTCGATATCGCCCGGAATTTTGCCTATGTGGGGAATTTTACCGGCGAGCAGGAAAAACAACCCGGTCAAGATCAGAATAAAACCGAAAAAAATGAGGATTTTACCGAAATCAGGAACTGAATCCATAATTTTAATCCGCCGGCCGGGTTATTTGGTAAGGCCAAAACAAGCAGAGCCATTATCCTGATAAGAGCAATGCCAGTTGTTCTGGCCCGTGCCGTAGTCGCAGCTTAAGTATAAATTATACGGCCTGGTCGTATTCGGCGGCATTCCGCCGCTGGAGCAGCGGGTAGCGACCAGGTCCACCTGCCCCGGGGCCTGTCCCGGCCTGACCCAATACCGGTAAAAAGTCGCCGCGGTGCAAAGATCGTCCTCCCACACGTCAGCATTCTGCATCGTCTCCATCGCATTATTTTTTTGGTAATAGGCGAACGCCAGCTTGCTCATGTTGTTGATGCGGATCTTGGCCCTGGCGATACGGGAATTCTCGAAGATGACCGTGCATTTGGCCAGCATTAAAAAGACCAGGATGCAAACAAAAGCGACCAGGATCCTTTCCAGAGACTTAAAATTCATATATTTCCCTTATTTGGCAGTATTGCCGCTTAATTCCATATTCACTGGGTTGAGGAGTGTGAATGGGGACGAGTAGTGAGTTAAGTAGTGTGGATTAGTAGTAGGTACAACCAACTACCTACCCTCACTACCTAACACACTACCTTACCTAACCCCCACTACCAACCCTAAAGTTAACGATTATATTTTTGTCTTGGGCTTACGGGGCATCACCATCCAAGCGCCCAAATAAGCCAGGATCCCGACGCCGAACGATAAGACAGTGATCAGGATAAAAATGACCCGGACTAAAGTCGAATCGATCTCGAAGTATTCGCCCAAGCCTCCGCATACTCCGCCGAGCTTACGGTCGGCCCCGGAAAGATAAAGTTTTTTCATCGATACCCTTTCTGTTTTCAAACCCGAAGCGTCAGGTTAACTTAGCCTGTAAATATTATACCCCTGAAACCAAAATCCCGAACCATTTTAAGGATTAGGGTTTTTTAAGGGTCGCTGTCCTGCCTAAAAAAACAATTCCACTTTAAACAATTAATTATATTTACCGTATTTTCTCAGGTTGCCTTTTTCTCCCGTGTCCCAAACAATCCCGCATTTTTCGCAAGGGAATTGGATTTGCAACCAGGTGTCCGTATCGTTCTCCATGCGCTCATAATGCGCCTGGAGCTGGGCCTTGCATTTCGGGCAAAGCACTCCGAGCTTCTGATAAGTCACCCCTAGGAAAAAGATGACCAGGGAAACCGTCACTACCGGGATAAGGCTGGCCAAAGAATAGCCTCCGGCGGCAAAATAGATCTTCCAGGAGGAGAATACTCCGATAGCCAGGAGTAAGAAAATGGTAATTATATAACCGAGTACGCTTTTCTTTGGTGGGATGAACGGCTGTTTTTCCATAAATTAAAAGCCCCTGTATTGCGCTACCGGTTTTATTTTACTCAGGAAGATACGGCTTCGAGCTTCGGCTGTCCGCCTAATCTCACTCTTATTGATTACTGGCCTTTCTTCTCGTCAGGCTGGGCAGCCTTGTCGATCTGGCTTTTAGCGTCAACCAATGCTTTTTTAGTATTATCAAGTTCTGCTTTAACGGAACTCAACTCATCCTCTTTGGTATCGATAAACTTAACCACGTCCGCCCTCACTCTATACGTGGGCACAGAAAACAAAATAAAATACGAGCTTGTAGTTTCCTCGATAACATTGGCTAAAGCGTAAGAACCGCCTGATTTTATACCGGCGCCTTCATAAAGACGGGACATTGCTATGGTGTGCTGAGGAGTGGTCAAAGCAAAAATCCCAAACAAAGAAAAACCGCTGCTTGCTCCCATGGCGTTCGGCGCGACCATACTATAGTTATTTTTTTCCAAATTCACCTGCGTTACAGAAGTATGCGGAAAATTCCCGGCGGAAGCGCACCCGGCAATAAAAATAACCCCGGCCAATAATGCCATAAGTTTATTCATTCGATTACCCCCAAGTTAGATGTTGCTGGAAAAAGCGCTATTCGAATTCCGGATGAGGAAGCAGGATATTGCTCCGGATATAATCGGCAATAAATTGGCGCTCCGAAAGCACGATATTGATAAAACTGACCCCTAACCGGAAAGACCCGTTTTCCACCGGCGAACAATAATGCACCTGAACATCTAATTCGAAATTGCGCGTGCGCTCTACGTTGTCGAGGATGGATTCGTTAGTCAGGGTAAATTTAACCTTCAGCAGTGAATCGGCGGGGATCTCAAAATTCGTCAACAACCCCATTCCTCCCTCCCCGATATCCTGGGAGACCGCCGAACGTTCCCGGTTTCCCGAGATCATCCGCACCACAAAAGGGAGTTTGACCGCGTATAACATCGCAAAAGATACCGGCACCCGCTTAAACCTTCTTTTTTCTGAGTTGGCTTGCTCGGCCATATCTATCCCCCTAGCTTAACTAAAGCATTACTTTTAATATAATTGGCAATAAACCGGCATTCCGAAGGCAGGATATTCAAAAAACTTACCCCTAAACGGTAAGCCTGGTTTTCCGCTGCCTCACAATAACACACCTGCGCATCCAATTGGAAATTACGGGTACTATCTTCGCTTATTATAGCATAATTAGTGAGGGTAAACTTCAATAACAGCAAACTGTCGGCAGGGATCTCAAAATTCATCAATAACCCCATTCCTCCCTCTCCGATATCCTGGGCGATCGCCGAATGCAGGCTATCCCCCACCCGCACCCGGACCACGAAAGGGATCTTTACTGTCCACAAGACCGGGAAAGATACCGGAACCCTTTTATGCTCCCGTTTTTCCTCGTTATCTTCCATATTTTAACCGAATTTTATACAGACTTAACCAAAGTAAATTAACTTCTATTTATTTTATGGCGCGTGGATTTATTTCGTATTTTCCATCCGCGGCTTTAGCAACACTGAAATAATCCAAAACTAATCCCCTGAACTTATTGTCATCATATAACCTTCCTATTCTCAGCCTGATCCCCATTTTGGCGTTAGCCACTGATCCCTCCCCCTCAGGCAAGAGCAAAATCTCCCGATACATCTCCAGGGCTTCTTTAAGATGGCCGTTTACCTCCAGCATTAATGACTGGTTAAAATAATAAGCAAGATTTATTACCGAAGCAGGTTGCCGATCAGGATGCGGTATCCCGTCGGTATACATAGTATTTTCCTCATCAACCGCATACACATTCCCCTGCGAATCAACCATTTTCTTTAAATCTGCCTCTTGACTATAAGCAAAGCCGGATAAAGATGAAAATATAATTAATAAAATAAATACCGTTCGTTTACTCATTGAGGATCCGTCATCAACTCAATCCTACTTTTTCAATATCTTTCCCAGATATTCCCTTAACTCTTTCGAAGCGCAGGATTGCTGCTCTTTTTTGATAAGTTTATACACCGCTTCATCCTGCCTGGCGTTAGCCCGCAGAGACCATTCGGCGCTGTACTTAGCCATTTGCAAATTTACATTCTGGCTTTCCAGGGCGCTGATTATTCTTTTGACCGGCTCCGGTGACCCGGTGGCAAAGAATTCCGCCCATAAATAATCTATCCCCTGCGGGGAAACCGGCGCGGGGGAGCGGAAATGTTCCGTTTCATAAATTATCTTTCCGATCGCTTCCCTTTGCCCTCCGGAAAAAGTATCCAGCCTGTTTTTAAAATAACTCAATAAGCTCCCGTTTTCAGCGGCTACGGCAGCCACAAAATGAGCAAAAGGAGCAAGCGCGGTAATGTCGGAAGTAAACCAATCCTGGGAGGTTGCCGCCCTGACTACCGAAGCCAGCTTATCCGGCTGAGGATTGGCATAATATTGCCGGGTAATTAATTCAAAATCATTAAGGTTCAAACCTTCCCTGACCAACGCTTTCCTCAATCTATTCTGCGAGATCAAAGGATCGATCGGCTGATAAGTAGCATTCAGATCCTTAATAAACGCTAAACTTACCCTTTCTCCCTCCAGTTCCGCCAGGTAGGCATCTTCGCGGGCTTTATCATCCCGGTGTAGATTATAATAGGCCATCGCGCGCCGGTAGTAAGCCCTTGATGAGTGCGGGTTTAATTGGATGACCCTGCTTAACAGGTCGATCTCTTCAGGAATCCTTTTCTGCGCGTGGTACTCCATCGCTTTATCCAGGATCTCCTCCTCCGAAGCAACGTGGACATTACTTCTTTCTTCCTTCTGCAGCCGGTTGTAATAGTCTCTGGTAGAATTAGGATTCAGGGGAAGGACTTTATCGGGATAGATTTTTTCGGGGATCCTTTTCTGCGCGTGGTACCCCATTGCCTTGTTCAGGGCTTCATCACCCGAAACAGCAGGAACTCCGTTCCTTTCTTCCTCCCGCAGCTGGTTGTAGTAAGCCCGGGAAGATTCCGGATTCACCGCAACCGCCTGATTGGAAAGATCTACTTCCTCCGGGATCTTTCTCTGCGCGTGGCTCTCCATCGCCTTGTTCAGCGCTTCGTCCTCCGAAACCTTATAGCCGCTTCCGTATTGATTTAACAGCCTGTTTATATCATTCTTATCCGCCAACTCTTCAAAATAATACGGCACCGTGACCCCATTCACCTCAAGCTTGATATAATTATTCGTCACCTCCAAAAGCCTTCCTTCGATGACCTTGCCGGATTTAAGGGTAACGGTTTCTGCGGAAACGTAGCGGGGAAGGGATAAAAGCAAGACCAGAATTAAGTAAGTTTTCATAAGCATAGATCCTCATTTGAAATTAAAATGGAAATTTTCACTCATTCCAATTATTTCTTAGTGGTAACCTGGTCAGCTTGCTTAGGTAATACTGGATCAAGGGTTACCTTAACTTCTTTATCTTTGAGCGACCAGGCATTTCTTGTTACAAAGTCTATGATAGCAGGGAATATAAAACAAGCCAATGACGCAATCATCCAGCCACCCTGCGGTTCTGATCTAATTATATAATTACTTTCTTCATAGCCATCTTTTTTGAAAATGAGCCCAACAGAACTCCTATTCGAAAAAGTCATGGTTGCTGGCGTTCTACCTATCCTAACTTCTCTCTTATCACCAAACATCCCGCCAACAAGCTTATAAATTTCTGCACCTTGAGGTTCACTTTCTATTTTAACTTTGGCTTGTTTTTCTTTAAGAATAGTGGCACAACCAATAATGTTAATAATAAAGATGACCAGCATAACAACATTAATTATTTTTTTCATTTATCTACCAAACATCTTTACTACTTAAACTATATAAATTAATAGGAAAAGTGATCAAATAGTTTTAATATAACCCGCTTCCTTCTCCTACCTGATGCTGAATTATTTTTTTCTCAACAGAATCCGGCTGCCTTAACCAATCATTCCGTTGCCCCCACTGTGATAATTTTCCATCCTGGAAACGCAATAAATAAGCCCCAGTTTTTAAACAACCAGGTCGGCCAAGGTTGTAAGTCCACACCTCAATAACTTTATCTTCCTTGTTCTTTATTGCCCCTCTTGCCACAGACGGTTGACCCATCACTTGCATAACCTGAGGTTTAGTCATCCCTATTTCTAGGCTTTGCAGATCTCTTACGCTTCTGCAAAATAGAGCACAACCTGTTTGTGAAAAAATACCCAAAATACATATACCCATTAATAACATCTTAGTCTTTTTCATTTTTCTCCTTAAAGTACACTGTCCAGCTTAACCCGGGCATAGCGCCACCAATTAGTATTTCGTTTATTTGTTTTGCTATTCTATTGATTACAGGTAGTTAGATAAACTGTCTAAGTTTTAAGTTTTAAGTTTTTTATGATCAAATAAAAAAGCGGTTCTATTTTCTAGAAACCGCCCCTAAACTTTGCTAACTTTTATTCATATTTTCCCTTCTCAATATTGACTATATTCTACCTCTCTTTTTCCGGCATTGTCAATAAAAAGATACCACTCCGTATCAATTAAACCGGAGGTTTACTCCCCCCCACCAATAATGCCCCTGGCATTTTCGAGTGAATCACGATTTTAGCCAATGGAGCTTGAGCGCTGAGGGAATCCCAAGGCCGTCCGCAAGGACGGCAATCTTGGGATGGCGATGCTGTTTGAGCGCCGAGCGGGAGCGCGAGGCGCGAGTTCAGCAGCCACCGAAGCGCGAAAGATCATTGGCGTTAAAAAATCGTGCTAAACGAGAAAATGCCAGGGGCATTATGCCTACTTCAGCTTTTTCTTTAACTCCTCAACTTCCTTTTTAAGCTCAATGATCCGCTCTTCCCTGCCCATTGCCGCCTTATAAAAAACCTCCAACTCCTTTAAACGATTCCTTCTTTCCTCTTCCAGCTTCTTACGCTCAGTAATATCCCGGAATATCCATATCCTTCCGTAACTCTTGCCATCACTGCCTAAAACAGGGGCAGAATACCGGTCCAGGACCATCCCGCTCTTAAATTCGATCTCATCCCGGCTTATCTCGCTTGAGTGATCATAAAGATACGTAACTTTTTCCAGGAATTTTTCCGGGTATTTGGTCAGCCCGACAACATACTTGAGCAGCAAGGTATCATCGCTGTTATCTAAAATATCCTGAGGGACATCGAATAACTCAACAATCCTGCGGTTAGTCAAGACCCTCTTTTGGTTCTCATCGACAACCAGCAATCCATCAATCGTCGAATTAACCTGCGCCTCAAGCAGGGCCGTCTTACTTATAAGGGCCTGCTCCGCCTGCTTACGCAGGGTAATATCGCGCGCAATAGCACAATCATATTCCTTATCCCGGTATTTAACATAATTAAGCGAGATCTCTACCGGATAGAGTTGTCCGGCTTTTGTGCGATGCTGCGTCTGGATAATAAAATTCTTACGCTGCTTAACCTCTTCCCAATGTTCATCCCAGGATGCCCGGGGAAAGACCGGGTCGATGTCAAAAACCCCCAACCGCAAAAGCTCTTCCCTGGAATAACCGGTGCGTTTACAGGCAGTTTCGTTAACATAAGCGAATTTTGTATCTTTTCCGATCAAGAAAACCGCATCCGCTTCCCGGTCGACTATAAATTGCGTAAGCTGCAAATACTCTTCGATTTTCCGGCGGTCAGTGATATCTTCCACCATTTCGATGGCCGCGATAATCTTACCGGCCTTATCCTTGATCGGAGAAGAAACGACCCGGTAATTAAATACCTGGCCGGACATGGGGGTTTCGGTTACGGCTTCGTGTACTAACCCGTCTTTAAGGGTCAGGGCGGTCGGACAGTAAGAACAGATCTTGTCTCCCGGAGGATTATTGAAGGAACGGTAGCAGATATGTTTATCCTTAAGATCGATGCGCGGATTCCATTTTTTCATCTGCTTGTTTAAAGAGAGCACCTCCATTTCCGGGCTGATCAATGCCACGCCGATGCCGATATTATCGACAATCCCGCGGTATCTCTCTTCGCTTTGATATAAGGCCTGTTCCGCCTTATGGCGTTCGGTGATGTTGCGCACGATCGCATAATAGAACCTCTTACCCTCAAGGTTAATAGCGCGTAAGCTGATTTCAACCGGAAATCTTGTCCCGTCCTTACGCTGATGCACTGTCTCGTAAACGACCATGTCTTTGAGGTACACCGGCTTAATCTGCTCATCAAACAGGGGTTTTGTCTCCGGAGCGCGCAGCTCAGTCGCATGCATGCCGACCAGCTCTTCGCGGGTATAACCGTAAAAATTTATCACCCCTTCGCTGGTCTCCAAAAAACGGAAGCTATCATCAAGAAGGATAATGAGGTCGTTAGCGTACTGCGTAAGATTACACAGGGAGATTTTAGGAACCTGCGCTTGTCCGTCCGTCCGGCGCTCTGCAACCGACTGCTCAAGCTGCGCTATCCGCTTGCGCAGAAACTTTATCTCTTCGTTAAGTTTTTCTTTAGACGTATCCATCATTCTTGTTTCCGGTAATAAAAAACCCGGGGGCTGTATTTCCGCAGCGCTCCGGGCTGATCTTTAAGAATTACTTAAAAGACCTCTCTTTGCCTGTCATTTTATCCTTGTTCTCCAAAGAAGGTTCCTTTATCGGTTACCGATTAGACTATACTCCTTTAGGCATTGAAGTCAACAACAAATACGGGATTAAAATCCTTCTTGTTGATTTCCGGCAGATTTTATCTTAAAAACGGAATCCGCGACATTCGGCGTAAAAAATAAAGGGCTTTATTGTTCCGGCTTACTCTTGAGCTCCTCCACTTCTTTTTTTAGCTCAATGATCCGCTCTTCCCTGCCTATTGCCGACTGATAAAAAGTCTCCAGATCCCGCATACGCTTCTGCGCTACCTCTTCCAGATTCCTGCGCTCGGTAATATCTCTGAAAATGCCTACCAAATACTTTTTTCCCTCCAAACTCAATTTCGTACCCAGGACGCTGGCATAAAAAATACTGCCGTCTTTTCTGAGGATGGGAAGGTCCGCGGCAGGCACAAGCACGTCATTAGACTGTTTCTCGATCTGATCTAAAATATGGGTCAGCTCTTTCTTCGGGTGGATGTCCTCTACCCCCAGGGCTTTAAATTCTTTTAAACTATACCCGAGCATATTGGAGTTGTGGAATTCCCATAAGAAAGACTCCTTTATCAAGGAAGGCAAAACAAAGTTAAGGGATCTTACTC
>CAINQO010000053.1 GCA_903852325.1 Candidatus Omnitrophota bacterium
GGTGGTTGACCAGCAGCCCTTAAAATTAGAGTTTATTCCGAAAGAAAAATCCATGGCGCGTAATTTCATCCAGCAGGTAACCGTCCTTTTCCAGGCCGACCAGCAGTATATTAAAGAGATCGAGATCCTGGAGAAAAACGGGGACAGCACGCTTCTGGAATTTATCAATGCCCAGCTTGACCAGGAAATTCCGGCTAAAGTCTGGGAGGTTAAACCATAAAAATGCCTGGCTTACGGCTTTAAAATATAAATGAAATTGACTTTAGAATCGATAGACGCCTGGATAAAAACGCACAAAAGATCGATCCTGCTGCTGCTGGCGGCGCTTTTATCCGCCTGCCTGGTCGGCCTTAAATTCATTAAATATAACAATAATATCGAATTGATGCTGCCGATGGATAAAGAGGTGCAGCGCTCAATGCGCTTCCTGCGGGAGTCCAATTTCTCGGACAAACTGGTCATTTCCCTGAAACTTAAAGACAACCAACATAACACCGAAGATTTGATCGCCGCTACGGACAATCTGGCCGATTCTATTCATTCGCCACTGGTCAACCGGGTGATCGGCAGCATTACCGGCACCGATTTTATGCAGGAAATGATTTTTTTTTTACAGTATTCCCCGCAGCTGCTTGGCCCCGAATCTTTAGATAAATTAGAAAAACAACTCACTCCCGCCGGGATCAAAGAACGCTTAAGCTTCATTTACCGGCAGAGCTTAAGCCCGGGAAGCGGCTTTATGATGCCTTTCTTAAGAGCCGACCCCTTAAACTTAAACTCGCCGATCCTCAACAATATCCAAAAACTATCGCAAGCTTCCGGTTACGATATCACCGTTAACAGCGGCCACTTCCTGAGCAAGGACGGGCTAGCGGCGATGATCATTATTAAAACTTCGGTGCTTTTGACCGAAGGGTTCGGCAGCCGCAAGATCGTTGACTACCTGCAGGAAAAAATAAAATCCCTTCCCGCATATATCGGCGCCGATATCATCGCCGGGCACATTCATACCGTAAAGAATGAAGACTCTATCCGCAGTGATATCCGGCTCACCTCGCTTATCGCTTCGTTCGGATTTTTGCTGTTATTTTTATTCATTTTTCGCGATTGGCGGGCGATGATCGTTTTTCTCATGCCCCTGGGGGCGGTGCTGGTTTCTACCGCGGTGGCTTTCCTTATTTTTAGAAACCTTTCCTATTTTGTGATCGGTTTAAGCTCAGTGATTGCCGGGATCACCATTGATTACGGAATATATGTTTATATGGCAGTGCGCAAGGCCGGCAACAGCGTGGAGACCTTAAGAAAGATCATTCCGCCGGTGGTTTTCGGGGCGCTGACGACAATCAGTGTTTTTGCCGTATTTTTCTTCTCCAGCGTCAAAGGTTATCATGAATTGGCGTTCTTTTCCAACTTCACGATCATTCTATGCCTGATTTTTGCCTTATTTATCCTTCCGCATTTTATAAAAGAGGAACCATCCGCCTTAAAAAATTCCGCGATCCAAAAACAGCCCGGCAAGGAATATTCCGGAGCCTTAGATAATTTACTGGTCGGTTTATGGATGGCTATGGTTATCATTACGCTGGTCATGGGAATGAAGTTAAGGTTTAATAACGATATTACTCAGTTTGACAGCGCGGGCAAACAGGTAGCCAAAAGCGAAGAGGATTTCCGCCGCACCTGGGGCTCCCGGGACCTGCCCGCGGTATTCGTGGTTTTCGCCAAAAACCTGGAAGAGGCTTATGCTTTAAATGATTCTATATACGCCCAGGCGGTAAAGGCTATCGGCAAAGAAAATTTTACCAGTTTTGCCTCAGTCTGGCCGGGAGCGCGCACGCGTAAAAGTAATTTGGAAGCCTGGCTAAAATTCTGGAACCCGGAAAAGAAAAAAGAACTGGAAGGGCTCCTGGACGAATACGGCCAGGTGTATAATTTTTCCGCCGACGCCTTTGCGCCGTTTATCCGCCAGCTGGATGATCCGCAGGCCGGCTTAGAATCAGAACCCGGACAGCTGGCATTTTTTGAACAGCTA
>CAINQO010000054.1 GCA_903852325.1 Candidatus Omnitrophota bacterium
CCCCCAGGAGCATCCGGATGAAGAAGAACTTGCCTGTTTTCTTGAAGATAAACTGGCTTTACCGGATAAAAAGCTGATGCAAAAACACTTGCTTAGTTGTGATCTATGCGGTGAGTATATAAGCGCGCAGTTAAAGATCCAGCCGCACCTGAGCTTGGATGTTCCAGCACCGTTATTGGAAAAAGCCAAAAAAATGGTGGAAGAGGGGGGGCGGGAAAACTTATTGGAAATATTTATAAAACTCAAGGAAAAGGCCCTGGAGATCATCCAGACAACCGGAGATGTGCTTTTCGGGCAGGAGCTGGTTCCTGCTCCGGTCTTACGCAGCCGCAAAATAAACGAATTTAAGGAAGAAGTAAGTATTTTAAAAGATTTGGGCCAGCTGCGGATACTGGCAAAACTTCAGAACAAAGCAACCAGGAGTTTTGATTTGACGATTACGGTTAAAGGCCGGCCGGATAGCCTGGGAGTGAGTCAAAGCCTTAAGCCCGATAAAAACATACGTATTACCCTGATCAAGGAAGGCCTTGAGCTTGAGTCTTATGTTAATGATTCCGGGAGCAGTTTTTTTGAAAACATCGCTCCTGGTAATTATACTGTGGAAGTAAGCCGGCAAGGAGAAAGGATGGCCGTAATCGATTTAAAAGTGCAGGCCTAATTTTATGCTCTACGACTTTCCGTTAATTTTGGATGTGTTCAGGCAGGAAGATTCGCTTAAAATGGGCCTTTTTAGCCAGAGCCAAACCGCCCCCACTTTGCGGCATTATAGCCAGGTGGGGGTTTCTTTTTCCGAGTTAAAACATTTAAGCCTGGAGATAGTCGGAGTCCTGAATTCGCTGGCCAGGGACCAGGGATCCAAAACCCAACAGTTAAAAAGTCTGCAAAAAAACGGTCAATTGCTATGGGACCACCTGCTTAGCCGCACAATTAAAGAAAAGCTCAAAAATTGCCAGCCGTGCACTCTTACTCTTTTATTGGATGAAGAGCTGATCCATCTTCCCTGGGAGCTATTCTTTGACGGCAACGATTTCTTTTGTTTAAAATTCAGCTTGGGCAGGCTAGTGCGCAGCAAAGGAGAAGCGGCCTATTTACAGTACCGGGATTTATCGGGTAGTTTGAAGATGCTTATCCTGGCTGATCCCAGTGCAGATTTAAAATCCGCTTACCATGAAGGGCTAAATATTAAAAATCAGTTCAACCATAAAACCCGCAAAGTCCAGGTTGATTTCAAGTCCACGCATATCGATAAACACTATGTGAAGAAAAATATATGTGATTACGATATTGTGCATTTTGCCGGCCATTGTGAATTCGATAAAGCCGAAAACAAAGACAGTGGCTGGGTGTTAA
This sequence comes from Candidatus Omnitrophota bacterium, assembly GCA_903852325.1. Taxonomy (GTDB): domain Bacteria; phylum Omnitrophota; class Gorgyraeia; order Gygaellales; family Profunditerraquicolaceae; genus UBA6249. Next base: position 1,351 of record CAINQO010000054.1, read on the forward strand.
GCGATGGGGTTTTTAATACATTGGATATCCAGAAAATGGGCTCAAGCTGCAGCATGCCGGCCCTGGTGTTTTCTAACGCCTGTCATTCTGCTCAGGCGGGGACGGGAGCTTCCTTGAGCGCTGACCCGCGCAGCTCAAATTGCAATGATCCCGGTGTATTTCACCTGGATTCCGAATATCAAAAGGTTAATTACGGAATGGCCAGCGCTTTTTTGTTTACCGGGGTCCGCCATTATATCGGTTCTATCCGTAAGATTGAAGATAAAGCCAGTATGGTGTTTGCGCGTGAATTTTACAGCCGTCTTATTTCAGGAATAAGCGTTGGTGAATCTTTGCGTTTATCCAAACTTAAATTAATTCAGGATTACGGGCTAAACAGCCTGCATTGGGTAAATTATTTGCTTTACGGTGATCCGGGTTTTATTTTCTTTAAACCCAGCCGCAGCAAAAAACCCGCAGCAAAGATAATAGCCCGCTACAAAAAAATCATTTTCAAAGTCTGCCTGTTTATGGTTTTGGGTGTTTTGAGTATTTTTTTAATTCTTTGGCTGCCTAAAATCAATCCCTCGAAATATTATTTGCTGTTTAATGCCGATTCGGAATACCGCCGGGGAAATAATCAAAAAGCGGTGGTTTTAGGCCAGAGGACCATGGAGAAGGACCAGGATCTTTTGGGGGCATACCCGATCGTTGCCGGAGCATACCAGAACCTGGGAAATAAAGAAAAAGCCCTGAAATTTTATTCCGAATATATGCTTAAAAGCGAGAAATCAAAAAGCCTGTCGCATCAGCTCGACGCTTACATAAAACTGGGTTGGTTTTACCAACTGGACGGCCAATACCCAAAAGCCCTGGAATTATATGAAAAAGCGCTAAGTTTGAGCCGCCAGACAGGAGACAGACAGGTCGAGGCACTGGCATTAAGAAAATTGGCGGTATGGAATATCGACAAGGATAATTTTGACCAGGCATTGGACTTGTTGAC
>CAINQO010000055.1 GCA_903852325.1 Candidatus Omnitrophota bacterium
ATTCCGCGCATGGGGCAGCGAATTGATGTGGTGCTCTTGATCGGATCCGCGATCTTTGTTCTAGAATTTAAAATTGGAGCAAATGAATTCACATCAAATGCTATTGATCAGGTTTGGGATTATGCTTTGGATTTAAAAAATTTTCATGAATCGAGTCATGATAAATATATTGCTCCAATTTTGATCGCTACAAAAGCAAAAAATGCCTACATAACAATTTCTGTAACTCCACAAAACGATAAACTCCTATTTCCTGTTAAATGTAATGTAGAATTATTAGGAAAAGTGATCGAAGATGTTTTGCGCTTTATCGATGGTGATACTATTGATCGGGTACAATGGGAAAGCGGTCGATATTGTCCTACCCCAAGTATTATTGAGGCTGCTATAGCACTCTATAGCGGTCATTCGGTTAGTGAAATTTCTCGCAGTGATGCTAATGCAATTAATCTTAGTAAAACATCTGATGCAATTTCAGACGTTATCCGTTTTTCAAAGGAAAAGTCGCAAAAATCTATTTGTTTTGTAACTGGCGTTCCGGGCTCTGGTAAAACTTTAGTTGGATTGAATATTGCGACTACGCATATTAATGCTTTAAGCGAACTTTATAGTGTTTACCTATCTGGTAATGGTCCTCTTGTTGATATCCTCCGGGAAGCATTGGCTCGAGATAAAGTTCGATTGGTAAAAGAACGTGGTGGCAGCCTTAAAAAAGGCGTGGCTATGAGTGAGGTCAAGACGTTTATTCAAAACGTTCATCATTTCCGCGATGAGTGCCTTATTGACGAGAAATCACCGCCTATTGAGCACGTTGCATTATTTGACGAAGCGCAACGCGCTTGGAATATAGAACAAACATCAAGCTTTATGCGTAGAAAGAAGAACAAGCCAAATTTTAATTATTCAGAGCCGGAGTTTCTAATATCTTGTCTTGATCTCCACCCAGATTGGGCAGTAATCGTATGTTTGGTTGGCGGTGGTCAGGAGATAAATACTGGTGAGGCGGGTATCGGCGAGTGGTTAGAATCACTGAATCGTTCTTTTCCCAAATGGCATATTTATATATCCTCTAGACTTACTGATAGTGAGTATGGTGCCGGAGAGGTGTTGAAAACAGTGGCATCGCGTCCAAACGTTGTATATAAAGATGAATTACATCTTGCGGTATCAATGAGATCATTTCGAGCCGAACATGTATCTCTTTTGGTTAAACAAATTCTCGATCTTGATATTAATGAAGCTCACGCTACACTGGAAAAAGTAAAAGCCAATTATCCAGTTGCAATTACTAGAAATTTAGGAAAAGCGAAGCAATGGCTGAAGAAGCAAGCGCGTGGATCAGAGCGTTATGGAATTGTAGTTTCATCTCAGGCGGAACGGTTAAAGCCGTATGCTATAGATGTAAAATCAACAATAAATCCGATTCATTGGTTCCTTGATGGTAAGGAGGATGTGAGATCTTCATATTACCTTGAAGACGTTGCCACGGAATTTGATGTGCAGGGATTAGAGCTTGATTGGGCATGCGTTACTTGGGATGCTGATTTTAGATACTCAAAAAGTGGGTGGGAGCACAGGTCTTTTTGTGGTGATCGTTGGAATAATATTAAAAAGGCGGAACGGAAAAATTATCTTAAAAATGCCTATCGTGTTCTTTTGACTCGCGCTAGACAGGGGATGGTGATTGTGGTGCCTCCCGGAGACATAGAAGATCCCACGCGGAATCCTAAATTTTATGATCCTATTTTTGAATATTTAAGAGAAATTGGATTTAGTGAAATTTGAGAACGGGAATAAGAAGTAAAAATAAGCAAACAAGTAGGTGTTTTCTATCCCAACCGGTCAAGTGTCCGTCTGCCGTTCTAGAGTTTGTGCCTTTTTATAAATTCTGAGGTTTAGTTAAAAAATGAAAAAAGTTAAATTTGTTTTATTGGGGACAATTGTTGCAGGTTTACTCTTCGTAGTCTGCCCTCCAACTTTTGTTTTCGCCAAACCTCTTAACGAAGGCGCGGTGGGGCCTTTTAAAACCTACTATCAGAATGGGCATGTGAAGAGGGAGGGAGCGTATAAGGACGATAAGCCGGAGGGCAGGTTTAAGTCTTATTATGAGAACGGCAACCTGCAGGAGGAAAGGAATTACAAGGACGGCGTGGATGACGGGCCGTTTAAGATGTATTATGAGAATGGGCAGGTGCAGGAGGAAGGATATTTCCGGAACGGTAAAAAAGAGGGGATTTACCGGTTGTTCGGCCCGAACGGAAAGATAAAGCAGGAGAAGAATTTCCGGGATGAACAGTTGGACGGCAGTTTTAAGAAATATAACGATAAGGGGCAGCTGGAGTCGGATATAAGTTTTAAGGGCAGCCAGAAGGACGGCCCTTATAAGATATATAATGAGATCGGGCAGCTGCAGCAGGAGGCAAATTACAAGGATGATAAGCTGGACGGGCCGTTTAAGGTAAATTATGAAAACGGCCAGACCCAGGAGCAAACCACTTATCAGGATGGGCAGAAAAACGGCGCGTATAAGGCCTACTATAAGAGCGGGCAGCCGGAAGTTGAAGGATTATTTAAGTACGGGAAGGAAGAGGGCGCTTACAGGGTGTATAACGAAAACGGGCAGCTGGAGTCGGAAACGAATTTTAAATCCGGTAAAAAGGAAGGCGCTTATTTAGTGTATAACGCCAGCGGGCAGAAGCTGGAGGAAAAGAATTACCAGGATGGTAAGCTGGAGGGGCCGTTTAAGCAATATTTCGATAACGGAAAGCCGCAGAAAGAGGGCGCGTATAGGGATGATCAGCTGGATGGGGCCTGTAAATTGTATTATGAAAGCGGTCAGCTGCGGGAGGAAAGAAATTACAAGGACGGCAGGGAGGACGGAGTTTTCAAGCGGTACAAGGAAGACGGGCAGCTGGAAGCGGAGATAGCTTTTCAGGACGGTAAGGGGGAGGGCGCGTTTAAAAGTTATTACAAAAACGGGCAGCTAAAGCAGGAAACTACTTCCCGGGATGAAAAATTAGAGGGACCGTTTAAGCTGTATTATGAAAGCGGAGCATTGCAAAAAGAAGGCACATACAGCGATGACCAGCTTGAGGGGCCGTTTAGGATTTATTATGAAAGCGGCAAGCTCAAGGAAGCCGGGGTTTGCCGGGCCGGTAAGTTAGAGGGAAAGCCCACCAGATACAATGAAGACGGCTCGATAATGCAGTAATTTTGCCTATAGCGTTAGCCAGGAGGTAATGATGAAAATTAAGCCGGTAGCATATATAAGATCATTAGGCTGGGGGAAGCAGGATGTGAAGATCATTCTGATGTTTATCATCATGCTTTTGATCGGCTGTTTTATTGTCGGCAATCTCCTGCGCTATCGGACGGTGAATATCCGGATAATCCAAACCGGGCCGCAGGATAAATTCGCCGTTGGCGGAGCGGTGGACGCGGATGTTCGCTGGGGGCAAGGGGCAAAGGCCAATTAGATGTCTAATTATCATAATGTCGACCTGCATAAAATTGCCCGTGACGCGTTGAGGCAATATGGGTTTGATTTCACTCTATCTAAGCCTACCATTGATGAAGTGAATGCGCTTGATGCAAATAAGCTGTTGGCTAAGGCGCAAGGCGGGCAAAGGGATTTGCGGGGATTGCTCTGGTCATCGATTGATAACCAGGAATCCCTGGATCTTGATCAATTAGAATACTGTGAACGCGGCGCGGGCGGCGAGATCAAGGTGAAGGTGGCGATCGCGGATGTGGATTTATTTGTTCCCAGACAATCGCAAACCGATATTTACGCCGCAGGGAACGGAACCTCGGTGTACACCGGGATTGATGTTTTTTCCCTGCTGCCCAAACGCCTGTCTACCGAGCTGACTTCTTTACTGCCGGATGCGGACCATGACGCCTTGGTCATTGAGTTCACTATTTTTCCTGACGGAAACAATACCCCGGGTGAGATTTACCGGGCAGTCATCCGCAATAAAGCCAAGCTGGTTTATGAAGAGATCGGTGACTGGCTGGAAGGAAAAACCTGTATTCCCGGATCGGTAGTCGGTATTGCCGGCCTTAAAGAGCAGTTAGAGTTGCAGGATGAAGCGGCTACACGTTTGGGTAAGTTACGCCTGGAGCAGGGGGCGCTGGAATTTGATACGATCGAAGCTAAACCGGTTATCCGGGATGACCAGGTGGTCGGGCTGCTTATCCAGGAGAAGAACCGGGCCCGGTTTATTATCGAAAATTTCATGATCGCCGCTAATGTCGCGATGTCGCAATTTTTAAAGCAGGCCGGAGTAGCGATGCTCCAGCGGGTGGTGCGTTCCCCGAAAAACTGGGAGGGGATCGTGGCGGTAGCCGCTAAATATCAGGAGGCGTTGCCGCAGCAGCCTGATGCTAAGGCGCTGGCGCAATTCTTGCGCAGGATAAAAATCGCCGATCCGCTAAAATTCCCGGATTTATCTTTGGTGATCGTTAAATTATTAGGCCCGGGTGAATATGTAATGCTTGATCCGCAGGCAGCTTCTATCGGGCATTTTGGCCTGGCGGTAATGGATTATACTCACGGGACAGCGCCTAACCGGCGCTATGTCGATGTGATCGTGCAAAGGCTTTTAAAGGCGGTCCTGGATAAGCATCCTTGTCCGTATAGCCGGGAGGAGTTGTCCGCTTGCGCCGTTAAATATACCGACCGGGATCAGGCGGCCAAAAAGGTGGAACGGTTTATGCGTAAAGCCGCGGCCTGCGTGCTCTTAAGCAAGCGGATCGGCGAATCATTTGAGGGGATAGTGACCGGAGCCTCGGATAAAGGCACCTACGTGCGGATTTTAGAGCCTCCGGCTGAAGGCAGGGTGATGCGCGGGGAAAAGGGGTTGGTTGTCGGGCAGAATGTGCGGGTGCGCTTGACCGGGATGGACCCTTATAAGGGGCAGATTGATTTTGAAAAAAGTTAGCCTTATAATTAAGTTAATCATCAGTATATTAGTTTGTCAGGGCGCAGGCTTGATCGGCTCGGTTTTTACGCGTCGGGCTATTCCGGACTGGTATGCCGTCATCCATAAGCCCGCTTTTAATCCGCCGAATTGGGTGTTTGCTCCGGTATGGGCAGGTTTATTCACCTTAATGGGGATTGCGGCGTTTCTTGTTTGGCGAAAAGGAGTGCAGGCGCCTGGCGTTAAAAGCGCTTTGTATGTATTTCTGCTGCAGTTAACCTTAAACAGCCTCTGGTCGATCGTATTTTTTGGCTGCCATTCGATCCGGGGAGGATTAGCGGTAGTGGCTTGTCTATTCCTGGCGATACTGTGGATGATTAAGGTGTTTTTGCCCATCTCTAAACCGGCAGCCTGGCTGCTTATTCCATATGTTGCCTGGGTAGGTTTTGCGTTTATTTTGAATGCGGCGCTGCTGATTTTAAATTAAAGCAAAAGAGATTTATAAATGAGAATTGAAGCAATCCCTAACTTTGCGGTAAAATTTTATTCCCTGATCGCCAGAAAAGTTCCCTGCATAATCGATATCCATCAGCAGGTAGCGCAGGAGATAAGCGCGAAAATATCAACGGGGAAGATGTTGGACGCCGGAACCGGGCCGGGATATCTTCCTTTTGCAATCGCTAAAAGAGTGCCGGGAGTGGAGATAGTGGGGATCGACCTGTCCAGCGGGATGGTTGATGTTGCCAATAAAAAATCAGAAAAATTAGGGCTGGCTAACCGGGTGACCTTTAAAACCGCCAATGTCGGTAACCTGCCGTTTGAGAATGAATCTTTTGATATGGTGATCAGTTCCCTGAGTTTGCATCACTGGGCTAAGCCGGTTGAATATATCAAGGAAATCCACCGGGTGCTTAAAAAAGGCGGCCAGGCGTATATTTACGATATCTGGAAGGATACGCCAAAAGAGATAGAGGAGCAGGTGCGCAGGCGGTATGGATGGTTTCTCGGCTTTATATTCCTGACGGTGGTCAGGTCGCACTCCTCAATGACCTTCAAAGAAGCGCAGGATATCCTTTCCGCTTTGCCGGTGAATTTTGCGGAAAAAAGCATCCACAACATAGGAGCGGTGCTTAAATTACAGCTGGTAAAATAATGAAGAATAAGAGTTTATTTATTGCCGGAATTCCTGTTTTACTTTTTACGCTCTTTTTTGGCCTGGCTGCTTCTTTAGCCCAGGATAAGGCGCCGGAGGTTAAGAAGCCCGAGGTTAGTAAGCCGGAGGTTTATCAGGATAAAAACAAGTTTTTTACTTTTAGCCCGCCTGCCGGTTGGTCAAAAGTGGAGATCCCCACGGATACTTCATCGCAAATTAATTTTAAATCTCCTGACGGAAAATCCGGCTTGGGGATAATTGCGCAACTGGATGAGGGGGATGCAAACGGGCTGTTTTCGCAGAAAAAGGACTATATTAAAGAATTCAAGCACAGGTTTCCTAAAGGGAAGTTTTCTGTTTCCTGGGATACACTGGGAGTGCGCAAGGTAATCAAGCTGAATTTTGAGATTCCCCAGTTGATCAAACAGGAGCAATATTTCTTCTTTGATCAGGGGGTGCGTTTTGACCTGGTTTACGGAGTGGCGAATGCGGCGGAGTTTGAGAAATGTCATAAGATAGCTTTGGATAGTTTTGGGACGATAGAGAGGCAGAGTCCACCAAAAAAGAAAAAGTGAGCTAGGGTAAAAGCTCCACGTTCAAACCTAAATGATGCGGTTGATATATATTCGAATGATGTATCACGTGGAGTAAATTAAAAACGCAATTCTTATATTCAGGCATTTTTAATTTAAGGAGAACCGGATGATTAAACATTGTAGGGTAGTTTTGATCGCGACGGTTTTATTTTTAAGCTTTGCGGTTAGGGCGTCATTTGCCTGTACGGATTTTCAGGTCAAGGCCCAGGATAATACGGTGGTGATCGGCCGCTCCATGGAGTTTCCCATTGATCTGCATTCTAATGTGGTGATCGTGCCGCAAGGGCAGCAGTTCGTCAGCGTTGATGATAAGGGGGTTAAGGGGATATCCTGGATGAGTAAATACGGTTTTCTGGGAATAGATGCCTATAATCTTAAAAATTGCTATGTTGAAGGTTTTAATGAGAAGGGGCTGGCTTTTGACGCTTTGATGTTTACCGGGGCGGAGTACCAGGAGGCAGAGCCGGGTAAATTCGTGACCCTGAGCAATCTTGGCGCATGGATCATGGGAAATTTTACGACCGTTGAAGAGGTAAAAGAAGCTTTAACTAAGGTTGATGTCGTAGGCACCAAAATAAAAGCCGCCGGCGGAGAGCTGTATATGCATGTTGCGGTGCATGACGCTTTAGGAAAAAATCTGGTGATCGAATTTATCGGCGGGAAGGTGAAGGTTTATGATAATCCGCTGGGGGTGATGACTAACCGGCCGGATTTCAGGTGGCAGATCAATAACTTGAGGAATTATATAAATTTAAACGCGCATGACCGGGATGACCGGCTGCTTAACGGCCTGAAACTGGAACCTACCGGGGTGGGCAGCGGCATGCTGGGGCTGCCCGGGGACTGGACTCCTCCGTCAAGGTTTGTGCGGGTGGCGTATTCCCTGGACGCGGCTTTGCCGGTAAAAGACGCGGCGGAAGCGATTAATCTGGCGGAGCATCTTTTGAACATTGTCGATATCCCTAAAGGGGCGATCAAGGAGCATCCCGAGGTTTTTGTCCAGCTGGAAGGATACGCCCAGTGGGTAGTGATCAAAGACCTGACCAATCTGGTCCTGTATTATAAAACTTATGAAGACACTGCCTGGAGGAAAGTGGATTTAAAGAAATTCAGCCTGGCCCCGGGCAGCGCGCCAAAATCCATCGCCATTGACAGTAAGCAGCAGACGGTGATTGATGTAAGCGGGGAGTTGAAATAAAATGTGAGGAGGTTAAAGAGATTGCTTCGTCGCTTCGCTCCTCGCAATGACACTTTGTAAATCGAGATTCTTCGTCCGCCACTAATTTAATGGCGGACTCAGAATGACGGATATTAGGAAAGCACCAAACTCAAACCTGGGTGTTACAGAAGCGTCGAACTAAGCCTATATGTTACGGTTTTTGTATATTCGAATATTGGAACGTTCGACGTAAAATAAAATTACCGAGGGTTTTATAGGTAATTTTATTTTAGGAGGCAATTTTAATTTATGATCACAATTGAGGTGGACAAGAAAACTTGTGCGGGAGACGGCAAATGCGTGGAACTCTGTCCGATGCACATTTTAAAGATGAATGAAGCGAAGGTGCCGGAGTTTGTGCCGGGTGGAGGAGAGACTTGTATTAATTGCGGCCATTGTTTCGCTTTCTGCCCGCGCGGTTCAATTAGTCTTTCGACCATGGATGTTAAAGACGCTGTGCGCCTGGATTATGCCAAGCTCCCCTATCCGGAGCAGGTGGAGCGGTTGCTCAAAGGCCGCCGGTCCATCCGCACCTATAAAGATGAGCCGGTAACTAAAGAACAAATCGAAAAACTTTTAGATATTGCCCGCTATGCCCCTTCGGGGATCAACCGCCAGCCGGTGAGCTGGGCGGTAGTAACGGGGAAAGATAAAATCCAGGAATTAAGCGGCTTGATCGTGGAATGGATCCGGGAGCTGCTGGAAGCAAAAAACCAGATGGCGTTATCTTTTCGTTTCGACCGCCTGGTGAAAGCCTGGGAGAGTGGGGAGGATTTGATCTGCCGCAAGGCGCCGTGCATTGTGATCGCTTACGGGATCAAGGATGATCCGATGGTGCCGCAGTCCTGCACGATTGCGGCCACCTATCTGGAGCTGGCGGCATTTGGCTTTGGGCTGGGCGCCTGCTGGGCCGGTTATGTGAACATGGCGATCAATATGTCGGAGAAGGTAAGAAAATTTGTGGGTTTGTCTTCGCATGCCACCTGCGGGGCGGTAATGATGATCGGGCATCCGAAATACAGGTATAGTCGTATCCCGTTGCGCAATCCTGCGCAGGTCAGCTGGAAATAAGTCGCAAATGATATTATTCGGTTAGACACCCCGCGCCTAGTGGAGGGCGCGGGTGTACTTCCTCCTGAAGTAGATAAAAGTCTATAGAAAAGGGTAATTACGCATTTACTTGTTTTAAAACCATTTTAAAATAAGGTTGGATTTTATGATTAAAAGCGTCTGTGTTTTCGGCAGTTATAAAGACCTGAGCAAGAAACAGAAAGCGGAAACTATCCGGCTGGGGGAGCTGCTTGCCTGCAAAGGGATCACGGTTATTTCCGGAGGTTTCGGCGGCACGATGGAGGATATTTCCCGCGGGGCGAAATCCGCCGGCGGCAAAACCATCGGAGTGACCTGGTATAAATGGGAAAAGCCGATATATAAAAAAGCCAATCCTTTTATCGATAAGGAGATTGTCGCCGACTGCCTGTTTGAGCGGATCGGGATCATGATGGAAAGAGCGGATGCTTTTATCGTTCTGCCGGGCGGGACCGGGACTTTATTGGAGTTAGCCGCTGTGCTGGAACATTTAAATAAAGGGTTGATCGAGCCTAAACCGATAATTATGCTGGGGAATTACTGGAAACCGGCTTTAAACTGTTTGAAAAAAGAGCCGGTATTAAGCGAGAAGATCAGGAATATCCGTAAGGTTTCCTGTTGCAGCGAGTTGGTTACTTTTGTGAAAACCGTTGACGAGTGTATTAAAAAGTTGAAGCAAGTTTAAAAAGATTGCTTCCCGCCACAAACCGTTGGCGGGCAGGCGTCGTCTACGGCGCCTCGCAATGACACTTTGTAAATAGAGATTCTTCGCCTCGCCGCCTTTGGCGGCGGGCTCAGAATGACGGGTTGGTAAGGAGATTATAAAATGAAACGGAAAATCTTATCAGTAGTTTTAGGTTTAATGTTTTTTTCCGGCTGCCGGACAGTGGCGTATCAGAGCGTGCCGCTTTCGATCTGGCCGCCTAAATCCTCGGATATAAGCCTTTATTATGTCCCCCAAAAGCTGGCTTCGGCAGAGGAGGCGATCGGCACGATCAAGAACCTGCAGCAGGATTTTGTCGAGTGGCGCGGAGGTTATCCGATCAGCTCCCTGGAGGTTGATGCTTTTGGCATGCGCGCCAGATGGAACTGGACGCAAACCATGCGCCAGGCCGTGGCCACTCCCACCTATGGGGCGATGTGGGTAGGCTGGAATTATATCCCCACCTATAGCACCACTTATCAGGTGCAGACGATTGCCCAGCCAAGAACGGATATGTTCATCATTCCTTTTAATGAAGTAATCGGCCTTGAGCTTCACCACATGCTTTATTCGTCTGTAGAGTTCAGATGGGGATTAACCGTGGCTCTTTCCGGAGGCAGGACGGTTTATGTAAGAGTTTCGGATGAAGAACACCTGGAAAAATTGGCTAATTCCATTGCCACTCTGGCCATGGCGCGGGGAGTAAGTTTTCCTAAATTCTGGTTTGGCTGCGTAGTAAGCAGCCTTAACGGGCAGCAGTCGGAAAGATTAGGGCTGGCGACCGGGACAGGAATACTGGTGGTGGATGTGGCCAAAAACAGCTCCGCGGAAAAAGCGGGGATCCAGTTTCTGGATGTTTTGCTGGAATTCGACGGCCGCTCCTGCAACCGCCCTGAGGATCTGGGGGAGGCGGTGAAGAATGCTTACGCTACGGGCAAAAAGAGCGTTACAGTCAAGTTGGCGCGCCTGGAAAAAGTCAGCCGGCAGGTTGAGGATCCGCGGACCAAGCAGATAAATACGGAGTTAGTGGAAGAGAAAGCGGAAAAAATTATCCAGGCGGCGCTGAATTATTAAGCTGAAAGGGAAAAATGAAAAAAAGGTTTTTAATTTTTTTAATGCTTTTAGGAGTGCCGGTTTTCGCGTTGGCCGGGGATTATCTAAGCAGTTCCGGGGATAATCAGGCGGGGATGTCTGCAACCCAGGGAGAGCTCTCCTTCCAGCAGCAGGGATTTAAAAGCGAATCCGGGGAATTTGGCGCTCCCTCCGGAGTTTTTACGATGGATAACAGTGGGTTTAGGACAAATAGCGGAGAGTTTAAATCAAATAGCGGAGAGTTTGACACAGGCCATGGCGAATTCAATTCTGATGGGATGCTTGGATCCGAAGGGAAAGGGGATTTAGCCCTACCCCAAAACGGAGATTTCAAGTTTTCTCTTCCAAAGTAAAACCCCTCCTTAATTATAGCAATACGGAGAATGACTATGGATTGTTTAAATAAAAAGAAAAATGACGCGGCTTGTAATTGCAGTTATCCCGGTTGCCCTCGGCACGGGGTATGCTGTGAATGCCTCGCTTATCACCGCGCCAGCAGGGAATTACCGGCCTGTTATTTTGATAAGCAGGGTGAGGCGACTTATAACCGGTCGGTAGAGAATTTCATAAAGCGCAAGAAATAGGATGTTTTTTAAGGAGATCAGTGGATCAGGGCAACCAATAGGGGGACAGAAAGGGCATGGAAAACAGGATCAAGGCGATAAAAGAGCATTTTGAAAAAGAAGCCGCGGTTTTCGATACATTATTCTTTAAGGTAATGCCGCGCTATGAGGAAATGATGCAGGCGCTTATCGACGCGCTCCCTTTTAGGTCCAAAGATAAAATAAAGATCCTTGATCTTGGCTGCGGCACCGGAAACTTGAGCCAGAAGCTGCTTTTGGCGTACCCGAATGCCCGGATCAGTTGTGTCGATATGGCGGAAAATATGCTTAAAATGGCAAAAGCTAAGCTTAAGGGCAGCCGCAATGTTTTGTTTTGGCAGGGGGATGTCCGCGATCTAAGTTGCCGGGAAAAATACGATTGCATTGTTTCTTCCATGGTGTTGCATCATGTTGAGGGCAGGGAGAAGCCGCGTTTGTACCGTAAACTCCGGAATTGCCTGCCTAAGGGAGGGGTTTTTCTGTGCGTGGATATTTTTCTTTCTTCTAACCGGCATTTGCAGGAGCTGTATATGGATAAGTGGAAGGAATTTATGCGCGCTAACGGCCTGCCGGAGAAAAAAGTCAACAATATGCTGCGCCGGCATCAAAAGGAAGACCGTCCGGTTGTTTTTACGGAGGAATTGGAGATTCTGCGCCGGGCAGGGTTTAAAGAGGTGGATGTTATCCTGAAGCATTATAATTTTGCGGTTTATGGGGGGATGAAGTAATATATTCGTTGTTGTTGGATTAAGCACATGTTCGGAAACCCACCTGGCTTTAACCCGAATTTGACGGTTGAAATAAGTATATTTGTATCGCCAGGTGTAAAGTAAAAATCGTTAAATTAATTTATCATGGCGATTTTTACTTTAGTTCGGTGTAAATTAAAATCCCGGTGTTTATTTTAAGGGATTTTAATTTAAAAAGATTGCAACCTTCTTCTCTGAGCGGCATCTAAATTCAGAGATCAAGGAGGCAGCTATGATTAAGAAGATTACCAGCGATGAGTTGATCAATATCCGCAGGACCAAAGAGCATTTAACCGTGGTCGACGTGATCGGCATAGGCAGTTATGAGAAAAAAAATATTCCCGGGGCGATCGAGATCCCCCTGGAGGAATTGGAAGAGAAAGCCGATAAGCTGCTGAATAAAAACGATACGATTTTTTTGTTTTGTAACAGCGTTAGATGCACCGCCAGTTCTTTGGCGGCGGAAATGCTGGAAAGATTGGGATTTAGCGAGTATCCGCACGGAAACGGGACGTCGATCGTGGCGCAGCTTCAATGGCATCGAGTACGTCGAAGGCGTTGACGAGGGACTCCGCGCGCTCTGG
>CAINQO010000056.1 GCA_903852325.1 Candidatus Omnitrophota bacterium
CTGAACCAGGTCGGCAAAAACGTAAAAACCGCTTTTATCCTCAATCCGGCGCTATCGGAAATCCAGCTTTTAGAATCGATCATCAAAGATTTCGGGATCCGTCCGGAAGATAAAACAAAGCTGGGGATGATCCGGGGATTGAATGATTTTCTTTTGCGGGAATCCTGCGCCGGGAACAACCTGGTCCTGATCATCGACGAAGCGCAAAACCTCACCCCTGAGCTGCTCGAGCAGATCCGCCTGCTTTCTAATTTGGAAACGGAAAAAGACAAGCTTTTACAGGTAATCTTAGTCGGCCAGCCGGAATTAAACGCGCGCCTTAATCTTTATGATCTAAGGCAGTTGCGGCAAAGGGTAATGGTCAGGTACCACATCTCCCCCCTTGACCCGGAAGAGATCAAGAAGTACGTTAATTACCGCTTAAAGGTTGCCGGCAGCGGGCAATCCGGCCGCCCGCAAATAGAGTTCGATGCTGCTGCCTTCGATTTGATCAGCCAATTTTCCGCCGGCACCCCCCGCCTGATCAACATGCTTTGCGACCGGGCGCTTTTAGCCGGTTTTGTCGCCGAGACCCATCAGATCGGTGCGGAAATCATTACCCGCTGCCTGGAAGAGTTGGACAGTTACGCGGTAGGAAAAAACATATGAGCATAATTAACGAGGCCTTAAAAAAAGCCGGACAAAATTTACAAAAAAAATCCGCCGCGGACAACAACCCCCCGCAAAAGCCCGGCGGTTCGAAAACTATCCTGCTCTATATTTTAATTTTAGCGGCCGGACTTTTCCTGGCCAATTTTATCTTCAGCCTGTTAAAACATTCCGCGGGTTCCGGCAAAAGCCGCCCGGCAGCTTCCGGCCGAAACCAAAACAAAAACAGGCTTCCTGCCGTAACGGCGAAACCGGCACCTATCGCTCCGGCGGAAACAACTCCCGCATTGTCCCCGGTTTTACCGGAGCCAACGCCGCAGGAAAATAAACTCGCCGCAACTGATTTTATCTTAAGTGGGATTTTTGTTTCCGGTGATGACGCCTACGCCTTGATCAATAACCGGATTGTAAGGGTAAATGATTACGTGGGCGGCGCCAAGGTTAGCACGATAACCGAAAACGCCGTAGAATTGGAAAATGCCGCGGGAAAAATTACCCTGACCACCTCCCGCTAAAACTAAAAAAGCCCCTCAACCGCTTTTTCAATCAAATCCAGCTTGATATTCCGGATTATCCTGGCCCTGCCGATCCCGGCACTGAGCACGAACTTATTTTCTTTACCGGAAAATTTTTTATCGTGATAATGCGCCCGGATGATCGCTGCGGCGGTTACTCCTCTTACCTTCAACGGCAAGCCGTAAAGCCGCAGTAAATCCCTGATCCGCTGCGCTGAATCAGCATCAATCAATTTATAATCCAAACTCAGCTCCAGCGCCGCAGAGATCCCCAGGCTGACTGCCTGCCCGTGATTATACCCCCGGTAGGCGCCGGCGGCTTCCAGGGCATGACCGATGGTGTGCCCGAAATTAAGGATCGTCCTTTGTCCCCGGGTCTCTTTTTCGTCCCGGCTGACAATTTCCGCCTTGATCCTGCTGCAGGAAGCGATAATATATTCAAGGGCGGACGGGTCTTTACGGATAATTTTTTTGTGGTTATTTTCTAAAAAGCAGAAAAGATGCTTATCCTTAATCACCGCGTATTTGATCACTTCCGCCATGCCGCTGGAAAACTGTTCACGGTTCAGGGTCTTAAGGAAATCGATTTCGCTAAGCACCAGGCGGGGCTGATAAATTGCGCCCACCAGGTTTTTCCCCAGGGCCAGGTCCACCGCGGTCTTTCCTCCGATGGAGGAATCTACCTGCGCCAATAAAGTGGTAGGAACCTGCACATAACTTATCCCGCGCTTATAAACCGAGGCGACAAATCCCGCCAAATCGCCGACCACCCCGCCGCCAAAAGCAATAATAAAAATTTTCCTCTTATGATCGAACCCGGCCAATTCCTTGATCACCTGGCCCGCGGTCTCCATGGATTTGGAGTTTTCGCTGTCGGCGACCAGTTTAAAATGGCACGGGAAACCTTTTGCCGATAATCCTTGCGCCAATTTCCGCCCGTATTTATTTTTCAGGAAAGCGTTGGTAACGATAAAAGCGTCGGAACCGATATCCATTTTTTTTAAATAAGCGCCCAGCGAGGATAAAATGCCGCTGCCGATCGCCACCGGATATGAACGTTTCCCTAAATTTACCGTTACCTTGCGCATTTAAAATCCCGCTCCCAGTATTTTCATCACCGCGACCACTAAAGGCCAAACCAGCTTTTCGAACATTCCCAGCCAGATAAATATAAAAAGGATAACAAAACCGTAACGCTCCAATTGCCCATACTTCTCCGCTAAAGCCTGCGGCAGGAGCCCCATCAGCACCTTGGAACCATCCAGCGGCGGGAGCGGGATCAGGTTAAACACCGCCAGGACCACATTGATCGTCAACAGGTTAACCAGCAGATAACCGGCTACCCCTTCCTGGGACACAAACTTGAATGCCAGTGAAATTATAAAAGCTAACAGGAAATTTGCCAGCGGTCCGGCTAAGCCTATCCAAATGATGTCCCTTTTCGGGTTTTTCAGGCTCCAGTAATTTATCGGCACGGGCTTGGCGGCGCCGAAAACAAAACGGCCGCCGGTAGATAAAAAAAGCACCAGTGGTAAAATCAGGGTCCAGAAAGGATCGATATGCGCCAAAGGGTTTAAGGTCAACCTGCCGCTCATCCTGGCAGTAGAATCTCCCAGTTTATAAGCTACCGCGCCGTGCGCAAATTCATGGACGGTCATGGCAATCAATAGCAAAGCGTAGGAAATGGCAAAAACGATGATCGACTGCAGGAGGCTCATAGCGCCTCGATGATATCGATCTGGATGATCGGAGAATTATTTTCGGCCAGGCCGATTATTTTTCCGGTGACTTTAACTTTGCGGTAGTTAAGGCTGTCCAACCCTTTGCGGTCGCCCTTAAGGAAATAGAGTTTATTTTCGGCAGTGATCAGCTTATGGGTGGCTTTGCGCCACATGACGATCCCGTAAGGAGTAACCTTGCCTTCCACCACCACCTGAGCACCTAAGCCGGCAGCTTCTTCTTTTACTAAAGGCTCTCGCTTGGGAAGGGGGACAATTTCTTTATTCACGAATTTTTTATTTATCCAGCCGTAGCTCTGGTAAACCGGATGGATTTTATACCAGGCGCCGGATTCACCGATAATATTCACCACGGTATCCTTATCGATTTTCCCCAGGATCCATGACGATTCGCTGGGGCCTAAACGGATATTGACCCGGTCCTTAATCACCTTGGCGCTGAGGCATTTTCCCGACTGGGCGGTAAAATCCGGGTTAAGGTTGTTGCGGTTGATATTATTACATTCTAAAAGCTCCTTTTTTATATACGAAGGAGCATCCTTGGGCAGCCGGATCTTGTACCAATCGTAAGCCTCCCGGACCACCTCTACCATTTCCCCTTTAGCCAGGGTACAGATAACATCCGCGCCCACGGTCGCATCCACCCGGACATTTATACCGCCGGCGTTGGTCTGGCCGGTAAAAGCGGGATCGGCAGCCCGGGCAACGGCGGGGAGAAAAAAACAAACTGCCAAAAAAATAAAGATGCTTTTTATTTTAAGGTTCGGCATAGGTTCTTCTTTTAAGCCTTGGGAGCGGCTTTAGCGGCGGCCTTAGGAGCAGCGGTTTTGGCTCCTCCGGCAGCAGCGGCGGTTTTGGCTCCGGCGGCAGCGGCTGGCGCGCCTTCCTCGGTAGTCGCGGCTTTTTCCACTTTTTCTTTCTTGATCTTGATGCGCAGGGACTTTAATTTGGGGAGGCCGTAAACCGAATTCCCTTCTTTCCAATTCCCCTTTTCCTGCATCTGCCTGATGCGCTCAATACGCTTGAGCACCGAGCGTGTTTTTTTGTCCTTTTCCGAAATAGTTAATGACGGATGGATTGACATGTTTATAACCTCCTTATGCGGCAACCCGCGTAGGTTCTCTGCAGCTGGATCAGCAAAGGTTGCGCGCTCTCTTGATTGGAAAATTTGCCTACGCACAAAACAATATTGCCCCCTTTGGCAAAAGCCATCGGAGTCAAGCCTTCTTTAAGCAGCAATTGCACTTCCCGCAAAGCCAGTTGCTTATTCTTGAAAGTAGCCACCTGGATAGTATACCCTCCGGAGGCGGAAGTATTATAATTACTCCTGGCCCAGGACGCCCGCTTTCCTTTTTCCACCCCTAAGGAAAAAGCGATAATACTGACCAGGATAAAACCCATGAGCAACAGCATTACTTTTTCATATCCGCGGATACGCAAAAAGAAACTATTTTTTGGGACGTAGGGTTTATATTGCCCGCCGCTGTCATCCGAAAAAAGTTCGGTTTGTGAATAATCCTGCTTTTCCGCCATCGCTAAACCTTATCCTGCTCCAAGTAAATCCGTTTATTGAATTTTTTAATTACCTTTAAAAAGGTTTCGACTATTTTAGGGTCAAATTGCGTGCCGCTTTTTCTCTTTATTTCTTTTATCGCCGAAGGAATGTCCATCCTTTGCCGGTATGGCCGGCCGTAAACCATTGCTTCGAAAGCATCGGCAACCGCCATGATCCGGGCCCCCAGGGGGATTTGCCCGCCTTTAAGCTGCGAAGGATAACCGGTCCCGTTATATTTCTCATGGTGGTACATGATGATCGGGATTGCCGGGCGTAAAACCTGCAACGGCCTTAAAATCTGCGCCCCCTTGACCGGGTGTGTTTTGATAATATCATACTCAGCGTCGGTAAGCTTGGTCGTCTTGGTCAAAATCGCCGCCGGGATATCCGCTTTTCCCGCATCGTGCAGGAGGCTGGCATATTTAAGGCTTTGCAGCTGTTTTTCATTCAAATGCATATCCGCCCCCAAGGCACACACCAGCTTGCTGAAATGCGGCGAATGCGTGTAATCCCGGGAAACGTGAGTGTTTAAAAAAGTAACCAGGGACTTAATACTGCCGAAGACGATGCGCTGCTGTTCTTCGTAAAGCTGCATGTTTTTAATCCCGATCACCGCCTGCTCGGCCATGGTCATCAACATCTCCTGGTCAAACAGGTCAAAAGATTTGGCGGTCC
The DNA here is from genome assembly GCA_903852325.1 of Candidatus Omnitrophota bacterium. Classification (GTDB taxonomy): domain Bacteria; phylum Omnitrophota; class Gorgyraeia; order Gygaellales; family Profunditerraquicolaceae; genus UBA6249. The sequence continues at coordinate 5,133 of CAINQO010000056.1, forward strand.
TGGTGCGCTTGAGCAGCGTAAACCCCATCAGGTCTTCGGCGATCAGCGGCACCCCCAGGAGATTGCCCTTCCTTACCGCCGAGGAACTTTTAATGATCCGGATTTCCGTCCTGCCGGAGATCTTGGCTTTTTTATACACGACCACTTTCCTATTGTCATTGATCGTGCATTTAATCATCGAATACTTCTTGCCCGGGTCCAGCAACACAATTTCGCAGTACTGGGCGTTAAAAAACTGGCAGAATAGGCGGCCCATGCGGCAGATCAACTCATTTACCTCGTAGGTAGAGTTGAGCAGGCGGTAAATACTGTGCACCGCGGAGATCAGGAACCTATACTTTTTCGTAGGGGTTGAATAATTTTTTGTACTCATCTAAGGCGTACCGGTCAGTCATCCCGGCAATATAATCACAAACCACTCTGCGCACCCCCTCCTGGGGGATCCGGCGCTGGATCTCTGTGGGCATCTGGGCCGGCCGCGCCAGATATTCGCAGAATAATTCCCGGATAAAACGTTTTGCTTTTGTGCTCATCCGTACCACCCGGTAATGGTGGTAAAGTTTCTGCATCAGGAATTGCCTGAGCGGCTTCCTCAATTCCTTGACCTTGCCGCTGAAACCCACTATTTTACCTTCAAGCTTCTGCAGGTCGGCGTATTTTTTTACCTTGCGCCGTTTCAGCTCCTGCTGAGTATGGGTGATCAGGTCGGTAACCTGTAAATCGATCAGGCCCCGGATGATCAAATACTTGCGCCCGCCGGGATTAATTTTAGCATATTTTACATCGATCGCGCGATTTATTTTTTTCCAAATCTCGAAATTTTCCAGGTCGCTTTCCCGGATCAATCCGGAAGTAAGGCCGTCATCCAGGTCATGGTTATCGTAAGCGATCTCATCAGCTACATCGACCACCTGGGTCTCCAGGGAAGGCATCCGCCTGGGGAAAAATTCTTTAAGGGCAACCGCCGTGTCAAACACCGAAGAATGTTTCACGATCCCTTCCCTCACCTCCCAGCTCAAATTTAAACCGGGGAATTCCGGGTAACGCTCCTCCAGAAAATCTACCACCCTTAAGCCCTGCAGATTATGGTTAAATCCGCCGCTTTTGGCCATTAATTCATTAAGCACTTCCTCCCCGGAATGTCCAAAGGGGGTGTGCCCTAAATCATGCGCCAGGGCGATTGCCTCGGTAAGGTCCATATTCAAACTTAAAGCGCAGGAGATGGTCCGGGCAATCTGGGAAACTTCGATGCTGTGGGTCAGCCGGGTGCGGTAATAATCCCCTTCGTGATTGACAAATACCTGGGTTTTATATTCGAGGCGCCGGAAAGCCGCCGAATGGATGATCCGGTCCCGGTCGCGCTGGTAACAGGAACGGTAGGGATGCTCCTCTTCTTTGTGCACCCTGCCGCGCGTAGCGGAACTTTTCATCGCGTAAGGAGCCAGGAACATATTTTCGAATTCAATGACCTTATTTATCGGCATTTTTAAGGCGCTTGGCTAATTCTTCCAGGGATTGTGAAATCACCTTCACTCCGGCAATTACCGGCATAAAATTCGTATCTCCGGCCCAACGGGGCACGATATGTAAATGCAGGTGCCCGGTGATCCCGGCGCCGGCATTGCGGCCGAGGTTAAACCCTAAATTATACCCCTGAGGTTTTAAAACTTTTTTAAGGAGAAGCTTGGCGCGTTTCAAAGCCTGGAACATGTCCAAGACCTCCTCCCGGTCTAATTGTTCGATTTCCGCTACATGACGCAGCGGAGAAATTAAAAGATGGCCGTTATTGTAAGGATAAATGTTCAATAGGCAAACGCATTTTGCCGTTTTAAAGATCACCTGATCCGCGCTTTTATTTCTTTTGGCCCGGCAAAAAATACAGCCCTTGGTTTTGCCGTTATTGTTTATATAATTGATCCGCCAGGGAGCCCAGAGTTTATCCATCCCGCACCTTCTTCTCTATTCGCTGTTTTGCCCCGCACTTTCTTAATAAATAACAAGAAGGTGCGGGATTAAAGTTTTATTATTTTAGCGCCGATCCCGCAGTTATTTTGGGCGTTTTTTGCCAGATTATCCGGCCTTTTTTTTAATTCGATGACCCCGTAAGAATTACAGGCGGCACTGGCGTCGGTTGCGGTCCCCGGATTAAAAAACAAAATCCCGTCGATCTTTTCATTCTGCGGTTTATGCGAATGCCCGAAAACAATCAGATCGCATCCGTCCTCTTTAAAAATATCTTTGATCAGTTCCAGGAGATTACCCGGGGCCCCGGCCCCGTGAGTCAGCCCGATCCGGTAACCTAAAACATCCAAAAGCTGCTTTGGCGGGTATTTTTTTCTTACTTCCTCATGGTCCATGTTTCCGGCCACCGCCACCACCCGGGGACAGGCGCTCTTTAATTCTTCGATTGCTGCCAAATTTACCGCGTCTCCGGCGTGGAGGATAATATCCACGTGCTTAAAATCATCCAGGACCGCCTGGGGAATATGCTTGCCCTTGTCCGGGATATGCGTATCCGAGATCACCCCGATGCGCACGCGGTTAGATCCGGAGAATTCGGTAAAGCTGATCACCTGGCTCATGCAATTACCCTTGGCTTGGAAAAAAGGTCAAGGATCTGGTTTAAGCTGTTCAGGTCCCAGGTCCAGATCTTTTCCTCCAGCGCCCTTAACCGGGCGTTCGGATCGACTTCCTTAAGGGTGACCATGATCTTACGCTGGGATTTATGGTGGTATCTTTTACATTCCTTGGAAAATTCCGCGATATCCTGTTCCGTAAGCGCGTCGGATTTTATCGCCATGATCCAAAGCGCGTCGCTTGAGCGGCCCAGCAAACCGTCTTTCAAGAAAGAATGCCCGAAGGAAAGCGGCTTCACCTCCCGGAAATGGTGCAGCCGGATCTTTTTACGCTCGATCTGCATCAGGTCATCCCCGAACATCTGCAAAAGTTCCCAAACCCGGTTAGTCAGCGGCTTCACCGACTGCTTGGCAAACTCGCCGATAAGTTCCTGGACACTCTCCCTGAATTTCTCTTTCTGGTTCTTAGCATCAAAAGACAGTGAATGTATCTTTTCATGGTAAACAAAACGCATCCAGTAAGCAAACAGCCGGTCGCTTACTTTCAGGAAATCCCCGCTGCGGGTGATCGCGTCCAGCTCCAAAAGCTGATTGATCCGCACATTCAAATCTTTTTTCTGTTTATGCAGGATATGGGCGATATCTTTGATCCGGTTGCGGCCGGAAGCGATCAAATAAAATATCGAAACATAATCGTTGCTGGCGGCCGAATCCAGGAACCGCTTGATGTAATTAGAGAACCGCTGATTAAGTATGCCGGAAGTATTAAATAAAAGATTCTCCAGGACATCGACCAGGCTCACCACCGGGTCGGTTTGGGCTAAAGCGTCGGCGATCAGCTCCAGGTATAAAGGATAACCTCCGGTGAAATTAATAATAAAATCCTTTATCTCCGGCTTCAGCTTTAAGCCGGGGCTGCGCATATCCAGGTAACGGCTGCTGGTATGGATATCGAATGGTTCGACGGTAATGATCTCGAAATTTCCGAATAACAGAGAAAGCTGCTTGGATAAGATCACCCGGGTTTTGAACATCCGGGAGCTGGTCAGGCAGTAAAGCGTATTTTTCTGCACCATGAGCAGCTTACTCCATTCCCGGTATAAATTCTTTACTCCCAGATCCTCGAGATTGTGGAATTCATCCAGAAATAAGACCGAAAATTTACCGGTTTCCTGGTGGATCAATTCCGGCAGGTTGAAAAGTTCGGAGAAGATATTCACTTTCTTCCTCCGGCTCAATTCATTCAGTATAAAATTCACCCTTTCCGTTGTTTTAGGTATATAGCGGGAGGATTTGGCGATCAGGTATTCCAGGTCCTCTTTGAGCGCGATCTCTCCGTTTAAAAGAAAATTGTACAATAACGCCCCGATAAACCGCCGGGCAAACCCGTCCAGGGATTCGGGGCGCACCTCCAAGAAAACGGTAACGATCCGGGGGTCATAATAACCGGAGAGAAATTTAGAAATAATACTGGTTTTTCCGACGCTTTCATCGCCGATAATAGCGATATTCTGGCGGTACCCTTCTTTAAGGCCGCAGACGCGCTTTTCTAATATCTGGATATAATTATTACGGTCGAAAAATTTATCTTTTATCATGACAGGAAAAATAAAGGATTCTGGGAAACCGCCCCTTTGCGGATCTCAAAATGCAGGTAATTGTTTTTATCCCGGATACTGGAACCTACCCGCCCAAGCAAGGCCCCCCGCTGCACATTATCCCCGGGTTTGACGTAGATCTCGGAAAACCGGGAATAAACGCTGCGCAGCCCGTCCCCGTGGTCGATAATGATCGTTTTACTGTAATTGCCGAAATTATTGGAATAAAAAACTACCCTGCCGCTGCGGGTGGCAAATACATCCGCCCCGAAGGAGGTCTGAATATTTATTCCTTTATTGATTAAATTATGATAAGTGGAGCCAAAACCAGAAATAACCCTACCCCTCACCGGCCAAATGAAATCGTCTCCGGCAGAGATCACCGGAGCGTTTTGAATATTCGCATGGATGGCGCCCGCCCCCGCCTGGCCAGGGATGAGGATAATCTGCCCTACTTCAACGGTAGAGTCTTCGGCAAGGTGGTTAAGACGGATTATATCATCGATGTCCACGCCGTAAATTTTGGAGATTTTCCAAAGGGTTTCTCCTACTTCCACGCGGTGCCGCGCGGCGGGAATCCCCTGGGTCAGGCTGGTCAAAGTCGGGCCGGTGGACGGAGGCACGGTCTCACATCCCACCAAACCCAGAATTATAAATAAAAAAATGATCTTTTTCATTATCCTATCTACTACCTGCTAAATTAATAAGCGGGTGAGGGGAATCGAACCCCTATATACAGCTTGGGAAGCTGTCATTCTACCACTGAATTACACCCGCAAGTCGTTCGCGAGACAGATTAGGGGGCTCAGCTCCTTCATAGGGAAACCTGCGGTTTCCCTATGGCGGCCGCCTGCGGCGGCCTGTTACCCCTTCCCTCTCGCAATATTACATAGATACAAAGAACTAAATACCAAAAATTATTTCTTGCTGCAATCTTCCATTAACTTGATCGAGCAGTATTCGCCGCACATGGTGCAAACGCTTTCCAGCTTAGGCTGGCTGCTTAAACGGTACGCTTTGGCTTTGTCCGGATCAATTGATAAATTAATTTGCTTTTTCCAATTCCGGGCTTTGCGCGCGGCGGAAATATTTTTATCCCAGATGATCGCCTTTTCTCTGCGCTTGACCAGGTCTCCGGCGTGAGCGGCAATGCGGCAGCCGATCACCCCTTCACGCACATCTTCAGCCGTAGGATGGCGTAAATGTTCGGCGGGAGTCACGTAACAAAGAAAATCCGCGCCGGCCCCGGCGGCGATCGCTCCGCCGATAGCTGAAGTAATATGGTCGTAACCGGCGCCCACATCCGTAACCAGCGGCCCCAACACGTAAAAAGGCGCACCGTGGCAATATTTCTTTTCTAAAGCGATATTCTTTTCCACTTCATTCAAAGGCACATGGCCCGGACCTTCGATCATCACCTGCACCCCCCTTGCCCTGGCGCGTTTAGCCAAAGCACCCAGGATCTTTAATTCCGCGATCTGAGCAGTATCCGTAGCGTCCAGGATCGAACCGGGCCTTAATCCGTCACCCAAGCTCAAGGTTACATCAAAACGGTTGGCAATCTCAAGGATTTGATCGAAATACTCGTAGAAAGGATTTTCCTGGCGGTGGTATTTCATCCAACTGGCGATAATCGCTCCTCCGCGGGAAACAATCCCCATTGCCCTGGGATGGTTGCCCAGCGCTTTCAGGCTTTTCCTGTTCACTCCGCTGTGGATAGTAAAGAAATCTACACCTTGCTCAGCCTGCTCCTTTAAAACTTCCAGGATGTCCCGGAGATTAAATTTAAGGAAGTTACTATACCTTTTCCTCGCCCTGACCGCGACTTCATAAACCGGGACCGTGCCCACCGGAACAGTAGAATACTTCAAGACTTCTTTTCTGGCCCGGGCAAGGTCCCCGCCCACGCTCAAATCCATTACCGCGTCCGCCCCGTACTTCAGCGCTACTTTAAGTTTTTGGATTTCATCGCTGATCCGGGATTCATCCGTAGAGGTGCCGATATTGGCGTTGACTTTAGTCGACAACCCCTTACCTACCGCGCAGGGATTTTTGATCTTATGATTAATATTTAAAGGGATTACCGCCTGGCCCAGACGGATAAGCCGCATAAGCTCCTTAGCGCTGACCCCTTCCCGCCGGGCTACCCGGCGCATCAGAGGAGTAATGATATTTTTTCCGGCAGATTCAAGTTGCGTCATAATTTTACCAATCTATCGTAGAGTTCCTGCGCCGCCTGTTCAGGCCGCCCGGCGCCTAAGATCGCGCGGCAAACCGCGACGCGCCTGACCCCGCGGGAGGTTACTTTTCCGATATTCTCCGCGTTGATACCGCCGATAACAAAATAAGGTATTTTTATTTTTGCTTCTAAGGCAGCAGCTTTTTCCAAGCCGATCCCTCTGCCGCCGGGTTTAGTAACAGTGGCAAATACCGGGCCGATCCCGAGATAATCCGCTCCTGCTTTTTGCGCCTTTAACGCCTGACTAAGATTATGGCAAGAAATACCGATAAGCTTGTCTTTGCCCAGGATTTTTCTGGCTTGCTTTAAAGAAATATCCCCCTGGCCAAGATGCACACCGTCAGCCCCGCAGGCACTGGCCACATCCGCATAGTCATTAATAATAAAGAGCGTTTTGGTTAAAACTAAATGTTTTGCCAGTTTACAGGCAAACTTTAATACCTCCTGCCTGGAGCTGGTTTTATCTCTAAGCTGGAGCAAGCCGATTTTAGCGGTACTCACCAGGCGGATTATCTGTTTTAACGTAAAATTACCGTAGCCTGGCCTATCGAGAATCAGATAGATTAGAGATTGCTTTAAAAGAGTCCTTCTCGATCGCATAAACCTTATACCTGAGCCGCTTAAACTCTAAAGCTGTTTTTACGTCTTTAAGCTTACTGAACTCTTCCAGCACGCGCAAGGATTCTTTGACTCTTTGAATATTAGCCCGGAAAATATCCTTACAGCCCGAACGGGAGAGTTCTCCCCGGCAATTCAATCTCCCCACATCGGCTTGCACCCGGCGTTCTTTAAGCAACCGGGAAACCGGATAAGCGTTTTCGCCGATACCCTGGATCCGGTGGCGGCAAGCTTTAAGCGCGGCGCTGAACTTGGGGTTATCCAGAATAAACCGGGCGATCTCTTCGCAAACCCGCAACCCTTCCTTAGCCCGGTTCAAATTTGCGTCAATGATCCGGCCGATGCTATTTTCCCGGTAAATCCCGCAGGATCTTTTCGATGATCGCACTGGTGGAACGCCCCTTAACTAGATTAACGGTAAGCACTTTGCCGCCGTAACTCTCGACAAAATCCGCGCCGATAATTTTTTTCTTATCCCAATCCGCGCCTTTGATCAGCACATCCGGCTTAAGTGTTTTGATCAGGCGCAAAGGATTATCCTCATTGAATAAAATTACAAAATCCACGCAAGCCAGCGCCGCCAGGGTCTTTAAACGGTCCCCCTGGGCGATTACCGGCCGGTTCTTCGTTTTGATTCTTTTGATCGATGCGTCGCTATTCACCGCGACTACCAGGTAATCCCCTTTGGCGCGGGCATCCTGAAGATATTTCACATGCCCGTAGTGCAAAATATCGAAACAGCCGTTGGTAAAAACAACGCGCTGGCCGTTTTTTTTAAGCCGGGCAATTTTCCGCTTAAGTCCGGGAAGGGAAATTACTTTTGTTCCTGGCAAAGCTCCTGCTCGATCATTTCGCATATTATGTGGGCGATAGTTATGTGCGCTTCCTGGATCCGGGCGGTTATTTTAGAAGGAACGACCAGGGAAACATCGGCGATCTTGACAATATCCCCGCCGTCTCCCCCGCTTAAAGCAACGGTTTTGATCCCCATTTTTTTGGCTTGCTTGATCCCTAAAGCGACGTTCTTTGCTTTTCCGCTGGTAGAGATCCCCAAAACCACGTCATTCTTCTTTCCCAGCGCTTCAACCTGGCGGGAAAAAACCACATCGTAGCCGTAATCATTGGCCAAAGAAGTCAGGATCGAGGTGTTCGTGGTAAGGGCGATGCCGGCCAGGGCGGAACGGTCTTTTTTGAAACGGCCGACCAGTTCAGCGGCAATATGCTGGCTGTCGCTGGCGGAACCCCCGTTGCCGAAAACGATCACCTTGCCGTCTTTTTTCAGGCAATCGATCATTAACTGGGAAATTTCATAGATCCGGTCAATCTGGTTGCGCAGGATCTCTTCCTTAACCTGGATACTTTCTAAAAGTATATCCTTAATTCTTTCCCGCATTTTTTCACCCCGAGTAGGTGGTTTTTATTTAGCAAAGATAGGTGTGTGTTTTAGCGAGTTACCCGAAAAATACTTTAGCGATATTATAAAGATCTTCATCCACGGTTTTTAAGGCTTTCACCGCTTCGCCTAAAGGCACATCGATGATCTTGTTTCCGGACAAAGCGACCATCTGGCCGAATTTTTTACCAATGATCAACTCCACGGCTTTTACCCCGAAACGGGTGCCTAACACGCGGTCAAAAGCGGTAGGTGAACCGCCTCTTTGGATATGGCCTAAAACGCTGACCCGGGTTTCGAAACCGGTCTTCTCCTCGATCAATTCCGCCAGGGTTTCCCCGATACCGCCTAACCTTACATGGCCAAACGCGTCCAGCTTCTGCTCCTGGGTCACCATAGAACCATCCTTAAACTGGGCCCCTTCGGCAACCACGACGATACTGAAAGTTTTGCCCCGTTCGTGGCGCTGTTTAATGATCTTGCAAACTTCCTCCAGGTCGATCGGTTTTTCAGGAATCAGGATCACATCCGCCCCTCCGGCAATCCCAGCCTCGATCGCGATCCATCCGGCGTGCCTGCCCATCACTTCGGCAATAATGATCCGGTGATGGCTTTCGGCGGTAGTGTGCAAACGGTCGATACATTCCATAGCGACATTTAAAGCGGTATCAAAACCAAAAGTATAATCCGTAGCGGAAAGGTCATTATCAATGGTCTTGGGGACCCCGACGATATTGGGGAGGCCGTCTTTTACCAGCTTAGAAGCTACCCCCAAAGTATCTTCGCCGCCCACGGCGACTAAAGCATCCAAACCCATTTTCTTAAAATTATCCTGGACCTTTTTCAGGTCTCCTTCTTTTTTATAAGGATTAGTGCGGCTGGTCCCCAGGATCGTCCCGCCTTTAGGCAGAATGCCGGAAATCGCATTGATGTTTAAAGGCATGGTGTCGTTTTCTACCAGCCCTTTCCAGCCGTTCTTGATCCCGACGATTTCATAGCCTGCCAAAAGCGCCCGGCGCACCACTGCCCGGATAACCGGATTTAACCCCGGACAATCTCCCCCGCCTGTTAAAATACCAATTCTCATTTCTGCTGCTCCTCTCGTTAAATGCATCCGCTTTAGCTTGAAATTTCTAAGCGACGGACCGCTTTTTAATTTGTTAAGTAAATACTTTTATTACACCCTGCCGTAACCGCTGAACGGGATCCCCGAACGTTCGTCTTTTTCAAAATCTTTTCTCTTGCGGTTATCTTTATCGTCGTGCACGATCTTGGCGACATGTATCCGGATAATGATCTGCTCATCCACCCCTAAAACTTCCTGGATCCTGGATTTAGTGATATCCTGGAGGCGGCTGGTCAAGTCCGGAATATTGGCTTCGGAACGTAAAACCACGCGCATTTCCACGACGATCCCTTTTTTGTTCGCTACCACATAAGGCCGCAATTCCTTGACTTCCGGGATGATTCCCGCAAGCCGGCGGATCAGGTCCTCTACCGCCGACAGGGAAATAGTCACTTGTCCGCTGGAAGTGGCAAAAGCGATCGTCCTTTCCCTCTGGATCTTACCGAGTATCGCCTGGGCGAAAGAAAAACTGATCAGGATCAATAGTAAGCCGGAAAGCCCGATAACGATCCGGGAATTATTGCTGCTTTGGGCAAAGGTCAGCAGGTTATTGATATCCGCGGGCACGAATAAATTTAAAGCGAAGGCAATCAGCGCAAAACCGATGACGATGATCATGGCGGCGTAAAAAATGGTCCCTAAAACAGTAAAAAATTTCATGGCTTAGCCCCTTTCTATTGCCTGCACGCTAACATTGATCTCTTTAATGGAAAGGTTACTCATCTTCTCCAGGGCGGCGCGCACATTCTCCTGGACGGAACCGGCGACATCCGGGATATTGTAGCCGTATTTAATGATCAGCGGAATTTCCACGCGCACCTCTTCATTCTTGGAGATATCCACTTTGATCGCGGAAAATTTTTTGCCGAATATTTCCGCCAAGCTTACGGCAAGCCCCCGGCCCACTCTTTTGACCCCTTCGATCTCCCCGGCGGCGATCAAAGCGATCGAGGAGATGACATTTTTATGTATTTTCAAAATTCCTAAGTCGTTGCGGGATTCTTCGCGATTCATCGCGCACCTGCTTTCTTATTCAAGTCCTAAAACTTATGGTTTAATATTTAAACTAACGGGCAGGTGCACGATTCATCCGGCACCGGCTATTGTTATCACCCTTTACCTTCACCTAACAAAAGATCCTGCACGAAATGCGTGGAAATATCCCCCTTTTTAAACAGGGGATTATCCATTAATTTAAGATGGAAAGGTATGGTTGTCTTGATCGGGGCAATGTAAAATTCACTCAGCGCCCGGCGCATGGTCTTGATCGCCTCCTGGCGGTTATTCCCGTGCACGATCAACTTCGCTACCAGAGAATCATAATAAGCGGGAACTTCATACCCGGCATAGATGTGCGTATCTACCCGGACGTTGGGACCGCCGGGAAGGATCAGGCTCTCGATCTTACCCGGGGAAGGCATAAAATTATTATCCGGGTCTTCGGCGTTGATCCGGCACTCGATCGCCGCGCCCCTTATCTGCACGTTATCCTGGTTGAACTTAAGTTTCTCTCCGGCGGCAACCCGGATCTGCTCCTTGATCAGGTCAATACCGGTGACCATCTCGGTAACCGGATGTTCGACCTGGATCCGGGTATTCATCTCCATAAAATAAAAATTGCCGGTTTTTTCATCGAGCAGGAATTCGATGGTCCCGGCACTTTGATAGTTGATCGACTTCATCCCTTTTAAAACCATCTCTCCGAGCTTGCGCCGCATTTTTTCGTCCACTACCGGAGAAGGGGATTCTTCCAGGAGCTTCTGGTGCCGGCGCTGAATACTGCAGTCCCTTTCCCCCAGCTGGATGACATGGCCGGAGCGGTCGGCAATGATCTGCACTTCGATATGGCGCGGCCTTTCAATATACTTTTCGATATAAACGCTGGAGTTTCCGAAATTGGCTTCGGCTTCGGTTTGCGCGGTAAGCAGGCTGGAAACAAGGGTTAGGTCATTGTGGCAAATCCGCATTCCTTTGCCCCCGCCACCGGCAGCCGCCTTGATGATCACCGGATAGCCGATCATTTTAGCGGTCTTCAAGGCTTCCTCTTTATTCTTGATCACTGCCCGGCTTCCGGGAACAATCGGCAGCCCGGCTTTTTGCATTGAGGTACGGGCCGCCATTTTATCCCCCATCAGGCGCATATTTTCCGGGGTCGGCCCGATAAAAGTAATTTTACAGGAACTGCAAATTTCGGCAAAGTGGGCGTTTTCCGCCAGGAATCCGTATCCGGGATGGATCGCTTCCACATCGGTGATTTCGGCGGCACTGATAATTGCGGGAATATTTAAATAGCTGTTGACGCTGGAGGCCTGGCCGATGCAGATCGCTTCGTCGGCAAAGCGTACATGCAGGCTGTTGCGGTCGGCCTGTGAGTAGACCGCCACGGTGCGGATACCCATTTCATGGCAGGCACGGATTATTCTTAAGGCGATTTCGCCTCTATTGGCAATGAGAATTTTAGAAAACATTTATCTGAGAGCCCCGCGGCAACCCGCGAGTCCTGTTTTTGTTTATCCCTGATGGGGAGACGTCCCCACCCATAATCTAACCACGGAGATAGCCGTGAAAGCCTCAGGGATTAAAGCGGGTCAATAAGGAAAAGCGATTGGCCGAATTCCACCGGTTCAGCGTTGTCCACCAAAATTTCCAGGATTTTCCCTCTAATTTCCGATTTGATCTCATTCATCAACTTCATCGCTTCAATAATACAGATCACCTGGCCCGGTTCGATCACCTGGCCCACTTCCGCATATGGAGGGGCTTCCGGATTAGGAGCGCGGTAAAAAGTACCGACCATCGGAGACTTTATTTCTACTGTTTTTATGGTGCTCTTTTCTTCAATTGCCGGCAAGGACTGTTCTTTCATTCCGGCCGGAGAAAGTGCCGGCGGATAAGCTACCGGAAGAGAAAATCCTTCAATACCGGTAGCGGTTTTTTTGAGCCGGATACGCATATCGTCCTTCTCTACCTCCAGCTCGGAGAGGCCGTTCTCATTCATCAGATTGATCATTTCTTTGATTTCTTTAATGTTCACAACACCCTTCCTTTCTGACGCAGCTTGCTCTTTTAGGCAATCCTTTCAACATAAGTGCCGCCGGTACGCGTATCCACTTTTACTTTATCCCCGACATTAATGAACAAGGGCACCTGGATGACCGCTCCGGTATCCACGGTAGCCGGTTTATTCCCGCTTTTAGAGGAATCCCCCTTAAAACCGGGTTCGGTTTCGGTGATCGTAAATTCGATGAAATTAGGCAAATTAACATACAAACTCTCGCCTTTATAAAAATACCCCATAATTTCCAGGTTATCTTTCAGGAGTTTGGCCTTGTCTCCGATAATTTTTTCGGAGATGGCGATTTCTTCGAAATTTTCCGTATCCATAAAATGAAACATGCCGGCGCTGGCATACTGGTATTGCAGGTCGCGTTCCTCGATATAGGCCTCATCGATCTTTTCTTCCCCGCGCCAGGTTATCTCCTGCACCGCGTCATTCCTTAAATTCCGCAGCCTGGCCCGCACGAAAGCGGCGCCTTTACCCGGTTTTACATGCTGGGCATCGATGCACATATAAACTTCATTGTCGACTAATACCGTCACTCCCGATTTGATTTCATTTATACCAAGCGCCACTGATCACCTCACAGCCTTTAGTTGTGGTTAAAATCATATCCTCTATCCTTATGCCGAATTTACCCGGTAAATATATCCCCGGTTCGACCGTAATCGTCATCCCCGGCTTGATCGCGCTGGCTTCCCGGCCAGACAAATGGGGCTCCTCATGTACCTCAAGCCCGAACCCATGCCCCAGATTGTGCGTAAAGCGCCCGGCATAACCGCAGGAAGCGATATGTTCCCGCGCAACCCTATCAATTTCAGCCATTTCAGCTCCAGGATGTATCCTTTTTATCGCCAACTCCTGGGCTTTAAGCACCACGTCGTAAACCTTGCGCACAAGAATATTTATTTTACCCAAAAAGAAAACCCTTGTCAAGTCAGATTTGTAACCCTGATAATCCACCCCCAAGTCGATAAGCACCGGTTCATTGTTCTCTAGTTTTCTTTCCCCCGAAAGATGGTGCGGCTGGCTGGAATTGGGCCCGGAACCAACGATAATATCAAAAGATGAACCTCTGGCCCCCTGATACCTGATGAAGCGCTCGATTTCCGCCACCACTTCCACTTCTTTAATCCCGGGAACAAGAAATTGCCGGACATGCTCTAAAGCCAAACCGGTGATTCGAGCTGCCTGGCGCAGTTTAAAGATCTCCCCGGCATCCTTGATCTGTCTTTTATCCTCGATTATGCCGTGAGTAGGGATAAAAGTGAATTTATTCCCGACGATCTCTTTTATTTTGGCGAACTCCGCGTACGGCAGGTACCTTTCCTCGAACCCCACATTCTTCAGCCCTAGCTCAAGCAGGGTCTCGGCGATATGCTTGAAAACCATCCCGTTACATTCTTTGAATTTAGCGTTATCCTTCAAAAAAAGCTTTACTTCCTCGGTATAGCGCGAATCGGTAAAATAAATATTTTCTTTTAAGGAAACCAGCATATAGGCATCCCGGCTTATCGATTCGGTAAGGTAGGAAATGTTGGCGGGAAGGCTGACTAAAAGTCCGTCCAGGCCCCTTTCTTTTAATACTTTTTGTATGCTTTTTAACCTGGAATTCATCGTTATCAGTTTAACTTTTTACGGGATTAGATCCAGAAGTGCGGA
>CAINQO010000057.1 GCA_903852325.1 Candidatus Omnitrophota bacterium
CAGGCAGTTATTTTCTTCGGAATTAACAGAAAATTGAACTTAAGCACTATTTTAGCTTGTTCATAACCTCTTGTTTAAAAAGAGTTTACATTTAATGCCTAAAAAAAGAATACTGATCTTGGGTGGAGGGCTCGCCGGATTAAGTACAGCCTGGCATCTGCAGAAAAACGGAGTGGATTGCCGGATTTTTGAAAAAGAAAAAGAGGCAGGGGGATTGTGCCGCTCTAAAAAAATAGGCGGTTTTACTTTTGATTGTGATGGGCACCTGCTGCATTTCAAGCACCGCTATACATTTAACCTGGTTAAGGGGCTTTTGGGAAGCAACTTGGCCAAGCATCAAAGAAGCGCCTGGATTTATTCATCAGGAAGATTCAGCCATTATCCCTTTCAAGCTAATCTCTATGGCTTGCCAAAACCAGTCATCCAGGATTGCCTTTTGGGATTTATCCAGGCGTATAACCATAGCCTCCCCGAGATAACCCAGCGTTATTCTTTTCAGGATTGGATCATCCAGCATTTCGGCAAAGGGATCGCCCGGCATTTTATGACCCCCTATAATACTAAATTCTGGACGCATCCGCCGCAGAAACTGACCTGTGAATGGCTGGATGGATTCATTCCCGCTCCTTCATTAAAAGAAGTGATCGAAGGTACGATTGAGCCGAATAAAAGGCAGTTTGGCTATAATGCCACCTTTTGGTACCCCAAAGCCGGCGGGATCAATCAACTTCCGTTGGCTTTAACCGCGCAGCTTAAGCATTTGCACACCGGATGCCCGGTTTCCAAAATCGACCTGGAGGAAAAACGGATAACTCTGGCTTCCGGAGGCAGTGAAAAATTCGATATCCTGGTTTCGACCATCCCTTTACCGGAACTGCCCCGGCTGCTCGGCGGGCTGCCGAAGAAAACTGAAGCCTTGTTCAAGAAGCTGAATTGGAACTCAATTTTTAATCTAAATTTAGGAATAAATAAGAATGATTCTGCCGCCAGGCATTGGGTGTATTATCCCCAGAAAGAAGTCAGTTTTTTCCGGGTAGGATTTTTTCATAATTTTTCTACTTCCCTGGTGCCTGCCGGAAAAAATTCTTTATATGTTGAAATAGCGTATTCTAAAAACAAACCGGTCGATAAAAACAGGATTATCGGGCACAGTATCAATGATTTGAAGAAAATGAATATTTTCAGGGAAAATGAGGTGATCCTGGCCCAAGACACTAACGATATAAAGTACGGTTACCCGATCTACGATTTTAATTACCGCCCGGCACGGGAAGGGATAGCTGAATTCCTGATGCAGAATAATATATTTGCCTGCGGCCGCTACGGAAGCTGGCGTTATATGTCGATGGAAGATGTACTTTTGGAAGGCCGGCAGATTGCAGCAAAAATCGCCAGCTTAAGCTGAACATGCCCGGAATATTTAAACAAATCAAACTTTTAATTCAATACCGCCACCTGATCCTTGATTTGGCGGTCAAAGACATTAGGGTCAAATACCGCTTTCCGGCTTTAGGTTTTTTATGGGCGATAATTATTCCCCTGGTAACGGTGATTGTCATGAAGTTTATTTTTTCTACGCTGATGCAAGTCAAGACGGAGAATTGCCCTTTTTTTATCTACCTGATGACCGCGGTTTTCCCGTGGGCTTATTTTGCTACTTCCGTCAGCAGCGCTACGGAAAGCATCTTAAACAACCGGGAGTTGATCAAGAAGACTTATTTTCCCAGGCAGATTATTCCGATTTCTGTGGTTTTGGCGAACCTGATAAATTTTATTCCTTCGCTGGCGGTGATGCTTTTAATCCTGGTCTTTTTCCGCATGCCATTCACCGTCTGGATTTTTTTGCTGCCGGGGATAATTTTTCTGCAGACTATTCTGGCGATCGGCCTGGCGTTGATTTTTTCCAGCGTTCAGGTAGTTTTACGCGACGTAAAATATATCGTTGAGTTATTATTAATGATCTGGATGTATCTTAGCCCGGCATTTTACCCGCTGACCATGGTGGCGGATTTTTCCCGGTTCTTCCTTAAAATTTACCTGCTTAATCCCTTCGTGGGATTATTCTGCCTTTATCGTTTGGCGATGCTTAAAGGGTTTGTTAAAACCCTTCCCGCCGGAGTAAATATTTGCAGCTTGGCGCTTTGGTCAATTTTAGCTTGCAGCGGCGTATTTTTGCTGGGATTTCTGGTGTTTAAAAAATATGAGACACACTTTTCCGATCTAGTATAAAAGATGAAAGCAATCGTATTAAAAGACGTAAGTAAGATGTTTATCCTGGCCCATCACGGAGAAGGCGCGGCTAAAGGCATGTTTTCTTCGGTGCATAAGCGTAAGACCGCTACCGAATTCTGGGCATTACGCAATATCAATATGGAGATTGACCGGGGTAAGGTGATCGGGGTAATCGGCAGGAACGGCGCCGGTAAAACTACGCTGCTTAACCTGCTGGCCGGGATATCCGCTCCGACAATCGGCAGGATTGAGGTTAACGGACGGGTTTCCAGCTTGCTTACTTTGGGGGCCGGCTTTCAGGATGAGCTTACCGGGGAAGAAAATATCTATTTGAACAGCTCGATTATCGGAATGGGGCGCAGGGAAATCAACGATAAATTTAACAGCATTGTTGAATTCTCCGAATTGGACGGCTTCCTGGATTCCCCGCTGCAGACTTATTCCCAGGGGATGCGACTGCGTTTAGGTTTTAGCATTGCCGCGCATATGGATTTTGATATTCTCCTTACCGATGAGGTGCTTTCCGTGGGGGATGTTTCTTTCCAGAAGAAATGTTTCGATAAGATCGAAGAGTTTAAAAAACAAAATAAAACCATGGTGATCACCAGCCATGATATCGATACGGTTAACCGCATTTGCGATGAAGTATTTTTACTGGAGAACGGTGAGATTGTCAAGCCGGGCGCGGAGAAAATTTCAGCGCGCTATTTGGAACTTTTAAAAGAAAACAGCCTTTCGGCGACTTTCAGGCAAAGATACGGCAGGACCAAATGGTGGGCAGATAAAAGATCCTGGGAGAAAAAAGAAGGAAGCAAAGAAGTCCGGATCGTCCAGGTTAAGACTTTTAATTCCCGCGGGAAGCAGGCAAATATATTTAAGCCCCAGGAAACGGTACGCCTGGAGGCGCGTTTTATTGTTGAGGAGGAGGTTCAGGCGCCTCATTTCGGCGTGGCGATATTCCGCGAAGACGGGGCATATTGTTACGGGCCAAATACCCTTTTTGACGGTCAGCCGATCGAGAAGCTGCATAAAGGAGAAGGCTTCTTTAGTATTGAATACAAGGCTTTATCTTTAAAGCCGGGCAGCTACCGGTTCTCGGCGGCGGTTTGGGACAGCACGGAGCTTTGGGCATACGATTACCACGTCGGTCTCTATAAGTTTGAAATTACCGGGGAGAATAAAAACGGCCAGTTGGTATATTTACCCTACCGCTGGGAACCGGTACGCAAAGAGCAGAAATTCGGTATTTTCCCGGTTGCCGAGCCGGCAGAGCATTTTGACCCGGAATATAAATTATCCGATCACACCTCTCCTTGTCCGGCACAAATTTCTTCCGTTCAGCTGCTGGATGCGGCAGGCAAGCCGGGAACAGATTTTAATACCGGGGAAGATCTGCGGATCAAAATGGAGTTTGGATTTTCCGGCCTGCCGCGGAATTATTATTTGTGGGCAGGTATTTTTCGCAACGATGACGTTTATTGCCACGGGGTATCCCGGAAGCTCAAAGAAAAAACAATGGTTTTGAATTATCCGCAATTCCCGCTGCTTACCGGGGAGTACTACCTGTCTTTGGGCATCTGGAAGAAGGGGCAACCGGAACCGGTATTATACCGGCATAAAATTTCGACTTTTAAAATGGCATTCAGCGGCCAGGATCACGGGACGGTATATTTAGAGCATAACTGGAAGTGGCAACTTCCCTTCAGCGATGACTAAAAAAATCAGGAGGCTCACGGTGAAAAAGAATTATCCCCAAGTAAGTATTATTACTGTAAATTTTAACGGTAAGAAATACCTGGAGGCTTTTTTTAATTCCGTATTCAAACTGAATTACCCGCAAGACAAACTGAAGGTTATTCTTGTGGACAATGTTTCTACTGATGATTCGGTTGAGCTGGTGAGAAAAAAATACCCCCGGGTTAAAATAATCCGCAACCGGGCGAATAATTATTGCCAGGCAGTCAACCTGGGAATAAAAGCGTCCCCTACGGAGCTGGTGGCTTTAGCCAATAACGATACCCGGATGGACCGCAACTGGTTAATCGAGCTGGTTAAGGTTATTGCTGAGGATAAAAAGATCGCTTGTGTCGGCAGTAAAATCCTGACTATGGACGGGAAGATCCAGAATGCCGGCCATTACGAGCTGCCTAATTTTTACTGGGGGGAACGCGGAGCCGGCCGGAATAAAGAAGAATTTGATTCTGTGGAAGAGGTGACCAGTTTATGCGGGGCGGCGGTTTTATACAGAAAGAGCGCTTTGCTGGAGGCCGGGCTGTTTGACGAGGATTTTATTATTTACGGAGAAGACGTGGATATCGCCTTGCGGCTCAGGCAGAAAAATTATAAATTATTGTTTGTCCCCCGGAGCCTGATTTACCATAAATTCCACGGTACGGCAGATAATGAGTTCTCCCGTTATTATATCGAAAGGAACCGCCTGTTATATTTGGCCAAGCATTATCCGCATAAATTAAACGAATCCTTGCTGGGCAACGGAAATTTTACGATCAAGAAATCCGTCGAGTCCCTGGGGAACTTATACCTTGTGCTGCCGGAGATAATTTTAAAGTTAATCAAAACCCACCCGCAGGAAACGGCAAATAAAGTCATCCATGAGATGTTCGGTGAAATAAAAAGGATCAGTAATTTAGAAAACGATGTTTTAGCCGCAGAATTAAAAAAACAAACCCAGGACTTGCAGGTAAAAATAAAGCAAATTATGGAAAAAGATCAGTCGCTTACCGATAAAAGTTTCCAGATCAAGGCTTTTCAGGAGGAGATCAAAACTCTTGAGGAAAGAGAGAAAACTATCCTGGCCAATCAGGAGCAGCAGTTGACCGATAAAAGTTTCCAGATCAAGGCTTTTCAGGAGGTGATCAAAACTCTTGAGGAAAGAGAGAAAACTATCCTGGCGCAGCAGGAAGAGCAGTCTAAAGATAAGACCGCCCAAATCAAGATGCTCCAGGAGCAAATTAGAGCCCTGGTAAAAAAAGAACGTGCTTTTAAAAACAAAAACATTCAGGTTAATGCCTTGCAAGATGAGATTAAAGTTCTGCGCTCCCGGGAGAAATCTCTGATTGCCGATAAGCAAAATAAAAAGCTCCGGGAAAAAGAAACGCTGGTGTATAAGGAGCAGATCAAAAATCTTTCTGAAAAACTGATTAGCCGGGTGCAGGAGGTTTTTTCAAGGGATCAGCAATTGATTGACCTGGGCGCCCAACTTGGCAATGGCGGTTGGGGTGAGCGGAAAACCAAACAGCCG
>CAINQO010000058.1 GCA_903852325.1 Candidatus Omnitrophota bacterium
ATAATTGGGAGCAGGTTGAAAAAATATTCCAGAGCAAGGGGGCGGAAATGGGGGCTAACGCCGTCTACGTGTTCAGTAAACAGGATGAAGAAAAGCAGTATGTCTCTCCTGATGAATGCTATACCTATGGCGGCTACTATTATCCCTATCAGCATTTCGGCTGGGGGGGTTATCATTCCCGTCATTATTATCCCCGGGGATATTATTATTGTTACGGGTTCCAGGCTTCGACTGAAACAGTGATTTTTGTATCCGCCGTAGGCATTGCCATAAGATCTGCTCCCGCAACGCAGGGCTAAATACCTGCGGTAGAGCCGAAAACAGAGTAAAACCTTGTAATTTCACGGGAAATTAAATAATATTGTGGCGCACGTAAACCTGTGTTAATATTAAAAGAACCGTACAGGCAGTGCGCTTTTTTATTAATATAAATCTTCTTGGCTCATGAAAAATATTTTCAAAGTTTTTTTGTGCATACTTTTTTTCCCTCTTTTAGCTTTTGGCGCCGATAATGATGCGGGAAAAGTAAGTGCGCCACCCAAAGACTATCTCCCTAAAATCCAGGCGCTTACTCTGACCGATTGTTATAAGTTGGCTTTAGATAGAAGCGAGCTTATCGCTATCGATGCGGAGCAAATCAAAATTGCCCAGGCGCATTTTCTGGAAGCTTTCGGCACGATCATGCCGCAGGTTTCTTTCAGCCGCACCGATACCCGTAGCCAGCATAGCAGTGTCGCTTCCGATAAAACCAACGAATCGAAATTTGTTTTCAGTCAGGAACTTTTTTCCGGCTTCAAAGAATTTGCCGGGATGAAAAGCAGTAAGCTGGAAAAAAGCCAGCGGGAAAGCGAGGCATACCGCGCCAAGCAGCTTCTTTTTGTGGATGTTTCCGATGCATTTTACCTGCTCTTAGAGACGCAGCAGGATTTAAGCGTGTTGAAAACCATCGAGTTCGCCTTTTCCGACCGGGTAGCGGATTTAAAGGTAAGACAGAATATCGGAAAGTCCCGGATCAGCGAAATCGTCACCACCGAATATCAACTTTATAACCTGCAAGCCCAGATCGAGCAGGAGAGAAACCAGGAGCTCCTGGTGAGGCATCTTTTGGAATTCCTGATCGGCCGGCCCCTGGATCAGGTTAGCGAAATGAAATTCGATTTTGATCTAAAAACAGAACCGCAATATCTGGCGGAAGCTTCTTTTCGTCCGGATGTGCAGGCCGCTTATTACAGCTGGAAATCCGACCAGGAAAAGATCGCTATCGCTAAAAGCGGGTTTTTTCCCCAGGTAAGCCTGGAGGGGGATTATTTTACCCACCGTTCTTCGTCACCGGAGAACAGCAAATGGTTGGCTTTGCTTTTAGTGGATATTCCTATATTTGAAGGGACAACTGTTTACGGGCAGGTCAAGGAGGCTGAGGCGGTGGCCAAACAAAGCGGTTTATTGTACAGCCGGTTGGGCAGGCTGGCCATTCAGGATATTCATGATGCTTTTGTAAATATGCAGATTTCTTTTTTAAGAAAGAAATCCCTGGGCAAGGCTTTGAAGTCCGCTGAATTAAGCTACCATTTACAAACCCAGGATTACAAGTTAAACTTAGTGAATAACCTGGATGTGCTGACCGCGATCCAGGATCTGGCAGATGTGCGCCGGAGTTATATCCATACGGTTTATGAAAGCAAGCGTTTCTACTGGCAGTTGTTAGCGGCGGCAGGAGAAATTAACCCGGATAAAATAATCAAATGACCCTTTCCGATATCTCCATAAAAAATCCCGTTTTCGGCTGGATGCTGATGATCGGTGTCCTGGTTTTCGGGGCAATCGGTTTTCAGCGGTTGGGGGTAAGCCAGCTGCCGGATGTGGACTTTCCCATTGTCACCGTGGCGATTACTTGGGAGGGGGCTGCTCCGGAGGTTATGGAGACCGATGTTACCGACATTATTGAGAATGCGGTAATGAGCGTGGAAGGATTGAAAGAAGTAACTTCCGTGTCCATGCAAGGCTCTACGCAAATTACCCTGGAATTCGATCTTAGCCGTAATATTGACGTGGCCTTGCAGGAGGTGCAAACCAAGATCGCCCAGGCGCAAAGGAATTTACCCCGCGATATCGATCCTCCGGTAGTGACCAAGACCAATCCCGAAGACCAGCCGATAATGTTTCTGGCGCTTTCCGGAGACCTGCCGGTCAAAGATATGTGCCGTTATGTCAACGAATACCTGAAAGACCAGTTTATCACCGTGCCCGGGGTGGGGGATATCCGCCTGGGAGGATATGTCGATCCCAATCTGCGGGTCTGGCTGGATGCGGAAAAAATGCAGCAAATGGAGCTTACCGTTGAAGATGTGCTCAACGCGATAAATTTCCAGCACGCGGATGTTCCTTCCGGATATATCGACACCGGGTATAAAGAAATCAATGTCCGGGTTTACGGAGAGGCGACTACCCCGAAAGAATTCGAAAGTATTACCATTCCCACCCGCGTACGCGGAGGCCCGATCTGGAAGAGTCTGCATATCGGAGATGTCGGCAGCGTGGAAGACGGCTTAGCGGATATTCGCAGGATTTCCCGCAGTGAGAGCAGAACCGCGATCGGACTGGGGATCATTAAACAGCGCGGCACCAATGCCGTCGCGGTTGCCGACGGGGTAAAGCGCCGGGCAAAGGAGTTGCAAAAAAACCTGCCTGAGGGCACGCATCTTGATGTCGTTTTTGATACCACCCAGTTTATTAAAGACTCGGTCAATGAGCTGAAGTTTAATCTGTTGCTTTCGATCATTCTTACTTCCATAGTCTGTTATATATTTTTGGGCTCCTGGAGCGCCAACATCAATGTTTTATTGTCCATTCCGTTTTCGATCATGGGCGCATTCTTTATTCTTTATTTCGCCGGGTTTACGATCAATGTTTTTACGATGCTGGGGCTTTCCCTGGTCATCGGGATCGTTGTCGATGACGCCATCATGGTCCTGGAAAATATTTCCCGTTATCAGGAACAAGGCCTGGTGCGCATACAAGCGGCGATAGTCGGAGCGCGGGAGATCACTTTTGCTGCCATCGCCGCATCCGTGGCGATTTTAGCGATTTTTGTCCCGGTGATCTTTATGCAGGGGATCGTCGGTAAATTTTTCTTCCAGTTCGGGGTAACCATATCAGTGGCAGTAATCTTTTCCTTGATCGAAGCCCTTACCCTTACTCCGATGCGCTGTTCGCAGTTTTTAGCGGTCGGCCATACTACCCGGCTGGGCAAGTTTATGGATAAGATCATGCTGCGTTTATCGGAAAGTTACCGCGCTACCCTTAAGTTTATACTGCGCTGGCCCAAGACAGTTTTATTTATCGCCACGGCAGCTTTTATCCTGGCGTTATGCCTAACTTTCTTTTTAAAGAAAGAGCTTATCCCTCCTCAGGATCAAAGCCGTTTTCTTGCCCGGATCATTTTGCCTTTGGGCAGCTCCATCGAAAAAACCGATGCCACTTTTAAAGAGGCGGAAAAGTTCCTGATGCAGCGGGCGGAAGTGTTAACTTATTACTCTGCGGTGGGTTCTTTTACCGGAGGGCAGGTTAATCAGGGGTTCATTTTTATTACGATGAAGAACCGCAAGGACCGTCCGATTTTAAACGGCCGCCGGGAAACGCAAGGCGATTTTATGCAAATCTGCCGGAAACAATTCAGCGGTATCCCCGGAGTGGACCGGGCTTCGATCCAGGACCTTTCCCTTACCGGTTTTACCGCCCAGCGCGGTTTCCCGATTGAATTCACCGTGCGCGGTCCGGATTGGGATAAATTGGGCGGTTTTGCCCAGGAGATCATGAAGCGGATGAAGGCTTCCGGCAGGATGGTGGATGTGGATACGGATTATCAGCTGGGGATGCCGGAACTGCAGGTTTTTCCGGACCGGCAAAAAGCGGCGGATCACGGGGTGAGCATACTGTCTATCGCCGATACGATCAATGCGATGGTCGGAGGGGTGCGTAACGGCAAGTTTACCAGCCGCGGAAAACGTTACGACATCCGCGTGCGCCTGGCGGAGGCAGACCGCTCCAATACCAAAGATATTCAGAAAATGTGGGTGCGCAATGAATTCGGAGAGGTAGTGCCGCTGTCGGCGGTAGTGACGCAAAATGAGAAGCCGTCGCTGGTTTCGATTACTCGCAAAAATCGGGAGAGGGCAGTCAGTATTTACGCTAACCCGGCCCCAGGCCATTCCCAACAGGAGGCCTTGAAGGATGTTTTAAAAATCGGAAAAGAAGTCCTGCCTAATGATTATCATTTGGTTTTTTCCGGCGGCGCCCAGGCTTTTAATGAATCCGGCGCCAGCATGATTTTTGCCCTCATTCTGGGAATTTTTGTCGCTTATATGATTTTAGGTACTCAGTTCAACAGCTTTATCCATCCTTTTACCGTGTTGCTCGCCTTGCCCTTCAGTATTATCGGCGCTTTTCTCCTACTGCTTTTAACGCATAATTCCCTTAATCTTTACAGTATGATCGGCCTGATCCTGCTTATGGGGATCGTCAAGAAAAATTCCATCCTCCTGGTTGATTTTACCAATGTCCGGCGTAAGCAGGGGATGACGGTAAAGGAAGCGCTTTTGGATGCCTGTCCCATACGCCTGCGTCCGATTTTAATGACTTCGGTAGCGATGATCGCGGCGGCAACCCCGGAGGCGCTGGCGATCGGCCCGGGATCGGAAGTAATGGTTCCTATGGCGGTATCGGTAATCGGGGGTGTTTTTCTTTCAACGCTGTTGACGCTTTTTGTCGTTCCTTGCGCCTACACGGTATTTTCAAAATTTGAACACAAGAGTGCAGAGACGGAGCAGAAAGAGAAAAATAAAGCTGTCCTTAAGCCGCTGCCGGATTAAACTGTTTTGCGGATCCAGGCGCCTTAACGGTAGATAGCCGCGGTAATATACCGCGGCTATTTTTTTAAGATTTTACTTGCTAAATAGTAAAAATGAATATATACTCATATTAATGAATACATATTCATTTGATTCGCTATCTGAGGAAGCTTCTGTTCCGGTCTTATTGGACCGCAAACAGCGCCACCGGCTTTTACGCAAGACCGACATTATCCGGGCGGCGGAGCATGTTTTCGCTTTAAAAGGGTTCCACAAAGCGACCATCCAGGATATTGCCCGTCAGGCGCAGTACGCTACCGGAACGGTTTATCTTTATTTTGAGGATAAAAATTCCCTTTATTTTTCCATTGTGGTGGAGAAAATAAAAAGATTGCTGTATATTTTAAAGTTAAAAACCGGCCAGGTTACCGGGGCGCGGAAGAAACTGGAAACAGCGATCTATGAAAGTTTGAATTTTTTTCAAAAAGAGAATGATTTTTTCCGGATATTAATTCAGGAGGAAAGCCATTGGACGATAAGGCGCCGGATGGCTAAATCCGCGGTGACCCAGGACCGCAGAGATTTCCTGATCTCCCTGATTAAAGAAACGCAAGCGGAGGGATTGATCAGAAAAGATCTCCAACCCCGACAGATAAACGATATACTCGAAGGGATTATTACGGCTTCTATTTTCAGTCTGCTGGAGGAGGAAGCCTCGCAGGCAAAAGATTTAAAAGGGATGGTCGGGACGATTATGGATTTATTTTTAAACGGAGTAAAGAAAAAATAATATGTACGCGAAAAGCAGATTATTCTTAAGCGTTTTGGTTTTTACGGCAGCGGTTTTAACTTTTAATCTTGCGGCTTACGCTGCCCAGCTTCCCGTAGGGGCCAAAGAAGAATTCCGCCTGATCACTCTTACCGGGGGGATAGAACTGGTGCAAAAGAATAGTCCCCTGATCAAGGCCGCGCTTCCGGATGACACGATCTCCTTCCAGGACTCACTGCTGGCGCGTTCAGCGTTGCTTCCGCAATTAAATGCTTACGTGAATAAAACCCTTAGCCATAATGTGCCGGGAGCGATATTCGGGTCTTCCGCGGTGCAAACCGGAGAAAGAAATCCGGTGGCCTACGGATTTGATGTTTATCAGACCATTTTTGATTTTGGAAAGAGCCTTTCTAATTTTAAAGCTTCCCGGCAGGTATATAAAGCGACTCAGGCGCACACCGGCAGCGTCAAGCGCTTGGCCACCCTGGAATTCATTGTCGCTTATTTTGATGTGCTGGAAGCCCAACAGATGATCGGGGTTTCTACCAAAGAGGTGGAGAGCCTTAAGGCTTATCTTGATGATATCGGCCTGCTTTATACGCAGGGGACGGTAGTGGAAAATGACCTATTGCCGGCAAAGATCAGGCTGGCGGATGCCCAGCAAAGGTTGATCGCCGCCAATAACTATAAAGAAACGGCGATTGCCAGGTTAAATAACCTGCTTGGTTTACCGCTGGGAGAAAAGATCCGGGTAGAGGATATCGCCATGGAGCCTCCGCAGTTTCCCGACCTGGAGCAGGCGCAGAATGCGGCGCTTAACCTGCGTCCGGAGATCGTTTTTTACGATGACCAGATCAAGGCTTCAGCGCTGCTTGCTCAGGCTAAAAAAGTACAGAATTACCCGGAGGTTTACGCTGATGCCGGATATGGTTTCCAGCAGAATGGATTTGTTACTCACGAATACAACTCTTCTTTAGTTTTAGGGGCAAAGGTCGACCTTTATGACGGAGGGGCTTCTTATGCGCAGTTATCGAAAGAGCGCGCCCGGGGGAAGCAGCTCGGTGAACAGAAAAATAAGCTTGGCGAAGATATAAAATTTGAAATCCAGGACAGTTATTACGCTTTAAAAAATTCCTGCGAGAAAGTCCAGGTGGCTAAAGGCGCCCTGGGGCAGGCAGAAGAGAACCTACGGTTTTACCGGGTTAAATATAACGCCGGTGGAGCGACGACTACCGAAGTCCTGGAGGCGATCACTTTGCAGACCAGGGCACAGGCAAATTTTCACTCGGATAACTATGAGATGAAGCGCAATTACGCCAAACTGATGTATTCGATGGGGCTGGACCTTTCTTTAATTTATGAAAAAATGGAGAATAAAAAATGAGCCAATTAAGCGACCCGAGAAAACAGAAGGTGGTAAAAATTTTAGCCGGCATCGTGGCCGTGGGTTTATTGGCCGGCGGCTTCTATATTATCAGCGGCCTTGATCGGGAAACTACCGATGATGCCTATATCGAAGGCAGGATCCATTCGGTTGCCCCCAAGATTTCCGGCACGGTTTTAAAGGTTAATGTCGAGGATAACCAGTTGGTGAAAAAAGGGGAGCCGCTGGTGGAGATCGACCCTCTGGATTACCGGTTAAGGGAGAAGGAGGCGGCTGCTAATTTAGCGGTGCGTCAGGCGACCCTGGAGCAGGCGGAGCGGGACCGTGCCCGGGCGGAAGCGCTTTTTACCGGCAAGGTCATCCCGAAAGAAAAATATGAAATGGCTCTTACCGCTTATTCATTGGCGAAGGCTCAGATGAATGCGGCCAAAGAGCAGCTGAACATCAGCCGGCAAAACCTGCTCTATACGAAAATTAATTCTCCGGTTGACGGTTACGTCACTAAAAAATCCGTAGAGCTCGGCAATCAGGTCAATGCCGGCCAGCCCCTGATGGCGATCATCGGGCTTAAAGATACCTGGCTGATCGCTAACTTTAAAGAAACCCAGTTGAAGAAAGTAAAGCCCGGCCAGCGGGTGTCGATCAAGGTGGATACTTACCCGGGTAAGGTTTTTTCCGGAAAAGTGGACAGCATTATGGCCGGAACCGGAGCGGCGTTTTCATTATTTCCTCCGGAAAATGCTTTGGGTAATTATGTTAAAGTGGTGCAAAGGGTCCCGGTAAAGATTGTCCTGGATAACAACGCCGACCAGGAACATATTTTACGCATCGGCATGTCCTGCGTGCCGACCATTATCACCAAGAATGAATAAATCCAGCAAATGGATAATTGCTTTAGCGGTTGTACTGCCCACCCTTCTGGAAGTGATCGATACTTCCGTCGTGAATGTATCCCTGGACCATATCCGCGGTTCCCTTTCCGCAGGAATTGATGAAGCCACCTGGACGATTACCGCCTACCTTGTTTCCAACGCCATTATTATTCCGCTTACTGGGTGGTTGAGCCGTTTTTTCGGCAGGAAGCGGTATTTGATGTTTTCAGTAACCCTGTTTACCGTCAGCTCATTTTTATGCGGAAGCGCAACTTCTATTTCTGCCCTGATTTTTTTCAGGGTGATTCAAGGGATTGGCGGAGGCGCGCTGCAGCCGATCTCTCAGACTATACTGCTGGAAGCTTTTCCTCCGGCGGAATACGGAATGGCGATGGCCTTGTTCGGGGTAGGGGTAATGTTCGGGCCGATCGTCGGTCCGGTTTTAGGCGGCTGGATCACGGACAACTGGTCCTGGAACTGGATATTCTACGTGAACATACCCATCGGCATTATCTCGATATTAATGATCATGTTCTTTATCCAGGACCCGCCGTATTTAAGGCGGACAAAAGAGAAGATCGATTTCATCGGGTTGAGTTTAATTGTAGTCGGGATCGGTTTCCTGCAGGTAGTCCTGGATAAAGGCCAGCGCCTGGACTGGTTTTCTTCCCAGTCGATCATCGCCATGGCCGCGGTATCGCTGATTTGTATTATCGTGTTTATTTTCTGGGAACTCAGCCGGACCGACCCGATCTTGAATTTACGGCAGCTTAAAAACGTTTCTTTTGCCAGCGCGAACCTGATCCAGGCGGTAGCCTTTTTCGTGCTTTTCGGAAGCATCCTGCTTTTGCCGCTTTTCGTCCAGCAGCTATTAGGCTATAACGCCTTTCTTTCCGGGATGGTCCTGGCTCCGGGCGGAGTGGCCACGTTAATTTCTATGCCGCTTTCCGGAAAACTCATCCAAAAATTCAATCCCAAAGCGGTTTTAGCCGCCGGCCTGCTGATCACCACTTATTCCATCCTGATGATGTCCCAATTTAACGCTTATATCGGTTACAACACGGTGGCTTTTTCCAGGATAGTGATGGGTCTGGGAATGGGGATGGTTTTTGTGCCCTTGACCAGCCTGGCATTCAGCACGATAAAAAAAGAGGAGATGGGCAACGCCACCAGTATCTTCGGCATCGTCAGGAATATTGCCGGCAGCTTCGGCATCGCGATCATGACGACCCTGTTGGCCCGCCGGGCGCAATTCCACCAGTTCCGCCTCGGCGAACAGCTTAACCCGTTTGACCCGCGCTATCAATTAAGCCTGAGCAAGGCGACAGCGATGATCGGTTATAATAAAACCGGCTCAGGAAGTGTTGCCGCGGCCAATGGGCTTATCTATCAACAGTTGATCAAGCAGTCGACTCTGTTTGCTTTTACCGACGCCTTTTATTTTTCTACCCTGCTCATGCTTTGTATTATTCCGATTATCTTCCTACTAAAAACCCCCAAACCCGGTGCCCAACCGGTTATTGCTCATTAAAGCAGGGAAGATGGGTTCCCATATAGAGCAGAAACAGTCTTGAATTAATTGGCGACTTAAGTTATAATTTCAGCTTAGGTTACCCGGAGAAAACAATGAGAACAATTTTAACCGCAGCCGTTTTAATTATTTTATTTATATCCGCGCAGGGTTTTGCCGAGGATGGCGATGCGGTCTACCGTAAAGGGATAGGGTATGCTTCTGAAGGAAAATTTCAGGAAGCCCAGGACTGGTTTGCGGATAATTTAAAAAGTAATAAATCCGATGCGACTTCGGCCAGTTCCCTTGCCGTGATCAAGGATTTTAATGATGGTAAAATTACCGCTGCGTACGCCCGGTCTTTTTTTACCGGCCTGGATCTCTTGCAAAACGGTAAAATAGAGGAAGGGGTCAAGGAGCTGGAAAAAAATATCACCGCTGATCCGGCTTACTTCCGGGCTTACAATGTCCTGGGGATGGTTTACGCTTCCCAGGGGGACAAAGAAAAATCAACCGGTTATTTCCAAAAGGCCGTAGAAATAAATCCGCAATACAGCCAGGCTTATTTCAACCTGGCTGCTTTATCCCAGTCAGCGGGCCAGTGGGAAGAGGCGCTGAAATATTATACGAAAGCGGAAGTTTTAGAACCGAATTCTATCGATATATTAATGGGCATGGCCCAAATTTATGCTTCGCTGGAAAAATATCCGGAAGCGATCAAGCACTACCAAAGGGTCATTGAGCTTGACCGGAATAACCCGGAGGCGTATTACAATCTGGCCCTAGTTTTTTTTATGACCGAGCAGCTGGTAAAATTCAAAGAAAACCTGCTTAAAGCCCAGGCATTATACCGGCAAAAAAATGATACTCAGGGGTTAGATAAAGTTACGGAATATATGAATAAAATTAAAGTGATCGAAAGCAAGATCAAGCAAGCAAGCAATCCCGCCCATCCGTAAGCTTTTTTACCGGTATTTCGGTGACCCGAATTTAAAGGTTTTAAGCCGTTTACCGTCGATAAACAGCCTTCCCTGATTGTGATAATTACCCCAATAAAAGTTCACAGAGAGTTTGCATTGGCTTAAGGTTCTTTTAACACGCCTGCCCTATACTTAGCGTGGAAATAGCTAAGAAGAATAAACACGATAAGTATAGGTGTCTCATGCAACAGAAACCCTCCCAGCGCAAAACATTTCCCGGTTTTATTAAAGTAGTCGCTTTATTATTATGCGGTATTCTTTGCTTTGAGCAAACCGGATTTGCCCAGGTGGCCGGCCAGCTGGATCTGTCCGGCAGCATCAGCAATGCGCTCGGTTCTTTTTCTTCTGTTTTTTCCCGCCCGCCCCACCTCAGATATGTCGCTTACGACAAGCTTAACCAATCATTCAAAATTATTTTAAACAAAGGCGATGCCGGTATAGCGCAGGCTGTCACATCCGGTGAATCTGCGAACCAACCGTTAAAGTTTTTTTTCATCGGCCTGGCCATGCCCAATGAAGATTTGTGGGTGAACTTAAGGCAGGATGCCCCGGATGAAATTATCAATGATTACCTGGCCAAAACCGATTTGGGGAAAATTTTGCTGAAAGCGGACCTGGAACTAAAAAAAGAACTGGCCCGCTCCACCTTCCCTTCCACGCCCTCAGGCAAAGAGTATTGGGATAAAATTTATAAAAAAATCGAAGCAGTGTACGGCTACGGGGCGCAGCATGCGCAGGTGGCCATCAATACCCGAATCTGGATCACTCCCGGTGAGGTGGTGATTTGCCAGGACCAGAAC
This sequence comes from Candidatus Omnitrophota bacterium, assembly GCA_903852325.1. Lineage (GTDB taxonomy): Bacteria > Omnitrophota > Gorgyraeia > Gygaellales > Profunditerraquicolaceae > UBA6249. Next base: position 11,163 of record CAINQO010000058.1, read on the forward strand.
AGCGCGTATATTTATAAAGCCGGATTGAATGTCACTACTGAAGCGGCTTATCTAAGCAATAAACAGGTTGAAAAAGAAACGGGGGACCAAAATTCCCGGTTGATCAATAAATATTCTTCGGAGTTAATGCAGGAGTTAATCCTGCCCCAAATTGCCAAGGAAGTAAATACCGGGAAAAAATATGCCGCGTTGCGCCAGGTTTATTATTCCTTGATCCTGGCGCAGTGGTTTAAGAAAAAGTTTTACGGAGCCGGGGGGTTATACCCTTACTTGATCGACCGCAGCAATCTGTCCGGACTTACTTCAAAAAAACCGTGGAGCAAAAACACCTATTTTAAAGAATATCAAAGATCGATCAGGGAAAAAGAGTATGATTTACAGGTTCAGGTTTTCAGTTTATTCGGCAGTTCGGTAAGGACGTATGCGACAGGAGGAGTGGATTTTACGGGAGTTTTTAAAGGCACCGGCCCGGCCCAGGTCAGTCTTATTTCCAGCAATTCTTTTTCCCCGCCCTTAACCGGGCAGGCCAATCTGTTGGCGGTAGATACGCATGGTTCCACTCTTGATGATCCGTATGAAAGCCGGCTTTCGCAGGCTCCTGTTTCAGCGGAAACGGTTCCCTTACCTATAATAGGGGCTGTCCGGCAGCAAAAGAAAAATGCCGCGGCTTATCGGCTACAGACCAGCGTAACCCGTAAAGATAACTCTGATGCGCAGGGAGCAGATGTTTCTGTATCTGATCAGGGCTCTTTTCCTGCTCAACCTAAAAAATTAAGCGAAGCCGAATTAGATGGAATAGTAGAAAGTTTGCGTTCTTCTAATCGCAGATACCTTCAGGCATTATTCAATTCCCGGAGAATAAATATAAGAGAAAGAATAAGGTTTGTTGCCGATGAACTCGGTTTTGACATCGCTAACGGCCAGGGGGTCAGCCTTTTAACGCGGAATCAGGAGACTCTGCTCCGGAACAGGGAATTCCTGGAAGGGCTGGTTTTACCGGTCAATGTCACCAATTTAAAATCATCGAAAAGAGGGTTTGTGGTCAGAGAGCTGCGGCAGATCGTAAAATACGCTCAGTGGCAGCAATTAACCAATGAAGAAAGGCTGGCAGTGGCCAGTTATCTTTTCGATGTGTACGGATTAAGGCACTCCTGGGTTACCCGGGATACGGAGTGGAATAGGATACTGGCTGAATTTAACCTTCAGAATACCCCGCTGGATTATTCTTCTCGGGCAATAGATTTTATTCAACAATACGAATTAGCCAGGTTCCTTAGGTTCGGCAATGCCCCGCGGGCCGAAAGCAGAATGGCCAAAATACAGGAGATCGTGGAAATAATGGGGCTTAAGGTTGCCGAACGCATGGAGAGGGTAGAAACCCCGGAAGGATTCCAATTATATGTAGCTAAACAGGGTTCTGGTAACAATGAAACGGAAAAATTGCCTGTGGTCGCAAATGCTCCTATTGATTATTCCGAAGGCGCGGAACCGGCTTCTCCGGAAGAATTAAAAGAAGATCGGGATTCCGGAGAAAAGATTGCCCCGCAGGATTTACCGCTTGTAGCCGCTATAGCTAATGAAGCGGAAACAACGGATTCCATAAGTCCGGAAACATTCAGCGTTACCGATCAATCCGGAATACGTCCTGAAAATTCAAGCATAGTTGAGTCCGCAGACGCGGGATTATTAAATAGCCTGGAAGCAGCGATTAGCACGAAAATGACTGATTTGCAGGTCCAGACGATATTAAATATTTTGATTAATTTTCATCCCGGCGAAGCTAATTATGAGCAGGTAAGGGCCATCCTCAGGCATATTCATCCCGATGAATTTAAAAGAGCCAGTAAAGCCGCCAAGGAAACTGAACCTTTTGCCTCAAACCAATTACTGCAGGAAAGGTTTGATTCTATCGCTACCGAACGCCCTTCGGATTTAAGCATAGACCTGGCGCGCGCTGTAAGCAAAATACATGACTGGGAAAATTTGCTTAAGCAACCGACTTTGTCGCCGCAGGATGTTTCCCTGATCATGGGTCATAGTGATAGGATAACTACTCTTTTATCGCTGCGCTTAAAGCAGGAGACCAATGATTCTATCGGCAGCATTTATAAAGTCATGAGGCAGGCCCTGGGTTTGATCCAGAGGACAGTGATTAAATTACTCGAACAAAAGGACCTGGACGGAAAATTATACGGGGCAAGAGTGAAAATACTGCTTAAGCGCGGGCACACGATTTCCGATTATATCGCCATTTTAGGATACTTGACGGATTTGGATTTATGCAAAAAGTACTTAATTGAAGACAGCAATCCTAATGGTTACGGTGGTTATACCAACGCCCATGGTAACGGTTTTAGTAACGGTCATAGTAACGGGAACACGCCTAAAGTAAGCTACAGCTGGTGGCACAAAATCACCGCCGTGCCGTTCATCGAAACAAATGCCATGAGTAATTTGAAGGTACTCTTACCCCTGGTTAATACCGACGGTAATGAATCTACTGTTCAAGAATACTTCCTTAATTTAAAACCCACCAGAATAGGTTCATCGCGTGCCTGGTCAATAAGAAAGCCGGTCACCGTATTTCTCAGTTTATTTTTAAGCACGATCTCTTTAACGCTATTTATATTCGCCACCCCATTTACCGCCATCAGTCTACTTATTGTTTTTAAGGGATTCCTGGCTATTTTTGGAATAGTTTCCGTTCCCCTGATGCATTATGTTTTTGCAAACATAGGCGCAAGAGGGCAAATGCGGGATTTAAAAGCATCGCATTCCCGGATTTCTGACCTGGAAAGGCAGTGGAATACTAAATTTCTTTCTTCGGGAGATGTTATTTCTCATCTTAATGCGCCCATATCAGCCGCTTCTCCCGAAAGCATACCGCAATTAGTTTCGGCTTCTTCCGGGGGCATGGCTTCTCAGGTTGGAACAGGAATGCCTATAGTTAACGCAAGAATAGAAGAAGATCATGCTGTGGAGGGAGATTTGGTCAGCCGCCAGGATGTAGAAGCGATCGCCGAATTGGCCGGTGCGCTGGGAATAGAGCCAATCGAGCCACTGGAGATAAACAGGGAATTAGAAAAACTTTTTGGGCCCGGGAGGTTTAGCCGGCCGGAGATACTGATTGTGCCGGAGGCTTTAATGCTCACTAAGGCTAATGATAAGATCAGCCATCCGGTCAGGTTAGGGAACCGGATCTTTGCGGGGGATCAATACTTTGCCCAAAACAAGGATAACCTGGCGGTATTTTTGGCGGATATCGCCCATGAACAAATGGCGCAATGGGTTGCCGGCAGACACCCGAATTTAAATTCCGGAACTGCGCATGATCTGGCAGCGGAAATGGCTAAAGTAGTGGAAGTCGGCCAAGGGAATGGCCAGGCCGCCGCTGAAACTGGAACGGTAGATGCCGCGCGGAGTTTGCTGCCAGGCAGCGCTCCGGGAGGAATAGATTTCCGCCGGATAGATTTTACGGTTAAGAATATGCCGGAGACGGGAAATAAAAAAACGGCCGCCGGCGCAGGGGAGGGGGCGGTTGACGCGTACGCCGAGCAGGAAATGACCCAAATCAACCGGATGATCCGGGCAAAGATTATCCCCAGCGGGGAACGTTTAAGAGAGTGCTGGAAAAGTGTTCCCGCCTCAAGCCAGCAAAGATATATTAAGCAGATCAATAATTCCCTGGCGGAAATTTTTATGCTTGAAGAAGAGTACGGCAAGCCCAGCGAAAATTCCCTGGTCAGTTTACTACAGGCAGTGGTTTTAAATTAGTTTAATACTTTCAAAAAAGGAGGACAAAATGCTCGAATTAAAAGACGAAGTCCGGGAGAATGATGTAGTCAAAGAGGAAATCGAAATTGAAAACTTATGCCGCAACCTTTTTAACGAATGGCTGCTGGATTTAAATGTGCAGGAAAAACAAGTGTGGCTTTGGAATTCTCTGGTCGGGATGGCCAGGATCAAACAAAGAAGAAGCCTCTCCTAAGGCAATGGTTATTGTATTTTAAGAAATAAAGGTTTAAACTATTAAGCAAGAGGTTAATACCATAGAAAGGGCCTCCTGTAGGGGGGGCTCTTTTAATTATTTAGTCGGGAGAACGTTATATGCTGAAGTTTAAAAAAACTGCCGTTACCGTAATGTTTATCGTTTTGCTTTTCGGTTCTGCTGCCGCCGAAACAATCACCCTTAAATCCGGCAAAGTGTTTAACGGGGAGATTATCGAAAGGGCCAAGGATTACGTGAAGGTCAGGTATAACGGGCTGGAGATTTATTATGAAAATAAATATATCCAAAGCATAGATAATCAAAATCCGGTAGAGCCGGCTGCGGCCGCGCAAAAAGAAACTCCTGCGCAAGAAGCCGCTCTTTCTTTTAAAGCAGGGATGGAGTTGGCCGCGGCAGGGAATTTGAC
>CAINQO010000059.1 GCA_903852325.1 Candidatus Omnitrophota bacterium
CCGATCTCCCACACCACTTTTGTTTTCAAGAAATATGTTTATTTGCCTTTGATCGCCCTGGTTTTAAAAGGGGCCAAATCCATGCGCCGGATCCAGCCGGGAAGCATTCATTTATACCTGGGGTATATTTTTTCCGCGCTTTTATTATTGCTTATATTTATGAATAAATTCTAAGCCGATGAAAATTTTCCTGATTATTCTACAACTTTTGTTTTTTACCGCGGTTGCCCCGTTCCTGAGCGGCTTAATTACCAAGCTGAAAAATAATTTCCGGATGCGCCAGGGGCCCGGTATCCTGCAGCCTTATTTTAATCTGGCCAAACTTTTTAGGAAGGGGGAGGTAGTTTCCGCCACTTCCTCCTGGATATTCAAGGCGGCTCCTTACGTGGTAATTTCCTCGGCGCTTACCGCGGCTTTGTGCATCCCGGTTTTTATTTTTCCCGCTCCGTTGAATCATGCCGGGGATTTCCTGGCGGTTATTTTTATCTTTGCCTTAGGTAGGTTCTTCCTGGCGTTGGCGGCCTTAGATACCGCCAGCTCCTTCGGGGGGATGGGGGCTTCCAGGGAGATGTTTATCTCCAGCCTGGTTGAGCCGGCGCTTTGCCTGACGGTGTTTTCCATCTTTCTGCAATTCGGTTCCACCAGCCTTTCCGCTTTCAGCGGGATCCACGCGGTTTCCATTGCCGCGCTGATCGCCGCGCTCGCTTTGTTCCTGGTGACCATCGCCGAAACCTCGCGGATCCCGGTCGATAACCAGGAAACGCATTTGGAGCTGACCATGGTGCATGAGGCAATGGTCCTGGAGTATTCCGGAAGGCCGCTGGCCTTGATCGAAATGGCTTTACACGTAAAACAGATGGTTTGGTTTTTCCTGATCGCCCAGCTCATTTTTCCTATCACTGCTTTTAGCCCGGGGGCAAGCGTATTTCTCTGGTGCGCCTGGTATTTTGTCCGGATATTTATTATTGTCCTGGCCGTGGCCTTGGTGGAAGTTTCGGTAGCTAAAATGCGGTTGTTTAGAGTGGCGGATTTTCTGGGATTTATTTTTGTTTTGGGAGTGATCGGCTCGATCTGCGCGATGCTGGGAGTGTAAAAAATGCAATCCATAATCCTGTTTTTGATCCTGATTTCGACTTACCTGATGGTGATCGCTAAAAGGACGCCGGCTTTAATCCGGGCCTTCCGTTACCAGTCCTTCTGCCTTTTTTGGGCGACCCTGGTAATCGCTATCGCGGAAAAGCAGATGGAGCTGTTTGTGGTCGCCGGACTGCTTTTTATTTTAAAAGTGGTGTTTATCCCGCAATTATTATACCGCACGATCAAAAGGCTCAATGCCGCGGAGGATCTGGGGTTGTTTGTTAACCCGCAGCTGTCTTTATTGTGGGCTTTAGGGTTCACTTATTTATCCTGGCTGTTTGCCTCCGGGCTTACCGGATCCGCGGACGCCAAGACCATGATCCTGGCTGTCGCTTTTTTTGCGGTGCTGGCGGGAATATTCTTAATGATCTTCCGGATGACGGCGCTGGCCCAGATCATCGGCTTATTGGTGATGGAAAACGGGATATTCCTGCTGGCTTCCATGGTTTCCGGGGGGATGCCGTTTTTTGTCGAGATCGCCATCTTTTTCGATGTATTTGTCAGCGTCCTGATCATGGGATTTTTTGTTTACCGGATCAATAAATTTTTTACGCATATTGACGTGAATAAGCTTTCGCGCCTAAGGGGATAAGCAATGGAAATATTCATTATTTTAGGGATTCCGCTTTTATTGGCCGGGATCTCCCTGGTGTTTAAAGGCAGAAAGATTTCCGGCATATTGAACTGTGCCGGCTATCTGGTCGTTTTGTTTTTTAGCGTATGTTTATTGCGGCAGACTTTATTCTCCGCGTCCGCCATTTCATTTTTCGGTTTTATCTGCGTGGACAGCTTAAGCGCGTTTTTCATCCTGGTTACCGCACTGGTCGTCTTTGCCGCGGCGTTGTATTCTGTCGGCTATATCCAAAAAGATATTGGGAGAGGGGCAATCTCCGAACGCAAGGCCGGGATTTATTATTTACTTTTTAATTTGTTTTCCTGTTCGATGTTTTTTGTCCCGGCGTTGAACAATCTGGGGATGCTTTGGGTGGGGATCGAAATGACCACCCTGATCTCTGCCTTCCTGGTCGGTTTTTATAATAAAAAAGAGTCGGTGGAGGCGGCCTGGAAATACATTATTATCTGTTCGGTGGGGATAATTTTTGCGCTGTTAGGCACTATTCTTTTTTCGTATGCTTTTTCGATCTCCGGCCTTTCTAAAAGCTTGAACTGGTCGGATATGGTTCCGGTGGCCCATATCCTGGATAAGAATATCTTAAAAATCGCTTTTATTTTTATTTTAGTCGGCTACGGTACTAAAGCGGGGCTGGCGCCCATGCACACCTGGCTGCCGGATGCCCACAGCCAGGCGGTGGCGCCGATCAGCGCTTTATTATCCGGGGTTTTATTAAAGACCGCTATTTACGCTATTTTACGTTTCGGGATCATTACCATCCGGGGGGTGGGTTTCGCGTATTTTTCCCACTTAATGATTCTTTTGGGAATAATTTCCCTGGTTGTTTCCGGAGGGCTGATCTTAGTCCAGAAAGATTTAAAGCGCCTTTTGGCTTACAGCAGTATCGAGCATATCGGAGTGATTGCCATCGGCTTCGGTTTAGGGTCGCCTTTAGCGGTTGCCGGTGCGCTGCTTCATGTCCTTAACCACGCGTTGACCAAGTCTTTTATGTTCTTCGGCGCCGGCAACATTGTCAGCCATTACCGTAAACACAATATGCACGCTATCCGGGGGGTGGTGGGGACGCTGCCGTTCACCGGGGCGATGTTGATCCTGGGGGTATTCGCGCTCACGGGTTTTCCGCCTTTTTCCATCTTTGTCAGCGAGATGATGATCATTATCGCTGCTTTCACCGGCGGCGCTTACTGGGTCGCCGGGACGCTGCTGCTGTTACTGGCGGTTATTTTTGCCGCTTTTATCAACCATTTCGCCGGCATGCTTTTCGGCAATATCCCTAAAGAACCGGCTAAAGCAGGGGAGCCTTTAAGCGGTAAACTGGCGTTTTTGTTCCTGGGGACATTAATTACTTCTACCGGCGCGGCGCTGGTTTTTATTAAAGGGGATTGGTTATGGATGGTTCAGAAATTATTTCCGCGGTAAAAAAAGTTTTTCCGGAATTCAACCCGCTTTCCGCTGCGCTTGATTATCCGGATGAGCTGCGGATCAAAATCCAGCCGCAGGATTTTAAAGCTGTCTGCCTGGAGCTGCATAAAATTTTGTCTTCCCCGGTAATGACGCTTTTTGCGGTGGATGAGCGTAAGCGCAAAAATGTTTTTACCGTGATTGCCGTATTCCTGAACTTAAAACAGGGTCAGTGGGTGAGCGTGGAAATGGATCTCGCTCCGGAAAACCCGGACTTTGATTCACTGTCCAGAAGCATCCATTCCGCCAGCCTTTTTGAGCGGGAGGTTTGGGAAATGTTCGGGATTACCCCGAAAGGGAACCCGGATTTAAGAAGCTTGAACCTGCACGATGAGGTTTGGCCGCAGGGTAATTTTCCCCTGCGCAAGGATTTTAAAGCTGCCGCGGGCAATTTAAGCGAATATAAATTCAACCGGGTGGAGGGGTCGGGGATTTTCGAGGTCCCGGTCGGCCCGGTGCACGCCGGGATTATCGGTCCGGGGCATTTCCGTTTTTCCTGCGCCGGGGAACCGATCGTCAACCTGGAGCTCCGGCTGGGGTTTACCCACCGGGGGGTAGAAAAACTTTTCGAAGGCAAGACTTGCGCTGAGGCGCTTACTTTGGCCGAATGTATCAGCGGGGACTCGGTTTTTGCCTACAGCAGCGCTTTTGCGCTTGCCGCGGAAAAGATCTCCGGGGTTTGCGTTCCGGAAAAAGCCGCTTATTTAAGGGGGATATTTATCGAGCTGGAACGTTTATATAATCACGCCGGCGATATTGGCGGGATCGCCCTGGATGTGGGTTTTAGTTTTCCGTCCGCTTATGCTTCGCTGATCAGGGAGGCGGTCCTGCAGTTAAACGAACTCCTTACTAATAGCCGGTACCTGAAAAAAATAAACGCGATTGGCGGGGTGAACGCGGATATCGATGCGGCAAAGCAAATTTTACTTAGCCGGTCTTTGGCAAAAATAAAAAAAGATTTCCGGGAATTGACGCAGATGCTTAAATTCAGCGTTTCTTTCATGGACCGGGTTGATACTACCGGTACCCTGATCCGCAAAACCGCCCAGGATTTGGGGGTGGTCGGTTTTACCGCGCGCGCTTCGGGTATTCCTATGGACCTGAGGAAACATTTTTCCGGGGTTTATCGCCAGGCAAAATTCAAAATGGCCACTGAAGAGGGCGGGGATGTGCTGGCCCGGTTGAATTTAAGGTTTACCGAATTCGCGGAATCCTTGCGCTTGATCGAGGAGTTCCTGTCCAGGCTTTCCCGGGGTGGGGAAATCTTGACCCCTCCGCAGCCGAAGGAGGCAGCTGCCCTGGGTTACGCGGAAGGGGCGCGCGGCCCGGTATTATGCTGGCTTAAAACAGATGCGCAAGGCAGGATCGAAAGATGCAAAATTACCGACCCTTCAAGTCACAACTGGCAGGCGCTGGGTTATGCGGTATTGGGGAATATCATTCCGGATTTTCCGCTTTGCAATAAAAGTTTTAATCTGTCTTACCCGGGGAACGACCTATGATCTATATCTTGAAAAACAGGATCTTAAAAGGGATAGTCACCAAGCATGTTGACCGGGATCTGCACGGCCAGATAAAAGCGGCAGGCGCGGATTTGCGCCGCCTGATCCAGAAGAACTTCGGCCGTTCTTTGAACCTCCGCCAGGTGGATACGGGTTCCTGCGGGGCCTGCCAATCCGAGATCATTGCGGCGACCAATCCGCTTTATGATTTGCAAAGGTTCGGGATCAATTTCGTCGCTTCCCCGCGCCACGCCGACGCGCTGCTGGTGACCGGGCCTTTATCCAAAAACATGTTTACGGCGCTGCAGAAAACTTACGCGGCCACCCCGGAGCCGAAATTTGTGATCACCTGCGGGGATTGCGCCCAAGACGGGGGAGTATTCAAGGATTCCTATTATATTCAGGGCCAGATTAAAGATGTGCTGCCGGTAGCTTTGCATATTCAGGGCTGCCCTCCGAGCCCGCTGGAGATAATCCGGACCTTGCTGGTATTTTTACAGAAGGAGGAGCAGAAAAGTGTATAAATTCATCATTACTGCATCAATGCTGGCTTGTAGCAATGTGTTCATGACTTTTGCCTGGTACGGGCACCTGAAGAATTTAAGCTCTAAGCCCTGGATCGTGGCCGCGTTAGTCAGCTGGGGGATTGCTTTGTTTGAGTATCTTTTGCAGGTACCGGCCAACCGGATCGGCCACCAGGTGATGAATCTGGGGCAGCTTAAAATCCTGCAGGAGATTATCACTTTGACGGTATTTGTGCCTTTTTGCCTGTTTTACATGAAAGAGGGGTTTAAAAAAGACTATCTCTGGGCGGCATTATGTATCATGGCGGCGGCATTTTTTATGTTTCGCGGATTATTCGCCAAGGCTTAGTCCTGGGCGTTGAATTTATTTGTCAAGATCAGGCCAATTGTGTTACAATATCAGGTAAACATCAGGAGATCGCTCCGCAGTGAACCGGTGTCCATAAGGCAATCTTCCTCAAGAAATTTCGTTTGATACCAATTCAATTTAAGCGAGCTAATTATGATTTCGGTAAGCAACCTATCCCTACAATTCGGCCAGCGTAAACTTTTCACTAACGTAAACATCGTGTTTACCCCCGGCAACTGTTATGGCTTGATCGGGGCCAACGGTTCCGGTAAATCTACTTTTTTAAAGATCCTTTCCGGGGAGATCGAGTCTTCCGGCGGTGAAGTGATTATTCCGGAAGGAAAGCGGGTTTCGGTTTTAAAGCAGAACCAGTTTGCTTTTGACCAGTATCCGGTTTTAATTACCGTGATCATGGGGCACAAGCGGTTATATGACATTATGACGGAAAAGGAGGCGGTTTACGCCAAAACTCCTTTCACCGATGAAGACGGGATGCACGCCTCCAGGCTGGAGGAGGAGTTCAGCGAACTGGGAGGGTGGAACGCCGAATCCGACGCGGCCAAACTGCTCAGCGACCTGGGGATCGAAGAACCCCTGCACACCGCGCAGATGTCCGCCCTGGAAGCCGGGCAAAAGGTGCGCGTGTTGCTGGCACAGGCATTATTCGGCAATCCGGATATCCTGCTTCTGGATGAACCGACTAACCATTTGGACGTGGAAACAAGCATGTGGCTGGAAGAATTTCTCTGTGAATTTCAGAATACGGCGATCGTGGTTTCCCATGACCGGCATTTTTTGGATAAAGTCTGCACCCATATCGCGGATATCGATTATTCCAAGGTCAAGCTTTACCCGGGCAATTATACTTTTTGGTCGGAAGCCAGCCAGCTCGCCGCCCGCCAGCGCAGTGAATCCAATAAAAAGATCGAAGAGCAGCGCAAGGACCTCAAAGATTTTATCATGCGTTTTGCCAACAATGCTTCTAAAGCCCGCCAGGCCACCAGCCGGAAAAAGATCCTGGAAAAACTTACCCTTGACGATATCGGGCCCTCCTCGCGCAAATACCCGTATATCGGTTTTGAACCGGAACGTGAAGCCGGCAACGATTTACTCGGCATTAGTAATTTATCTAAAAAAGCGGATAATGAAATTATATTCGAACGGTTAAATATCACTATCCACAAAGGGGACAAAGTCGCTTTTGTCGGGCCCAACGATTTAACCAAAACCATGCTCTTTGGGATTTTGATGAATGAGGCTACCGCCGATAGCGGCACATTTAAATGGGGGGTATCTACCCGCCGGGCGTATTACCCCCGGGATAACGCCGCATTTTTTAATTCTCCCCTGAGCATCGCTGATTGGCTCAGGCAGTTTTCCGGTAATACCGAAAATGAATTTATCCATAGTTTTCTGGGCCGGATGCTTTTCTCCGGAGAAGAAGCGTTAAAGCCGGTAAATGTCCTCTCCGGAGGAGAGAAGGCCCGCTGTATGTTCGCGCGGATGATGGTTACCCAGCCCAATGTGCTTATTTTGGATGAACCGACGAACCACCTGGACTTAGAGTCGATCACCGCTTTAAACCGGGGTTTGAGCAAATTTCCCGGGACGATCCTTTTTTCTTCGCATGACCATGAGTTGGTTCAAACCGTAGCTAACCGCATCATTGAGATCACGCCTTTAGGATATATCGACCGGATCAGCACCAGCTTTGATGAATATCTGGCGAATGAGCAGATCAAAGAGCAGCGGCATAAACTGTACACACATTAACCAAAGGGGCGGAAGATGAAAGTAGTCGCTTTTAACGGCAGCGCGCGTAAGGACGGAAACACCGCGATTCTGATCAGACAGGTGTTTAAGGAGCTGGAAAGCGCCAAGATCAAGACCGAGCTTATCCAGTTAGGCGGGGAGAAAATTTACGGCTGCATCGGCTGCGGCAAGTGCTTGGTGACCAAGGATAATAAGTGCGCGCTCAGCGATGACCCGCTCAATGAGTATGTCGCCAAGATGGCGCAGGCCGAGGGGATAATCATCGGTTCCCCGACCTATTTCGCCGATTGTACCGCCGGGGCCAAGGCCTTGATCGAAAGGGCCGGGATGGTCGGCCGCTCGAATAATAACCTTTTTAAGCGTAAAGCGGGAGCGGCGGTGGTTTCGGTAAGGAGGGGCGGAGCGATCCATGCTTTCGATTCCCTGAATCATTTTTTCTCGATCAGTGAAATGATCGTGGTGGGCGCTTCATACTGGAATATGGGTGTCGGCCGACAGGCCGGAGAGGTGAGCGCGGACCGGGAAGGCCTGGAAACGATGAGTAATTTGGGCAAGAACATGGCCTGGTTATTAAAAAAGATCCACCCTTGACCCAGGTTTAAATAATTGCCGCGTTTATTTTGATGATTTTTAACCTAAAAAATTAATCCTTGATTTCTTGATGCCCAAGCTTTATAATTACTTTCATTAAGTGCTCAAGGCCAGAAGAAATTAATCAAACACTAAAAGGAGGGGACGTTCCTATTTTTATCCGGTGATTAAAATAGCAGCGTCCCTAATCTTTAACGGGAGGAACAGCGATGGCAGTCAAAACACAGAAAAAATCCGGTTCAAGTTCAATGTTCGGCGAAAGCATTTCCGATAAGATCCGTAAACGCGCCCAGGAGCTTTTTGAGAAACGGGGAAGCAATCCGGGGGATGCCCTGTCGGATTGGCTGGAAGCGGAAAAGCAGATAAAATCCGAATTAAGGAAATAAGTACCTTAAAAAATTTTAATTCTTTCAATAAAGGACTAGGCGCACCATAATAGTCCTTTATTGTTTTTAGCTGTTATTGCGCAAAGAGGATATTCTCCAGGAGATAAAGATGAAAAGCACGGTTTATTTTGTCCGGATCACTCCGGTAGACGGCGAAACAGAGATCAACCAAAAATTAAAACTCCTGATCGAAGAAAGCAAGGTCCTGGATTTTATTCGGCCTAAGGAGAAAACTGCCATTAAGCTGCATTTCGGCGAACAGGGGAATACCGGTTTTGTCCGCCCGGAGCATGTGCGCGTTATCTGCGACGCGGCCCTGGAAAGGGGCGGGGATATTTTCCTTTCGGATACCAATACCCTTTACCGTGGAAGGCGGCTTAACTGCCAAGACCATTTAAATTTAGCCTACGAGCACGGATTTACCCGGGAAATAACCCATGCCCCGGTGGTTATCCCGGATGATACCCGGGAAGAAAACGTCGCCAATGTCCAGATCGACCAGAAATACATCAAGAGCGCTAAAGTCGCCGGGGTTTTTATCGAGGCAGACGGTTTTATCGCTGTAAATCATTTTAAAGGGCACATTTTAACCGGGTTCGGCGGGGCGTTAAAGAACGTGGGGATGGGTTGCGCCAGCAGGCAGGGAAAACTCGCCCAGCATTGCAATGCCGCCCCGGTGATCTACGCGGAAAAATGCATCGGCTGCGGGGAATGCGAGATAATCTGTCCGGTAAAAGCGGTAAAACTGGTTGATAAAAAATCCACCGTGGATACCAAGAAATGCATCGGCTGCGCTAGCTGTTTGGCAGTCTGCCCGACCATGGCGATGTTCATTGATTTTAAAGCCGGCAGCCAGGTTCAGGATAAGATGGTAGAGTACAGTTTGGCGGTGCTCAAAGATAAGAAAAAAAAGAGCGGATTCATAAATTTTGCCGTGAAGATCAATAAAGAATGCGATTGCTGGGGAATGGAAAATCCGCGCATCGGCCCGGATGTGGGGATCCTCGCTTCCAATGATCCGGTAAGTATCGACCAGGCCAGCTTCGACCTGGTTATCCGGGAGAGCGGAAAAGATATTTTTAAGGAAGCCCACCCTGAGCAGGACGGCACCAAGCAGCTCAAATATGCCCAAAGTATCGGCCTGGGCAGCAGGGATTATGCGTTGGTGGAATTGTAAGAACGGAGGGAGCTTTGGCAGATAAGATCAAGATAAATTTCGGCGGCGAAGAAGTCCAGGCCTTGCCCATCGATATCAACCAGACCAGTGAAAATTGGAACCAGTATTTACTGGATGACGGGACGCTGATCAAAATGAAGCTGGTGGCTACCAAAGTCATGCGCATTGACGATAAGTATGATGCGGAAGGAAACCCGCTGTACATCATTCAATCCACCAACATTACTTCCGTTAACGCGCCGGCGCATTTAAAGAAAAAAAGCGGCTAAGGGGTTTAATGGACGCGCCTAAAGGCAAAAATCGCAGGAGTAGCCAACGCCGGGAGGTGGGGTTTACCCTGGTTTTCGGAGTAAAGAAGCCTTATGGCCTGCGGGTGAGCCTTGGTTTGAACGATGACCTGGACGCTTTGATGCTGGACCTGAGTGATTCAGGGATGGCGATCACCTCCGGATTCAACCTTCCCAAAGGTACGCTCCTGCATATGAAATTCAATTTCATTAATTTATATCTTAGCGGCCAGGAGCGTTCCCGGCGGGTGGAGATCGATGGGGAGGTGGTTTCTAGCGTTGAATTAAGCGACGGTAACTACCGCTTGGGAGTGTGTTTTAACCGGATTGCCGATGAAGACAGGGAAGCGATCCGGTATTTCATAAAGCGAAGCAATTAAAAGAAAGCGAGGATTGAATGTTCAGGGAAAAGATCAAGGTTTTGGACTGCACGATCCGGGACGGCGGACTGATGAATAACCATAATTTTGACCCGCGTTTCGTGCGTGAAGTTTATAAAGCGCTTTCCGAAGCCGGCATAGATTACATGGAGATCGGCTATAAAAATTCCCAGAAGCTTTTTAGCGCCAAAGAATACGGGAAATGGAAATTCTGCCAGGACCAGGATATCCGCGAAGTGACCAAAGGGATCCAGTCTAAGACCAAGATCTCGGTAATGGTGGATGTGGACCGGGTAGATGTCGATGATATCCTGCCTAAAAAAGACAGCCCGGTAGATATGATCCGGGTGGCCACTTATGTCAAGGATGTGGATAAGGCGATTTATCTGGTGAACCATTTTGCGGACAAGGGGTATGAGACCGCCGTAAATATCATGGCGATCTCCCGGGCGCTGGACAGCGAGCTTACGGAATGCCTGCAGCAGCTGGAAAAAGAATGTAAAGCGCAGATCGTTTATATCGTGGACAGTTTCGGTTCTTTATACCAGGAGACAACCGAGTTCCTGATCAAGAAAGCCAAAAGTATCCTAAAAACCAAGGAAGTCGGTATCCACGCGCATAATAACCAGCAGCTGGCTTTCGGCAATACTATTGAAGCGATAATCCATGACGCTAACTATGTGGACGGTTCTATTTTCGGCCTGGGCCGGGCCGCCGGCAATTGTCCTACCGAGCTTATTCTGGGATTCCTGAAAAACCCCAAATACGATATCCGGCCGATCCTGGATGTTATTTCCAAAGAGTTTATTCCTTTACAAAAAGAGATCGAATGGGGATATTTTATTCCATATGCGATTACCGGGATACTGGATGAGCACCCGCGCACCGCGATCGCATTAAGGGAGAGTGATAAAAAAGAAAATTACCGTGAGTATTATGAGAGCCTGGTAAACGAAGTGGAAGATTAAAACAGTGAATATCGCGGATTTTAGAAAAAAACCGGTGATGGGGATTTTGCGGGGGGCCGGCTTAGAGATTATCGAGCCTTTGGTTGAGATGGTAATTTCCGCGGGCTTAGAAACTCTGGAGATCACCATGAATACGCCGCAAGCGCCGGAGTTGCTCCGGAAAGCCGGCAAAGTTGCCGGCAAGCGGCTGGCTTTAGGGGCCGGGACTGTGCTTAACCGCAGGGAGCTGGATATAGCTTTGGATAGCGGCGCCGGTTTTATCGTTTCCCCGGTATTGGTGCCGGAAGTGGTCGAATATTGCGTAAAAAACAAAATTCCTGTTTTTCCCGGGGCACTTACTCCGCAGGAAATCTACCGGGCGCATGAAACAGGGGCAACAATGGTGAAAGTCTTTCCCGCTAAATCTTTTGGTCCGGAATACTTGCGGGAAATTAAAGGCCCTTTCGATCAAGTAGAGCTTTTAGCCTGCGGGGGAGTCACCGCCGCAAATTTAAAGGACTACTTTGCCAGCGGGGCAAGCGCCGTAACTTTCGGCGCCAGTATTTTCCGGAAGGATTGGCTGGCCGCTAAGGATTTTAAAACCGTCGGCCGGCAAGTGGAGGAGTTTATCGCTGCCTGGAAAACCTGGAGCAAGGCGGCAGCGGGTTAAATTTTTACGCGGGGCTTTTCTTAAGCTTATGAAAAAAAGAAAACATCATTTTAAGGTCGAGCAAAACCGCAGGAAAGCCGAAGAAAAAAATAAGGTTGAAAAAAATAAAGACGTAAGCATTTACAGTTACACAAGCGGACAAAAAAATATCAATTTGGCTATGGAAACAGTAGGGGTGCTGAAAACCCCGGAAACGGTAAGCCCGGTTAATTATCATGTTCGCTTTTTTTGCGGCAAAGCTTTAGACGCCCAAACCCAAACCTGCCCTGACTCCAATCATCCGTTAGTTAAAGTTAACTTTAAAAACAGCCCGCTGCGGCAAACCTGCCGGGTATGTAGCGCGCCTTTTTCCCAATTAGAATCCGCGCCTGCGGAAAAAGAGATTTTTGTTGCTGTAGCCGTCGATCCTGATTACCATAATCATGGTGGCCCGGGAGGGATGTTTAGTTAAAAAGAAAGGGGACTAATGGTTCAGATCTCGTATATTATTTTAGGGGTGGTCGCTGGATGTTTAAGCGGAATGCTCGGGATCGGAGGGGGATTGGTATTGATCCCGGCCATGGTTTTTATCTTTGGCTTTACTCAGCTGCAGGCTCAAGGTACGACACTGGCTTTGATGGTCCCTCCGATCGGTCTACTTGCGGCAATCCGCTACTATCAGAATGGCAATGTGAAACTGGGGATGGCGGGATTTATCTGTTTAGGTTTTTTTGTGGGCGGGCTGCTGGGGGCTAACCTGGTGCAAAGTTTACCGGAGCCCCTAATCAGGAAAATTTTTGCTTTATTCCTGCTGGTTGTTTCCTTACGCATGTTATTGGTAAAATAAACGCGGTTAATCTCTATGGGTGGAAGATGGATAAAAATTTGGGGCATAATCAATGGAAGTAAAAGTTATCCGCAGCCGCCTGCGCCGGCGTTCGGTAAGCGCGCGCCTGATTGACGGCCAGCTTCTGGTGAGGGCCCCTTTAATGCTTTCCGCGGAACGGCTGGAAGGGATAATCAGCGATTTTAAGGTCAAATTCGCCAGGAATAAAATTAAAAGCGAATTGGATAAGGAGAAGAACCTTACGGAATTAGCCGCTGCCCTGAATAAAGAATATTTTGAGAATAAACTCAAGATCGAATCGATAGAATACACCGTCAATCAGAACTCGAGATACGGCTGTTGTAACTATCGGACCGGCAGGATCCTTATTTCACATAAAATAGGATTGATGCCGCGCTGGGTGAGGAAATACGTGCTTATCCATGAAATGGCGCATTTGCTCCGGCCGGACCACAGCCGGGAATTCTGGGAAATCGTTAACCGTTACAAGTTAACCGAAAGGGCCCGAGGATACCTGATGGCGGCAGCGGCGGTCGGGGAAGGGGGATGAATTGCGGGCTTAGCGGCAAAAAACCGGAGTTTAATTTAAAGCGTCGGTTCGCAGTTTTTGTTTTTGCAGGGGTATGTCTGCTGAGTTTATCCGGATACGCTGACAACCAGCCGGTTAAGGGGGTATACCCGACTGTCGGGCAAGCCTCCTGGTATGACCCGAACTCCACTTCCCCGGAGCTTTTTCATAAATGGGGGATGACCTGCGCCATGCGGCGCACCGATTACGGAAAATATTACCGGGTTTGCAACCTGTCCAACAATAAATGCGTGTTTGTCCGGCACAATGATTTTGGGCCCTCGGAGGGGATGTACCGCCGGGGAAGGATAATCGACCTAAGCAAGGCGGCATTTAGAAAAATAGCGGATTTAAGCCAGGGGGTGATCCGGGTGGAGGTGACCCAGGTATACAATGCCCCGGTAGACTAAAAAAGGAGAAATATGAAAAAGATATCTGTGTTTAGTTTACTATTTGTTTTAGGCGTAGCCACGGGAGTTTTTGCCGCGGAAAGCGAAAATAAAAAGGATGACGTACCGGTCGTCCCCCCGCCTACCGGATACTTGAGGGAAATCGGTTTTATGACCGGTTATGGCCACGGCAACCTTACGGAAAAAGGGTCTTATAAACTTATTCCTATTATCCTGCGG
Source organism: Candidatus Omnitrophota bacterium (assembly GCA_903852325.1). Taxonomy (GTDB): domain Bacteria; phylum Omnitrophota; class Gorgyraeia; order Gygaellales; family Profunditerraquicolaceae; genus UBA6249. The sequence goes on from CAINQO010000059.1 coordinate 13,842, forward strand.
TTTGGTTATAACCTGGATGCGGTCGGGTTGGGTTTTTGCGACCTGATCCGGCCTTTAACTGATAAGCTGAACATGAAACCTAAGGGGTCTACCAGTCTGATCAATGAATTTAACTTTAATCCAGTTTGGGCTCCCAACAGCAATATTGAGGTTGGCTGGACGCTTTTAATTAAATATTCATATCCGGTGACCGAAAAATTCCATCCCTATTGTATCGGCGGGGTAGGATTGGAATATATCACCCAGCATACCCGCGAGCAATCGCTGCAATTCGGCTTTACTCCTCAATTCGGCACGGGTTTTTCCTATTTTCTGAAGAAGGATACGGCGATAAATGTGGAATACCGCAGGCATCATTTTTCCAATGCAAGCATCAAACAGCCCAATGGCGGCATCAATGTCGATACATTCTTGATCGGCCTTTCTCATTATTATTGATCCGGCCGACAGCCGGTAAAAATGAGTTTTTCTTTACAGTGGCCGGCTTTTGTGTTAAATTAGCCGTAATCAATAGAAGGGCGCATGAAAACAATCCTGATTTTAACCGGCTTACTGCTCATATTTTCCTGTACGGCAAAAGCGCAGGACAGCGCATCCGCCTCAAAAACCATGGCGAATGCTTCCAGCGACGCCTGGTATCCGGAAGGGTACGCTCAGGGGACATTCGCTTCGGACTGTGAAATAGAGTGCCAGCCGCATCAAACCATGAAAAACCTGATCGAAGGAAGGGTGGCTTTCGTGAGCTGCCTGCAATCCTGCCAGCAAAGAAAGGTTTGGGAAAAACTGGCCGTTTCCATTGGGGATGTCGCTGATGCGTTAAAAAAGAATTCTTACGCGGAAATTTTGGCGCCCCTGGAAATAAAGGTGGATACTTTAAATGCCAAAATAAATTCGCTGGAAAAGAAGGTGGATAGTTTAAAGCCTCCGGAAAAACAAACTTCTGCGACCAAGTAAGTTTTTAAAAACGGCTGTTCAAACCAAGGAGGAAAAATGAGCTGCGGAAGCTGCAAAAA
>CAINQO010000060.1 GCA_903852325.1 Candidatus Omnitrophota bacterium
AACCCATTGCTCAAGCTCCCGATGGAAGCGCGCGCCTTCAATTCCTGCCCGGCGCCGGTAAAGTAGGGCCAGTTCTTCCAATCAAAATTCTTCTGTTCTACTTCCACAAAACCGATGAACTGATCGACAGTACTGTAACCGCCGCCGAAACTAAATGTCCCGGTCTTAGTTTCTTTTACATCCACGACCAGGTCTTTTTTATCCGGCTGGCCGGTTTCCTCGGTGTCGTAATTGATCTCTTCGAAAAATCCCAGGTTAGTCAGCCTTTCCTTACTGCGGCGTAATTTTTCCCCGTCGAATTTGTCCCCGGGATGAATCCGCAGTTCCCTGCGGATAACCAGGTCTTTAGTCTTGATATTGCCCCGAATCTTGATCTTATCCACATAAACCACCTGGTTTTCCAGGATGCTATAGGTTATATCCACCCGGCCGCTTTCCGTATTGACCAGGGGAGATTCCCGGACCTGCGCGGATATATAGCCGCGGTCAAAATACAGCCCCTGGATACCGGAGACATCTTTTTTCATCGCTTCCTGGCTGTAGACTTTTCCCGGGATGCAATCCGTCAGCCTTTTCAGGATCTCTTTCTCCGGGACATCCTTATTTCCTTCCACGACCACTGAGCCAACCAGGTATTTCCTGCCTTCGACAACCTTGATCAGCACGGTCAAAAAATAAGATTTTTGGGGATCGGGATTAATTTCGTAAGTTACCTCCACGTCGGTATAACCTTCACGTTGGTAGAAGGATTTGACCCGCTCCATATCCTCTTTGAGCACTTCATCCTTTAAAACCCCGGCGTTAAAGAACCAGGCGCACTTGGTCTTCAGTAATTTCAATATCCGCCCGCTGGAAAAATTCTTATTTCCCTGGATAAGGATTCTCCTTACCCGCACCTTCCTGCCTTCCACAACGGTAAAAACTATGCTTGCCTTGTTCGCCTGCAGGTTCTCTTCCACCTTATAGGTGATATCCGCCTGGCTATACCCCATCTTCTCGTACATTTTTTTCAATGTCCGCACATCTTCGGTCAGGCTGGGATAATCCAGGTACTGGGTTTCGCGGGATTTCAGCTGCTGCTTTAATTTTTCATCCTTCATCGTAATCCGGTTGATCCCGGAAAAACTGATCCTTTCGATGATCGGCCTTTCCACAACACTGATGATGATCTTTATCCCGCCCCTGTAATCCTGGGTATCGCTTTTAATGTCGCTGAAAAAGCCCAACAGATAAAGCCTTTTTAAATCGTCGCTGACAATATTTTCCTGGTAAGCGCTGCCGACGCGCGTCTTCATTTTAGAGATGATGACATTAGAGCTGATGGCCTTGTTGCCGGTAACCTCGATCGCGGTGACATTTTTTGCGGCCGGTTCGGAAGCGGATGGTTTTTGCGCCTGCGCCGAAGACATCTCTTCGGCCCGGGCCAGAGGATGGGCATTTAAAAGGATTAGGACTGCAAGAAGCGCCAGGATGGGTTTAGACATTTTTATCATTATATAAGATTAGAAAGTTTAAATCAATTAATTATTCGATCCGGGACAAATTATCGAAACGGGTATATTCTTTAATAAACGCCAGCTTCAGGGTTCCTACCGGGCCGTTGCGTTGTTTGGCAATAATCGCCTCGGCGATCCCCTGATTATCCGGGGTCGGGCTGTAATATTCTTCCCTTAAGATAAGCACGACCACGTCGGCATCCTGTTCGATCGCCCCGGATTCCCTTAAATCCGAAAGCTGCGGGCGATGGTCGGTGCGGCTCTCTACCGCCCGGGACAACTGGCTGATGGCAATTACCGGCACATTCAGTTCCCTGGCCAATGCTTTGAGTGAACGCGAAATTTCGGAGATCTCCTGCTGCCGGCTTTCCATATTCATCACCGAGCCCCGCATTAACTGCATATAATCCAGAATGATCAATTTTATGTCGTGGTGCGATTTTAAACGCCTGGCCCTGGCCCGCAGTTCCATTACCGAGATTGCCGGAGTATCGTCGATATAGATCGGGGCATCCGAAAGTTTTCCGGCAGCCGCGGTCAGGCGCGGCCAGTCGCTGGCGGCTAAATAACCGGTCCTTACTTTATGCGCATCCACCCTGGCGTGGGAGCAAAGCAGTCTTTGTGCCAGCTGTTCCTTGGACATTTCCAGGCTAAAGATCGCCGTAGGCACTTTTTCCACGATCCCGGCGTATTCGGCGATCCCCAAAGCAAAAGCGCTTTTACCCATCGAAGGCCTGCCGGCGATGATGATTAAATCCGAAGGCTGCATCCCGGCGGTTTTAAGGTCAAAATCAATATACCCCGTAGGGATCCCGGTGACGTGAGCTTTATTCTGGTAAAGCCGGTCGATGGTTTCAATACTCTCCTTAACGATTTCTTTAATATGCAGGTAAGTGCCTTGATTTTTACGGTCACTGACTTCAAAAATAAGCTTTTCGGCGGTATCGACCACCTCGGCGATATTGCCTTCGCTCTCATGGCAAACCGTGATGATCTTAGTGGAATTATTAATTAAGGTCCTTAAGATATATTTTTCCCGCACGATGCTGGCGTAGTGGTTAATATTGGCGGCGGTAGGGACGGCATTGGCCAGGAAGGTAAGGTAGCTTGCTCCTCCGACATCATCCAGCTGGCCCTCTTTTTTCAGGGCATCGGTCAGGGTAATCAAGTCTACGGGCTTATTTACGTTATACAGTTCGATTATCGCCTGGAAGATCTTGCGGTGGGTATCTTTATAAAAACAGGAAGCATCCAATTTCTCGGCGGAGATAGAAACGGCTTCTTCGTCCAGGAGCATGGAACCGAGTACCGCCATCTCGGCGTCAAGATTTTGCGGGGGAAGCTTGTCTAAAACTAAATCTTTGGGCATATTTTTGTAAAACTTAGCGCTTACAATTTACTGCTTATTTTTTCACTACCCACAATTTCACCCTGGCGACCACCTCCGGGTGCAATTTCACCGGGATCTCGTAGATCCCCAGGGATTTTATCGGCTCCGCCAGTTCGATCGCGCTTTTGTCGATAGAAAAACCCTCGGCTTTCAGGGCTTCGGCTATTTCATGGGAGTGAATGCTGCCGTATAATTTTTCTTCACCTTGAGTTAAGGCGGGAATGGTAAGGGACAAGGCCGCCAGCCGCTGCCTGACCAATTCCGACTCCTCTTTAAGCTTGGCGGATTGCGCGGAGCGGGCAGCCTGCTCCTCTTCTAATTTTTTGAGGCTTGCGGCTGTGGCCGGTTTGGCCAGGTTATGCGGAAAAAGAAAATTCCTGGCAAACCCTTCTTTAACCTGGACCACCTGCCCTGCCCGGCCGATCTTGTCGACATCCTTATTTAGAATTACTTCCACCCCGCACCTTCTTTCTTATTCAATGTTATTGTAACCCCTAAAAATAACCTTCAGTATGTTAAAAAGCGAATACTTGGAAGGTGCAGGGTTACCGGGTATAAGGAAGCAGGGACAAGAACCTGGCTTTATTGATCAGCTCCTTGATCCTTCTCTGGTGCTTGGCGCAATTACCGGAAAAACGGCTGGCATTGATTTTGCCCTTTTCCGTCATAAAAACTTCTAATCTCTTGATATCCTTATAATCTATGCTGCCTGCTTTGTCCGCGCAGAACCGGCAAAATCTTTTTCTTACCGGGCCCAGCGAATCCTTTTTCTTCTTGATGATCTTTTTACCATCCTTGCCGAATTTAGGTTTAATCTTCATGTGCTTCACCCCGCCCTTCCTCTTTTTTTCTGATTAATATAATTCCCCCTGCCCTGCTCTCCGTGTAATAATTATTCATCGGAAGGGCGGGGTTCATCTTCGCTTTCCGCTAACCATGTTGATTCACTGCTTGCATCCTCAGATAATCCTTCGGGAGGCTGTGCCGCGGCGCCGCCCTGTGTTTTACCCTGGCCCGGGGCGCCCATAAACTGCACCCGCTCCGCCCGGACTTCGATCACTGAACGCTTAGCCCCGGTATTGTCCTCCCAGGAGCGCGACTGTAACCGGCCCTCCACAAAGACACTGCTTCCTTTATGCAAATACTGATTGCAGGTTTCCGCCTGCTTGTTCCAGACCACGGCGGTAATAAAACAAACTTCCTCTTTAAGTTCCTGGTCCTTCGAACGGTACTTGCGGTTTACCGCCAGGCGTAAATTAACCACTGCGGTGCCTTGCGGAGTATAGCGCAATTCCGGGTCCTTAGTAAGGTTGCCCATTAACAATACTTTATTATAACTGGCCATATTAACCTTCCCGCCTTTTTTTAAAAAGGCTTTGTCGAAAACCGCTTTTTTAGCGGTTAATTATCCATCCGTGTGAATAAAACCCTCAGGATATTTTCATTGATGCGGAAAATGCCGCGCACTTCTTTGATCGCCGGCGCCGGCGCGGTAAAAGCCGATAAAAAATAGATCCCTTCCATATATTTTTTGATCGGGAAATATAATTTACGCCTCTCCGCCCAAACCCCGGACTGGGTGATCTGGCCGCCATTTTTGATTATCGCATCGTCGATCTGCTTGAATAAAATCTTTTTATCTTCATCGGATAAATCGGGTTTGACAATCACCATTGCTTCGTACTTATTCATGCTTTCTCTCTCTTTCTGTTAACTGGTTTCTTCTGACTTTACGTTAAATAAATTCATCGTTTGCGCCGTACCGTTTTCTATCCAGCTCAGGCAGCAATTCACCGCATTCTCCTGCGCCCGGCTGACCGCGGCTTTTTCCTGCCGGGAAAATCCGGAAAGGACATATTCGGCGGCATCCTGCGGGTTTTTCGGCCGGCCGATCCCGATGCGGATGCGCGCAAATTCACGTGTCCCCAGGTGCTCGATGATCGAATCCATCCCCCGCTGGCCGGCGCTTGACCCCTGCGGGCGGATCTTTATCCTTCCCGGATCAAGATCCAGGTCGTCGCAGACTACCAGCAGGTTTTCCAGATCGATTTTAAACTTTTTTATCAGGGCTTTTACCGCGATGCCGCTAAGGTTCATGTAAGTCTGCGGAAGGGCCAGGATAAGATCCGCATCAGCCGCCTGGGATTTAGCCACCAGGGAGGAAACTGAGGAATCCCGCTTAAAATTTGTTTTTAAAGAACCGGCTAATGATTTTAAAACTGAAAACCCGATATTATGCCGGGTTCCGGCGTAAGTCAAGCCGGGATTTCCCAGCCCGACAATTAATTTTGTCCCGAAAGAACGCATTATTTTAGTTAAGCTCCAAAAAGCCAGAGATGCGGGGAAAGCTTTTGTCTTCCCGGATAATTACTTCTTTTCTTTATCCTTATCCTTGGCAGCATCAGCCGCCGGAGCCTCACCGGGAACTTCTTTCTTTTCTTTGATCACTTCAGGCTCTTTGGATTCTTCGCCTTCTACACCTTCTGCCGGAGCCTCCTCCTTCATCGGAGCAACCACGTGCAAGACAACCGCATCCGGATCATTTAAAGGCTTGACCCCCTCGGGAAAAGCGATATCCTTGATATGAATGGCGTCTCCCATTTTAAGCGTAGAAATATCCACCTGGATCCCCTTGGGGATACTCGTCGGCAGACATTCCACCTCGATCTCCCAAAGTAAATGCTCCAGGGAACCGCCTTCCTGCTTAACGCCGACCGCCTCGCCGTTGACCTGCACCGGGACATTGACCTTGATCGCTTCAGTCAATGAAATTTCATTAAAATCCACGTGAATAATATCCTCCCGGACCGGATCATACTGGATCTCTTTTACCAGGCAGGGGCGGCCCTTGGTCTTTTTATCATCCTTGATCTTTAAATTAATGATCACGCTTTCCAGGCGGTGCTGATGGACCAATTTTAAAAGGGCGCCGCGGGAGACCTTTACCGTTAAGGCGTCCTGCCCGTGAAAATAAACTACGGCGGGCAAATAACCGCTCTCTCTTAAATCCTTAGAACTGGCTCTTCCTTTACCTTCTCTTAATTCCGCTTCCAAAAATATCTCGTCCATTTTAACTTCAACCTTTCCTTAGTGAACTCTTCGCTGGTTAGTCAAACAAGCAGCTGACCGACTCCTCGTTATGTATTCTTTTTATCGCCTCGGCCAGGAGATTGGCCACCGAAAGCACGTGGATCTTCGGATTTTGCTTCTCCGGCAGCAAAGGCACGCTGTCGGAAATAAGCAGTTTCTCCAGGCCCTTACACTGCTCAACCCGTTCGATTGCCGGGCCGGATAAAATCCCGTGGGCGATCGCCGCATAGATTGTTTTGGCCTTTGCTTTCTTTAAAGCCTCTACCGCTTCGATCAGCGAACTGCCGGTAGCGACCATATCGTCGACAATAATTACATTTTTACCTTCTACTTCTCCCATGATATGAATGGCTTCGGCCTTTTCCGGGGAAACCCGGCGCTTATCGATGATCGCCAAGCCCGCGGAAACTCTTTTCGCATAGGCCCTGGCCATCTTGATGCTTCCGACATCCGGAGATACCGCGACCAGGTCTTTAATGTTCATTTTGGAGAAATAATCTACAAATACCCCCACGGAAAATAAATGATCCACCGGGATATCGAAAAACCCCTGGATCTGCCCGGCGTGTAAATCCATCGTCAGGATGCGGTTAGTCCCGGCAACGGTCAATAAATTAGCGACTAATTTTGCCGTGATCGGAACCCGCGGCTGGTCCTTGCGGTCCTGGCGGGCGTATCCGAAGTAGGGGATCACCGCAGTGATCCGGTGGGCGGAAGCCCGGCGCAGGGCATCGATCATGATCAATAATTCCATCAGGTTATCATTTGTCGGCGGGCAGGTCGGTTGGACGATAAAAACATCCTTACCGCGCACATTCTCGTTAATTTTAACCCGGATCTCCCCTTCGCTGAACCTTCCCACCAGCGCGTCCTGCAACTTTACTTTCAAATCTTTACAAATGCTGTGCGCCAGTTCCGGATGCGCATTCCCGCTGAAAATCGCCAGTTTATCCACCCGCACTCCTTTTTTCTTTAATTTATAAAAATCTATTTTACCTGCCGTAGTTTTTACTTATTCTTCTTTAAAGCCCTGGCTGGAACTCCGACCACCAGGGTTTTATCCGGGATATCTTTAGTGACGACCGCCCCTGCCCCGGTAGCCGCAAATTTCCCCACCTTGACCGGCGCCACGATGATCGTATCCGAACCGATATTGACATTATCCTTGATTACCGTGGAATGTTTATTTCGACCGTCGAAATTGGCCGTAACCGTCCCGGCCCCGATATTCACGTTAGCTCCTACCAGGGTATCTCCAAGGTAAGAAAAATGTTTAACGAAAGTTTTGGCTCCGACACGGGAACGCACCATTTCGATAAAGTTGCCGGCAGTAACCTCATTGCCTAAGCGGACGCTTCCCCGCAGGTGCGCAAAAGGGCCTACAAAACAACGCTTTCCAATTTTAACATCTCTTTCAATTACTGTAAAGGGATAAATCACGGTGTCTTTGCCGATTTTTGTGCCAAAATGGATGAAAGTAGTTGCCGGATCGATCAGGGTAACCCCCTCGCGCATAAACTTATCATTGATCTGCTTTTGGATGACCGTATTGGCCTGGACCAGCTCGGCGCGGGTATTGATCCCCAGCGCCTCCTGGTGGTCCTTAACCTTAACCGCGTCCACCAGATACTCTTTGCGGGCGAAAATTTCGATGATATCGGTCAAATAATATTCTTTTTTACGGTTATTCGGCCGGATCAACCCTAAATTAGCCGATAATTTATCTTTTTTAAACACCATTATCCCGGTATTGATCTCCTTGATCTCCTTCTGCGCTTCATCGGCATCTTTTTCTTCCACTATGCCGCTGACGCTGGAATATTTATTCCGGATGATCCGGCCGTACCCGGAAGGATTTTTTAA
>CAINQO010000061.1 GCA_903852325.1 Candidatus Omnitrophota bacterium
GTTTTATATCCAGGGGGATCAATCCGGCCTGCAGCGGCACGATCGCGTGCCCGAGGTTTTTGGCGAGCTTTATCCCCGCCCCGTCGGAACCGGTAAAACTGTAACTGGCCCCTCCGGTAGCTAAAATGACCCGGTCGGCGGAAATAAGCTGGCCGTTTTCCAACCGTACCCCTTTGATCCGGCCGCCGGAAACATTCAAATCCGTTACCTTGCTGCGGCAGATGACTTTTACCCCGGTTTTAACCAGCTCATTTTCCAATATTTTAAGCACGCTGGCCGAACGGTTACTCTCGGGAAAGACACGCTGCTGGCGTTCGGCCTTTAACTTCAGGCCGCGCTCCTGGAAAAAAGAGATCAGTTCCTGATTGAAGAATTTCTTAAAAGCGTCCCTTAAGAAATCCCCGTTTCTGGAAAAGCGTTTTAGAAAATCTGGGAGTTCCTGCGTATTGGTGAGATTACAGCGGCCTTTGCCGCTTAAGAGGAGTTTGTTGCCCAGGGAGCTCTTTTTTTCCAGAAGGGTGACCTCCTGTCCAAGAGCCGCCGCCCGGATTGCCGCCATCATGCCGCTTGGCCCGCCGCCGACTACTACGATCTTTGCTTTGTCCACAAAATCCTTAACCTAAGCCAAATTCGGCAATTTTAAAAATGGACTCTAATTTCAGGCCGGCTTTGGCTAAATTCTCCGCCGCCCCCTGGTTACGGTCGACAATGACGATCGCTTTTTCGGCGATCACCCCGATCTTATCCAGCGCCTGCTTGGCTTCCAGGATCGCTTTTCCGCTGGTCGCCACATCGTCAACCAGCACTACCCGGCTTCCTTTTTTCAGCGCCGGTCCTTCTACCTGCTGCTGTGTTCCGTGCTCCTTGGCCTGTTTGCGCACGATAAAAGTCCTGACCGGCCGCTGGTTAATATAACTTACCGCTGCCAAAGCCCCGACGATCGGGTCAGCCCCTAAGGTCGGGCCGCCAACGGCATCCAGTGTTTCATCCTTAAGCATCTCCAGGATTATATTGGCGACTAAATAAGCCCCCGGAGGGCTCAGGGTAATTACCCTGCCGTCAAGGTAATAATTGCTTTCCTTGCCCGAAGAAAGCAGGAATTTACCTCTTTTTAAGGCTTCCTGGTTGAGTAAATCGAATAATTTTTCTTTTAATTGCGCTAAATTTTGAGTGCTCATTTTTTCCATTTTACTCTCGATAAAGCCGGCTGTCAACATTTCATATCCGCGGGTGCCAACCGCCGTATGCACCTGGCGCTTAGTGGAATTGCGCCAGTGCCAACTGCCATTGGCAATTACTTTGACAATCCCGGCTTTCATTGATATTATATCTTTATGTTGCAAGGGCTGTTTAAAGGTTTAAAGGATTTAATTTATCCGAACAGCTGCCTGATTTGCAAAAATATCATCCCGGCGGTAGAAAAACGGCAGTTAATCTGTTCCGGATGCTGGGAAAGGATCGAAAAAAATCCGCCCCCTTTCTGCTCCGGGTGCGGCAGGCATCTGGATGAGCAGGCCATAAAAAATAATGCCTGCCCGGGCTGCGCGAAATCGGCGGCAAATTTTTATTTTGACCGGGCTTTTAGCCCCTGCGCATATACCGGCTCGATCAAAAAACTGATCCATGAGTTCAAGTATTCCGGCAGGGATTACCTGGGTAAATACCTGGCCGAACCGCTGTGCGGGTTTATCCGGGATTACCAGCTGCCGATCGAATATCTTGACTACATTATACCTGTCCCGCTGCACCCAAGCCGGAAAAGGGAAAGAGAATTCAACCAAGCGCAGCTCCTGGGGGAAGAAATCGGCCGGGAGTTCGGCATAAAGGTCTCCAGTGATGCCCTGGTGCGGGTTAAAGCGACTAAGACTCAAACCGAGCTGGCTTTTCAGGAGCGCTGGCAAAACCTGGAAGGCAGCTTCTCGGTAATCAAACCGGATTTAATCAAAGGTTCTAATTTATTGCTTATCGACGATGTCCTTACTACCGGAGCCACGGCCAGCCAGGCGGCGAAATGCCTGAAGGATTCCGGAGCGAAAAAAGTAATCCTTTTAACCTTGGCTTCTTAATCATGAAAATACTGCGCAATTACATCTTAAGGGAATTCTTAGGCCCTCTCCTGCTGTGCCTGGGCGTGCTGACCTTTGTCATGGTGCTTATCGGCAACCTTAAACGGATCGCCGATCTGGTGATCAATAAAGGGGTGGATATTTTCAGCGTCATCCAGATTTTTATCTACCTTACTCCTTATATCGTTACCTACACCCTGCCAATATCGATACTGGTCGCGGTGCTTTTGGCGCTGGGCAGGTTAAGCGGGGACAATGAAGTGATCGCTATCCGGGCCAGCGGGATCAACCTGTTTAAATTAATGTTCCCGCTCCTGACGGTTGGGGTGATCTTAAGCCTGGCGCTGGCGGTGTTCAATGACCAGGCTGCCTCCTATTCGCATTTTGCCTACCGCAAGACTTTGCAGGAGATGGGGATCAAAAACCCGACCGCCGCCTTTGAAGAAGGGGTGTTCATCGATTCCTTCAAAAAATATATCCTTTTCATCTATCATGTCGACCAGAAAAAGAACCGGTTGAACAATATCCGCATTTATGAACCGCAGGGGGAAGACCGGCCGACGCGCACCATTGTCGCCAAAGCCGGAGAGTTTATCACCGTCCCCGGGAAAAACACGATCAAGTTAAAACTTATCGACGGCACCAGTGACGAACCCGATCCGGAAAACCCCACCAACTTCTACAAGCTTAATTTCCGTACTTATTTTATGAACCTGGACATGGCCCAGATGCAGGATAAGATCGTGGATAAAAAATACAAAGAAATGACGATCCACGAACTGAAGAATGAGGCGGCCAAACTTAAATCCGAGGGGATCAGCCCGGCCCCCCTGATCACCAAAATTCACGAAAAATTGGCCTTAGCCTGCACCTGTTTTGTTTTCATGCTCCTGGGTTCCTCCCTGGGGATCATTACCCGGCGCCGGGAAAAATCGATCAATATCGGGATCGCCGTATTGATCATTGTCTGCTATTATCCGTTGTATATCGGCCTAACCGCCCTGGCCATGGAAGGGGTCATTCCGCCTGTTCTGGCGCTCTGGATACCCAACCTGCTCTTTGCCGGCATCGGGAGTTATTTGACTTATAAACTATGCGCATCTTAGACCGTTATATCCTAAAATCGATCATTTACATTTTCTTTTCCTGCATTTTTGTTTTTCTTTTCCTTTACATAGTCATTGACCTGCTGACTAATTTAGATGAGGTATTGAAGCACCAGGCGACCTTTGCGCTCCTGTTGCGTTATTACATTTCTTACCTGCCGATCATGTTCGTGCAGGTCTCCCCTTTTGCCTGCCTCCTGAGCACAGTTTATACTTTCGGCAAACTAAACCATAACAACGAAATCATCGCTATGCGTTCAAGCGGCTTAAGCGTTTTAGAGATCGCCCGCAACGCGCTGATCTTCGGCTTCATCATCAGCCTGGCGGTATTCTGGATAAATGACCGGTTTGTGCCGGTGGCGGTAACCCAGAACCAGAAGATCCAGGCCCAGATCGAGGAAGGGGTGAAAAAAAACAAACCGAAGAAAAATGAAGCGATCACCAACCTTACCCTTTACGGTTTAAGGAACCGGTTATTTTTTATCAGCCGGTTTCTGCCGGCCGCCAAAACCATGGAAGGGATCACTATCCTTGAGCAGGATGAAAACCAGAACCTGACCAAAAAGATCATCGCCACAAAAGGAGTTTACCAGGACGGGGTGTGGAAATTTTACCAGAGCATTACTTACCGGTTTGACGTAAACGGACAGGTGATCGATGAGCCGACCGTGCTTGAGGAAGAGATCATGAGCATCCCGGAGACCCCGGAAAACCTGGCCTCCTTGAGGCAAAAGCCGGAACAGATGAATATCCGCCAAATGCAGGACTATATCTGGATCCTCTCCAAAAGCGGAGCGACCACGGTAATCCGGAATTTAAAAGTCGACCTTTACCAGCGTTTTGTTTCTCCGTTTACCAGTGTGATCATTATTCTGTTGGGAATCCCTTTTTCCCTTCTAATGCGTAAACGCGCTACCGGGATGTCCTCGATCGGCATTTCCATCATTGTCGGGTTCCTCTATTATGTCCTGGACGCAATTTGCCTGGCGATAGGCAAGTCCGGATTGATCATGCCCAGCCTGGCCGCCGCTTCGAGCCACGTTATCGTGCTTACCGGAAGCCTGTACCTGATCGCCCGGCTTCCCTAATCTAAATAAAAAAGCAGCTTTCTCTCAAGAGAGCTGCTTCTGTAAACTTAACTCTGGGCTTTCCCGCTACCAGCCCTCACTACTAAACACACTACTCACCCTCGCCCACACTACACAACCCAAGCGTACTTATTTATAAACCCTGGGGATTCTACTGCCTAACCCACAGACAATCTCATAAGGTATCGTCCCAGCCAGATCCGCTAATTCTTCGGCGGTAACTTTTTGCTTCCCCTGCTTTCCGATCAAAACCACTTCCTCTCCGAGCCTGGGTTTAAAATTACCGACATCGACCATGATCTGGTCCATGCAGATCCTGCCGCTGACCCGGAAACGCCTCCCCCCGATCAACAGCCAAGCCAGATTAGAAAGGTTGCGCGGATAACCGTCACCGTAGCCCACCGGCAAAGTAACGATGCGGGTCGGCTTTTTAGTAATGTAGGTGCGCCCATAACTGATTCCGGAGCCGGTGCCGACCTGTTTGACAAAAACCACCCGCGTTTTAAGGCTTAACACCGGCTTCAAATCCAAGCTCAACCGCTTGGGATAAAGCCCGTAAATTACCAAGCCGGGCCTGACCATGTTAAAATGGCTTTTTCCGTGGCTGATCAAACCGATACTGTTTGCGGCATGCACCAGAGGGATATTGATACCCCTCTTTTTTAAATCCCCGATCAATTGATTAAAAAGCTTAAGCTGGCTAGCGGTAAATTTACGGTCGGAATCCGCCAGCGCAAAATGCGTAAAGATCCCCTGGACCTGGATATGTTTCAATTTATGGATAGCGGTGACTAAATTCAAGGCTTCTTCCGGCGCTACCCCGATCCTGCCCATCCCGGTGTCCACTTTAACGTGCACCGGTATTTTTTGTTTCATCGCCCGCGCTTTAGCGTTAAGCACAGCCGCCATTTGGCGGTCGCAAATCGTAGGGATGAGCCGGTAGGTAAACAGCGGCCCGATATCTTTGCTTAAGATCATCCCTAAGATCAAGATCGGGGTTTTTACCCCCGCCTGCCTCAGCGCGATCCCTTCGTCAATGGAAGCGACTCCCAGGTAATCCACTCCGCAGCCGGCCAGCCTTTTGGCCACGGCAATCAAACCGTGCCCGTAAGCGTCAGCCTTTACGGTGACCAGGACCTTGGTTTTATCCCTGAGCAGGGATTTAATCTTTTTAAAATTGTGTTCCAGATTATCCAGGTTAACTTCCGCCCAGGTGGGCCGGTAACCTATCGCGTTTTTATTTGGCATTCTTTAGGATATAAATATACCGGCTTAACGGTTAAGCTTGAAGAAAACTCTTTTGCCTTAACCTTTTCCAGGGATAATTCCATAAGGTTATGCGCCTGCACAAACCAATAATCTTTGTCTAAAATAACCGCGTTCTTCAGGCGGCCGAGCAATAAGTCCGCGTACAGCGCCGCCCCGTCTCCCAAAAGCGTGACTTTCCCGGGGAATTTTTTTGCCAGATCCTGCGGGCTAAGCAGCAAATACGGGCTTTTGCGTTGCAGCCTGCCCCGCTCATATTTATAAGCGCAGCAATAAACCAGTGACCTTTTGGCGTCCAGCACCGGAATGATCAAACGGTCAGTGGCCGGGGCATTCCTGGCCAGGATATCCAGGGTCGGTATCCCCAGGACCGGCTTATCCTCCACCACGCTAAAGGCTTTTATCGTCGCCAAACCGATACGCATCCCGGTAAATGACCCGGGGCCAAGGCCGCAGGCAAAATAATCGATATCGGTGATCTTTGATCCCGCCGCCTCAAGCACGCGGCCGACCGCCGGAACCAGGAGCTGCGAAAGCTTCCGGCCGGTTAACAAGCTGTATTCGAAGAATTTTTCCTCTACCTGCAGCCCGAGGCACAGGCGCGTGGTGGTAGTATCAATTGCGAGTATCTTCATCCCGCCCTTTCTTTGCATGTATTTACCTTTAGAGAAAGGGCGGGGTTAATTCCCGCACCGATCTCTTTCAATAATTTTTTGTACCTTAACCCTTTAGCCGTAAATTTTAAAAGCCTCTGGTTTTTGCCTTTCAGGATCAATTTAATCTTTAAAAATTCCTTTGGCAAGAGAAATTTTAACCGCTCCGGCCACTCGATCAGAGTCACCGCGCGGGAATCCAGGTACTCCTGGCAGCCCAAAGCATAAATATCCTGAGGGCGATTGATCCGGTAAAAATCAAAATGCTGCAACAAGTGCTTCCCCTGATACAGGCGCAGGAGGACAAAGGTCGGGCTGATCACTTCGTTTTTGTCGATCCCCAGCCCCTGGGCGATCCCTTTGGCTAAAACCGTTTTGCCCGCCCCCAGGTTGCCGGATAAAAGCAGGATATCCCCCGGCCCAAGGCAAACAGCGATCCTTTTGCCCAATTTTAAAGTTTGATTCACCGATAAAGTTAATTTTTCCATATCCCGCGCCGCCCTTAGAAATGACGGAACCCTTTTAGCTTTAATTTAGAATACCTGCTTTCATAATCGATCAGCCTTAAGCCGAAGGATTCCGGCATTATTTCTCCGATCAGTTTAAAACGGTATTTTTTATTTTTAATTATTCTGCCGGCCTCCTCCCTGGAGGCGGTGAACAGCAGCTCGAACTCTTCTCCGGAGCAAAGCGCCTCCTCCGCGTTCTTGGCCGCTTTGCTTAAAGGAATAAGGCTCTCATATAAAACCCCTCCGGCCTTGCTCTGCTCTAAAACGTGCCCCAGGTCCTGCAAGAGCCCGTCGGAAACATCGATCATCGCGTTGATCTTGAAATTATCCACCAGGAACCGCGCCTCTTTTAAACGCGGAGTAAATTTTAAATGCTTCCCTTTGATCGACCCTCCGAATGCACCGGTAACCATGATCAGGTCCCCGGGCTTTGCCTCCGAGCGCAGGCAAAGTTTATTTTTTTCCACCTCCCCCAGCATGCTCACGTCAATGACCAGCTTATCCGCGGCCGAAATATCCCCGCCGACAATATTGACCCCGAATTTAGCGGCCAGATCAAACATCCCTTTTGCCAAGCGGTCCACCCGGGCTACCGGCATATTTTTAGGCAGCCCCAGGGAAACCACCGCGTGGCGCGGAACCCCGGCGCAGGCGGCAATGTCGCTCACTGATACAGCCAACGCCTTCCTCCCTACCAGATACAAATCCGTACTCTTATAAAAATCCACCCCCTCTACCAGCATATCGCAGGTAAATAACTGGTGGTATCTGGCGTTAAACCTTAAGACCGCGCAATCATCCCCGCTGCCCCTGATCACCATAGTATCCGTTTTGATCTTTTTGCGGAATCTTTTAATTAATTCAAATTCGCCCAGATCTTTTAAGCGCATTTTAAAGTTTTCCTGATATTGACCCTGTAAGGAGCGGTGATCACCCCTTGATCCGTAATTATACCGCTGATCAGCTGATGCGGCACGATATCAAAAGCCGGATTTAAGGCCCGGGCGCCTTGAGGGGCGCTGTTTCTTTTAAATAAAATGCTGGTTACCTCCGCGCCCTTACGCATTTCGATCTTTATCCCTTTTCGGTCTTTGGTCTTCAGGTCAAAAGTGCTTTGCGGGGCGGCGATATAAAAAGGTATTTTATGATACCGGGCTAAAACCGCCAAATTAAAAGTGCCGATCTTGTTGGCGGCGTCCCCGTTGGCGACGATCCGGTCGGCGCCGGTGATCACCAGGTCGACCAGTCCTTGGCGCATCAGGGTGGCGGCGGTATTATCCGCGATCAAGGTTACCTCCACCCCCTGCTGATGCAGTTCCCAGGCGGACAAACGCGCCCCCTGCAGCAGGGGCCGGGTCTCGGAGGCAAACACTTTTATTTTTTTGTCTTGTTTTTGGGCGGTATAGATCACCCCCAGGGCAGTGCCGTAATCGATAGTCGCCAGGATCCCCGCGTTGCAAAGGGTGAGCACCCGGTTATTCTTTTTCAATAACCTGGCTCCGTAAAGGCCGATCTTGCGGCAGGAAAGCATATCTTCCCGCATAATCCCCCTGGCCTCATCCAGAATGATTTTCTTGATTTGGCTGACCGGCTTTTCCCGGTTGGCCCGGGCAACGGCCTGAATCCTTTCTATTCCCCAGAATAAATTCCTGGCGGTCGGGCGGGAACTGCCGATATACTTTGCGGCCGCATCCAGCTTGCGGCTGAAATTAACCCAATCCGGAGAAGAAGAATCTTTTATACCCAAATACATTCCCAAAGCCGCGGCTGCCCCCAGGGCCGGAGCCCCCCGCACCTGTAAAGACTTGATCGCCTGCCAAAGGCCTTTAAGGGTAGCGATATCGATATACGCCAACTTAAGGGGAAGCTTGGTTTGGTCGATGATCCGGATCTTATTATTTTTATAGTCAATCGTGCGGATAAGCATGGTTTATAACCCGACGCACCTGGCCAGCAGGCTCTTTTTTACTTCCATTGCCGCCGAAGGACACGCCTCCTGGCAGCAAAAACAAGCGATACATTTCTTATAATTGATTTTCATCTTATTATTCTTGAAGCTGATACACTGGTGCGGGCAGATCTTGGCACAGTTTCCGCAGCCGGTGCATTTTAAACTTAAGGAGTAAGGATAATACCGGACCAGGGATTTGAATAATTTCTGTACGGCCGGCGGCAACTCTTTTCCTTTAGCGGCATTTTTTGGCAATATAAACGGGCGGAGCTTTAATTGTTCGATCTGCTCCCCCTCTATCTTTATCCTCTCCAGCGCCGCTTCCCCCAAATTGCGCGCTGCCGCTTCCCGGGTGGTCAAAACCCTCAGCGGATCAATTCCCATTATCCCGGCCATTACCGCGTCCAAAGCGACACAATCGGAACCGGCAAGCAAAAGCCCCAGCTGCCGGGGGGTGCCGCCGGTGCCCGGCCCCTCTCCTTCCATGGCCAGGATTCCGTCGATCAGGGTAAAGCTGGGTTTAGCCTCCTGGTAAATATCGACCAGGATCCCGGCAAATTCCGGTGAAGCAAAATAATTTTTATGCAGTTCGATTTTATAGGTTCCGGAAACCAGGCCGAAAAGATTTTTGATCGCCCCGGTCATCAGGGTGAGCACATGGGTTTTAAATTTAGGCAGGCTGACCAGGTGATCGCACTCATCCAGGGCGGAGGCAAGCGGGAATTTATCGCGCATCCGGCGCTTATCAAAATTCACCAACGGCACATCCTCCTGGCGGCAGATTTCTTTTATTCCTGTAGCCGCGTAAACCGCATCGATATTGTCGATGTACTGAGCCAGGGCGCTGGGGCCGTCCCCGACCACCACCCGGCAATTGATTTCCTTCAACAGCCGGATCACCGCCCGGACTACCTCCGGATGAGTGGTAATGGCGCACTCCGGCCCCTTGGACATCAGCAGATTGGGCTTAACCAATACTTTTGAGTGCGGCTTAATAAAAACCTGGATCCCACCCAAAAGTTCAACCGCCTGGCGCACGCCTTTGAGCACGCTCTCCGGTTCATAACTTCCGCATTTGATCAGGGAAACCCTGGCGCTCATGATAATTTAAAAAATTCCTTTGCGTTTTGCGTGGTTTGACGGGCGATCTCTTCAAAACCAACCCCTTTGATCCGGCCGACCTCCTGAGCCAATAATTTTACCTGCGCCGGTTCATTGCGCTTGCCCCGGAAACCCTCCGGGGATAAATACGGGGCATCAGTTTCCAGCATTAACCTGTCCAAGGGGGTTAACTTAACCATCTCCCTTAAACCCTCGGCTTTTTTATAAGTGATATTACAGGTGTAAGAAATAAAAAAACCGCTGGCTAAACAACCTTCCAGAAAATCCTGCCCCCCGGAAAAACAATGGATTACCGCCCGCAAAGGAAGCGCCTCTTTTAAAATCCGCAGGGTTTCCTCCTCTGCCTGGCGGCAATGGATCACCAAGGGCAGGTTTAAATCCCTGGCTAAAGCGATCTGTTTGGCAAACGCCTGTCTTTGATTTTCTTTAGAGGAAAGGTTGCGGTAATAATCCAGGCCGGTCTCGCCGATGGCCACGACCTTTTTTCCCGCGGCCAGCTCCCTTAACCGCGCTTGCCCCTTTTCATCGAAAGTATCGGCATCGTGCGGATGGAGGCCGATGCTGGCATAAATTTGCGGGTATTTGGCGGCCAGCTCCAGGGAAGCCGCGGATGATTCCAGGGTCGCTCCGATATTAATGCAATAATTTATTCCTGCTTCCAGGCAGCGGGCAATGACCGCATCGCGGTCCGGGCTAAAGGCGGGAAAATCAAGATGGCAATGCGTATCGATCAACATAATTAGCTGCTTTTTGTTTCAATGCGCGGAAACAAAGGGCTGCCTTTTTTGACCCTCTCCCCGGCAAACTGCTCCTGGATCGAGGCGGCGGTCTGCGGAAGAAAAATTTCCAGCTGGCCGGCTGCCGCCCGGATCACCTCAACCAGTAGGCGGATGAATTCTTTTAATTCCTGCTGCTTGTTTTCTTTGGCTAAATTCCAGGGCTTGGTTTCTTCCACATGTTTGTTGGCCATGCCGATCAACTCCCAAATCGCCTCCAGCGCCTGGCTGAAATTAGTTTCATCCAGGGCAAGATTGACCCGGATCGGCAGATGTTTTATCTTGGCTAAAATATCCGTAACGGATTTCAGATTTGCGCCCAGGGCTACATCCGGAATCTGCCCGTCGAAATATTTTTCTACCATGGTCAGGGTGCGGTAAACCAGGTTCCCCAGATCATTGGCTAAATCGCTGTTATAACGCTTAATGATCCCCTCTTCCGAAAAATTCCCGTCTAAACCGAACGGCACATCGCGCAGGAGAAAATACCGGTAAGCGTCCAAGCCGTATTTTTTCACCATCTCCAGCGGATTGACCACATTGCCGCGGGATTTAGACATCTTATCTTCATTAAACATCCACCAGCCGTGCGCAAAGACCCCTTCGGGAAGCGGGATATTCAAAGCGTGCAGCATGATCGGCCAGTATACCGTGTGCTGCCTTAATATATCCTTAGCCATCAGGTGCAGCTGCGCCGGCCACCAATCCGAGCGGTAATTATCCTGGCTGTCGAATTCTCCCACGGCGCTGATGTAATTGACTAAAGCATCGAACCATACATAGGTGACATGCTCCGGGGCAAAGGGCAAAGGGATCCCCCAGCTCAAGCGTTCTTTAGGCCGGGAAATACACAAATCGTTTAACTTGTTCAATTCCAAAAACCTCAAAGTCTCTTCATAGCGGCTGTGCGGGCGGATAAACCCCGGGTGGCCTTTTAAGAAAGCCAGCAGCCAATCCTGATATTTGGTTAATTTAAAAAAATAATTTGTCTCCACAATCCTCTCCACCGGCCTTTTGCAGTCCGGGCACAGGCCGTCAACCACCTGGCTCTCCAGCCAAAACGTTTCATCGGGAGTGCAATACAATCCCTCGTATTTACCTTCGTAAATATCCCCCCTTTTGTGCAATATTTCTAAAACCTTCTGCACCACCTTAATGTGACGAGGTTCGGTAGTACGGATAAAATCATCATAGGAGACATTCAAAGACTGCCAGAGGCTCTTAAACTGTCCGCTGGTTTTATCCACAAATTCCTGGGCGGAAATTCCGGCGGCATCCGCAGCTTTCTGAATTTTTTGGCCGTGCTCATCCGTGCCGGTCAGGAAACGCACATTCTCTTTGCCTAAGGTTTTACGCTTCCCCCGGCTTAAGACATCGGCGGCAATAGTGGTGTAAGAGTGCCCGATATGCGGGGCGGCGTTCACGTAATAAATCGGAGTGGTAATATAAAATTTAGCGGACATGCTCCCTTTCTTTATAGCTTACCTCGACATAACCGCCCTCATCAAGCTCGACGGTAACCATGCGCTTGAACACATTGACGTTGATCACCTTTCCTTTACCTTCCGGAGTATTTAAATGTTCTCCTTCCCGCGGCAAACCCTTAGAAAGTATTTTATAAGTTTCATATTCGTAAGACAGGCAGCACATCAACCGGCCGCATAAGCCGGAAATTTTCGGCGGATTAAGCGGGAGCCCTTCTTCTTTAGCCATTTTAATGGTCACCGGCTCGAAATCTTTAAGGAATTTTTTACAACAAAGCTCCCGGCCGCAGGAACCGTACCCCCCGAAAAGCCTGGCTTCATCCCTTACCCCGATCTGCCTTAATTCGATCCTGGCTTTAAACACTTTGGCCAGGTCTTTGACCAGGTTACGGAAATCCACCCTGCCGTCGGAAGTAAAATAAAACAGGATCTTGGAACGGTCGAAAGAGTACTCCGCCTTGACCAGTTTCATATCCAATTTATGCTCGAAGATCTTTTTTTCGCAGGCGTTAAATGCCTCTTTGGCTTTCAGCGCGTTATCCGCCACCTGCTTTAAATCGCTTTCCTTGGCCAGGCGGATCACTTTTTTCACCCCTTCTTTAGGCAGTTCTTCCGCCCCGCAATGCGCATGGCAGGTAGGGATCACGCAGCCGCAATCCAGCCCCCGGTCATGCTCGACGATCACATGATCCCCGACCTTCAGGCTTAAATTCCCCGCCTGGTAAAACTGCACCGCCCCTGAATTATTCAACTGCACTAAGATCAAGCCTTCCATAGCTGCGCTCCTAAATTATGTAAAAGTAATTTACTGTTAATATTCTTCTCTAAATACAAAGAACTTTCCGAAAGCGTAAACATGATCTCATCGAGATGTTTAAAGGAAAACCTGGGGAGGGTCTTTTGTAAATCAGCGAAGCGGTCCAGGTGGATCGCTTCCTTCTCGCTTAATCCGCACTTTAACAGGTAAATATCCCTGAACCAGGAAGCCAGGATATTCAGGCTTTCCTGCAATTCTTCCTTGCTCTGCCCCATGATCTCGCGGTCCAGGGGCTTAGGGGAAAAAATAAAAGCGTCGAATATTTTATTTTTTTCCTTAAGCAGCGCCGTGTCTTTAAGCCTTAAAGCTAAACCCAGCCTGCCTTCCGCGTAGTAGGCCAAAAAATGCGCGCCGGTCCTCTCCAGGGCATAATTTTTGACCAGGATCTCCTCCAGCCGGGAGCGCACCAGCGGGGTAAAACGGATCACCTTGCAGCGGGAAAGCACGGTTTTGATTATATTCTGCGGCTTATGGGTGACTAAAATAAAGAGCACGTCTTTGGGCGGCTCCTCCAAAACCTTCAGCAGGGAATTCGCCGCCTCCGGATTAAGCTTGTGCGCGTTATCAATAATAAAAATCTTCGCTTGGCCTTCATACGGACGGAAACTGGCCTGCCTTAAGATTTCCCGGATATCTTCGATCTTGATCTGCGCTTCCCCGTGCTGGATCAGGTGCACATCCGGGTGCTGCTCTTTCTCCGTCTTTATGCAGGAGCCGCAGGTTTGGCAGGGCGGCGCATCCTCCAGGCAGTTAATTTCCTGGGCGATAATCTTAGCGACCATCTTTTTACCGATCCCCTCCGGCCCGCTGAAAATATATGCCCCGCGCAAACGATTATGCTCTAAATGTGTCCGGATGATCCCCAGCGGCCGCTCATGCCCTAGAACCTGATCAAAGCGCATTGAGGACCTCCCGGATCTTGTTTTGCGTCTTAAATTTATCTTCCATTACTTTTACCACCCTGATCCTGGCCGGCTCGGCTTTAGCCAAGCGCAGATACCCTTTCCTTACCTTTTCATGGTAACTCAGGCAGCGCTGCTCGATCCGGTCGCAGCAGTCCTGACGGTGCTTTAACCCCGCCTTTACCGGCAGGTCTAAAAAAACGGTTAAGTCCGGTTTAATCCCCTGAGTGGCGAAATTCCCCAGAGTCTTGATCAATTTGATATCGATCCCCAGCCCGAACCCCTGATAAGCGATGGTAGAATCCAAAAACCGGTCGCAAACCACTGTTTTTCCTGCCGCCAACGCCGGCTTGATTATCTCTTCGACGACCTGCGCCCTGGCCGCCATATAAAGCAGGGTCTCTGCCTGTGGACAAATGGTGCTTTTAGGGTCAAGTAATAACCCGCGGATCGCTTCGCTAAGCTTAACTCCCCCCGGCTCGCGCAGATACACCACGCTAAAACCCCGGGCTTTAAGATAAGCGAAAAGCATCTCTGACTGTGTGCTTTTGCCGCAGCCTTCGGAACCTTCGAATGTTATAAATTTACCTTTCATATTAATCCTTACGCGGGTCCTGCTGGCCAAAAGGCCACACCGGCGCAATACAATTAAGCGCCGGGTGCTTAAGCGGCACCCGCTTATAGCTTTCTTCTCCAAGTTGTACCTGTTTTAGTATCTTCTAAAATAATACCTTTTTCTTCTAATTCTTTTCTAATCTTATCTGCCTCAGCGTATTTTTTTTCTTTCTTTAAAACATTCCTGGTACTAATCTTAAATTCAACGTCATTATCATAAATTTCTTTAGGAACATCTGTAAGGAAATTTAGACCCAAAATTTCTGTCATTTCCTTAATCACTGACAGTGCATAATTTAAATTTTCTGCTTTCGAAGCATTATTACCATCAATTTCTATATTACAGAGTTTCACCATTTCAAACAAAACTGAAAGTGCCCTAGGAGTATTAAAATCATCATCCATGTATTCAATAAATTTTTCTTTGTATTGAAGGATTGCACCGCCACCGCCAGCACTAACTTTGTCCCTAGAGCCATATTTCCTGTCCAGCTTGTTTATTAAGTTTATGATTCCTTCATATGCGCTTTTTGCTTCTTTGATCTTTTCTTCCGTATAATCAACAGGATGCAAATAGTGCGTAGATAAAAATAATAGTTTTAATAAATCAGCGTGCTTATATTTATTCAAAAAATCCTTAACCGTAATAAAATTCCCCAATGATTTGGACATTTTCTGGGAGTTGATCGTCAGCAACCCGTGGTGCATCCAATATTTGGCGAATTTCTTCCCCGCCCCTTCGGATTGGGCGATCTCATTCTCATGGTGCGGAAAAATAAGGTCCAGCCCTCCGCCGTGGATATCGAACTCATCTCCTAAAATATCCGAGCTCATTACCGAACATTCGATGTGCCAGCCGGGCCGGCCTTTTCCCCAGGGGCTCTCCCAGGCGGGTTCTCCGGGCTTGGCCGCTTTCCACAAAGCAAAATCCAGCGGGTCCCTCTTTTTCTCGCCCAAAGCGATCCGGGAACCGGCCTCCATTTTCTCTAAAGCCTGGTGGGATAATTTACCGTACTCCCTGGCTTTCTTGATATCAAAATACACATCCCCTTCAGAGACATAGGCGTTTCCCTTATCAATAAGCAGCTGGATGAATTTCTGCATCAAAGGATTAGCCGCGCTGACATATTCGGTGGCCTTAGGCTCATAATCCGGGTCAAGGATCCCTAAAGCTTGCATATCTTCATGGTAAAGCCCAAGGTATTTTGCGGAAACCTTGGCCACTGCTGCATTCAACTCTTCCCCTTCAAATTCTTTTTGCGCCTTGGCAATGATCTTATCGTCAACGTCGGTAACGTTGCGGACGAATTTGACCTTATAGCCTTTATAAATTAAATACCTCCTGATCACGTCGAAAACATAGGCGCTGCGGGCGTGCCCAATGTGCGGCTGGTCATACACCGTGGGGCCGCAGACATACATTTTAATTTCCTGCGGCTTTAGGGGGACCAGTTCTTCTTTTTTTCTGGTGAGGGAGTTATATATTAAGATAGGCATGATGTATAAACTCTAAATCCTAAACTCTAAATCCTAAACTCTAAATCCTAAACTCTAAATCCTAAACTCTAAATCCTAAACTCTA
>CAINQO010000062.1 GCA_903852325.1 Candidatus Omnitrophota bacterium
GGTGGCGGCGGAGGTGGCGGCGGTTTTTAATCCCTTGAATTAATTTTACAATTTTAATAAATAAAAAGGAGAGCAGAGATGAAAAAAATATGGATCGGCATAGGAGTGGCGGCGTTAATAGGCATCGTTCTATTTATCGGTACGTACAATTCCATTGTTACCAAACACGAAACGATTACCGCCAAATGGTCTCAGGTAGAAAATCAACTGCAAAGACGCAACGACCTGATCCCCAATTTAGTCAATACGGTTAAAGGTTATGCCGCGCATGAAAAACAGGTATTCGAAGATGTTACCAACGCCCGCTCGCAGTGGGCCAAAGCCGGTTCCGTAGACGAAAAAGTCAAAGCTGCCGGACAGTTGGATTCCGCATTATCCAGGCTGCTTTTGGTGGTCGAAAATTACCCGAATCTTAAGGCTGACAATACATTTTTAAAATTGATGGATGAGCTTTCCGGCACGGAAAACCGCATTGCGGTAGAGCGGATGCGTTATAATGAAGCAGTAAGAGACTATAATATAACCGTGCGGATGTTCCCCGGCAATGTTATCGCCGGAGCCTGCGGCTATAAAACTGCCAGCGAATATTTTAAGGCGGAAGCTAACGCAAAAATAGTTCCAGAGGTTAAATTCTAATCATGACTAAATACATCGTTCTGGTTGGCGACGGGATGGCGGATTATCCCGTCGAAGCATTAGGGATGCGCACTCCTTTGGAGGCAGCGCGCACCCCGAATATGGATTTTATCGCCAAAAACGGATGCCTGGGCAGGGCCAGAACCATTCCCGGCAAGATGACCCCGGCTTCCGATGTCGCCAATCTCTCGATCCTGGGTTATGACCCGAAAAAATATTACTCCGGCAGGGCGCCCTTAGAGGCGGCCAACCTGGGGATCGAACTGGAAGATGAGGATGTGGCTTTCCGTTGTAATCTGATCACTGTTTCCGGGGATAACCTGCTTGATTACAGCGCCGGGCATATTAAGACACTGGAGGCGGAAAAACTGATCAAATTCATCGACCAGAAGCTGGGGAATAACAAGATGCGTTTTTTCCCGGGGATAAGCTACCGGCATTTGCTTTTAGTCAAGCGCGGGGCGGAATTGAACCTGCAAAATTTAAAATGCGCCGCTCCGCACGATGTCTCCGGCCAAAGCATTAAAAAGAACCTGCCTAAAGGGGATAACGCCGAGATCATCGTTAAACTGATGCTGGATTCCAAAGAGCTCCTGTCCAACCACGAAATTAACCAGGTGCGCCTGGATCTAAAAGAGAATCCGGCGAATATGATCTGGCTTTGGGGCCAGGGGCTTAAACCGGTGATGCCTAAGTTCAAGGATAAATTCGGCTTGTCCGGAAGCGTGATCTCGGCGGTCGACCTGATCAAAGGTTTAGGCCGGATCCTGGGACTGGAGGTAATCAATGTCCCCGGGGCAACCGGATATTATGACACGGATTATGAAGCTAAGGCAAAAGCGGCGATTAAATCTTTAAAGAAGAATGATTTTGTTTTCGTCCATGTTGAGGCCCCGGATGAGGCCGGACATAACGGTGATTTAAGGGAGAAGCTTACCGCGATCGAGCGTTTTGACCAGTTAGTGGTCGGGCCTTTCCTTGAATACGCTAAAGCTAAGCCGGATTGCCGGATCATGATCATGCCGGATCACGCTACCCCGTTGGCCTTAAAAACCCATACCGCCGAGGAGATTCCTTTTGCCCTCTACGGCAAAGATATTCCCCCGGGCGGCAGCTCCGGTTACAGCGAAAAAGAAGCACAACAAGCGCCGCTTAATTTCGAGGAAGGTTATCAATTAATGGAGTACTTTATACATAAAACCCCGGGCGTTTAAGCAAAAGATAAGGTTTAAGGAGATTGAGCATGTCTAAAAGGTTAGTGGTGCAGAAATACGGCGGTTCCTCGGTGGCCAATGTTGAACGCATCCAGAGGGTCGCCAAGCGCGTGGTCAGCTACAGTAAAAAAGGGTATGACCTGGTAGTCGTGGTTTCTGCCTTAGGGGATACGACCGATGAATTGATCGAGTTGGCCGATAAGATTAATTCTAATCCTTCGGAAAGGGAGATGGATATGCTTTTGTCCACCGGGGAACAGATCTCGGTGGCGCTTTTGGCGATGGCGATCCATAAATTAGGTTCCGAGGCGATTTCTTTTACCGGCGCCCAGGTAGGGATCATTACGGATAATAGCCACACCCGCGCCAGGATTATTAAAATAAATGCGGATAAAATCAAAGAGGAATTGAAAAAGGGAAGGATCGTTATCGTTGCCGGATTCCAGGGGGTAAATTTGAACCAGGACATTACCACTTTGGGTCGGGGCGGGAGCGATTTGACCGCGGTGGCGCTGGCTAAGGAGCTGGCGGCGGACTCCTGCGAAATCTACACGGATGTGATGGGGATCTATACTACCGATCCGCGGATCGAGCCTAAAGCGAAAAAGATCAAAGAGATCACTTATGATGAAATGTTGGAGATGGCTTCTTTGGGGGCGCAGGTGATGCAGCCGCGCTCCATTGAAGTCGCCAAAAAATTCGATGTCCCCCTGCACGTACGCTCTTCATTCAATTATAAAAGCGGGACGATGATCGTTAAGGAGGTTAAAAAGATGGAAGATGTTTTAGTCAGCGGGGTAACTTTAAATAAAAGCGAAGCCAAGATCACTCTCTGCGATGTCCCGGATAAGCCGGGTGCCGCGGTGCAATTATTTAAGGAGCTGGCGGTCAGCGGGGTGAGCGTGGACATGATCGTGCAGAATGTGAGCCATACCCGCCAGACGGACATCTCGTTCACCGTGGCCAAAGCCGATTGCAGCAAAGCAGGAAAGATCGCTAAAATGGCAGCGAAAAAAATGGGGGCCGGAGAAGTTCTGGTGGACCAGGATATTGCCCGGGTTTCCATCGTCGGGGTAGGGATGAAATCCCACCGCGGGGTGGCGGCCAAGATGTTCGGGATCCTGGCGGAGAATAAGATCAATATCGAAATGATCTCGACTTCCGATATCAGTATTTCCTGTATTATCAAGAAAAAGGATGCCGAAATCGCGGTAAAACAATTACACGCTGAATTCGGGCTGAATAAATAGATTCTTTAAAGGATAATGAGGTAATCATGGCGAAGGTAAAATTATACGATACCACATTGCGGGACGGAGCGCAGGCGGAGGGGGTCTCTTATTCGGTAATGGATAAGGTCCGCATTGCCGAAGAACTGGATAAGAACGGTATTCATTTTATCGAAGGCGGCTGGCCGGGTTCCAACCCCAAAGACCGGGAATTTTTTGAAAAGATCAGCCGTTCACACCTGAAGTTTTCCAGGATCGCCGCGTTCAGTATGACCCGCCGGCCGAATACTCCTTGCGCCCAGGACAGCAATTTAGCCGCGCTTTTAAACTCGAAAGCGCAGGTGATCACGATTGTCGGTAAAACCTGGGATTTCCACGTCCGGGAGGTGCTCAAGACCACGCTGGAAGAGAATCTGGCAATGATCTCCGAAACCATCGATTTTTTAGTGAAGAAAGGTTTTCCGGTGTTTTATGACGCCGAACATTTTTTCGACGCCTACAATGCGAACAAGGATTACGCTTTAAAGACCCTGATTGCCGCCCAGGAGGCGGGTTGTGCGGCGATCTGCCTTTGCGATACCAACGGCGGAACGCTCACCAGCAGCATAAGCGCTACGGTTAAAGAGGTCAAAAGCCGGATCAAGGCGGAGCTGGGGATCCACTGCCACAATGACGCCGGGGTAGCCATTGCCAACTCCCTGGCGGCGGTCGAAGCCGGCGCGGTTATCGTCCAGGGGACGATCAACGGGTACGGTGAGCGGTGCGGAAACGCGGACCTGATCCCGATCATCGCCAATTTAAAAACAAAATTAAAGATCGATTGCGTCAGCGATGAGCAATTAAAACAGTTGACGCATTTATCGCATTTTGTCAGCGAGATCAGCAATATCCGTCCGAAAAACGAACAGCCTTTTGTCGGGGATTCGGCTTTCGCGCATAAAGGCGGGATGCATATTAACGCGATCATGAAGAACCCTTTGACTTACGAACACCTGGATCCGCATCTGGTGGGAAACCACCGCCGGATCCTGGTTTCCGAATTAGGGGGGAAAACCGGGATATTATTGCGCGCCAAGGACCTTAACTATGACTTGAGCAAAACCGATCCGCAAACTAAAAAAATACTGGAATTGGTGCAGGCGCTGGAGCATAAAGGTTTTCAATTTGAGGCGGCTGAGGCTTCTTTTGAGGTATTGATGCAGCGCTCCTTAAAGAAATTCAAAAATTTCTTTGAACTGGAAGGTTTTAAGGTAGTCATTGAAAAGGGGAAAGGCAGGAAAATTACCTCCGAAGCGGTGATCAAGCTGAAAGTTAAGGGAGTCAAGGAACATACCGCGGCGGAAGGGGACGGCCCGGTGAACGCTTTGGATAATGCTTTACGCAAAGCGTTGAAAGAATTTTACCCGACCTTAGCCAAGATGCACCTATCTGATTTTAAGGTGCGCGTTCTGGATGAAAAAGTAGGGACCGCCGCCAGGGTGCGCGTCCTGATCCAGTCCCAGGATGAGAAAGACATCTGGAACACGATCGGGGTGCACGAAAATATCATTGAGGCCAGCTGGCAGGCGCTGGTGGACAGCGTCGAGTACAAGCTTTTAAAGGACCGGAAATAATACCTGGCTAAAGTGGAATTGCGCCAGTACGCGCTTCCGGCGCTAACCCGATTTTTTCCCGCCAAGCAAGGATAATTTCTTAAAATGACTGAAGAGCTCGGTAAACAGTATAATCCCAAAGATACTGAAGATAAATGGTATAAGCTCTGGGAAGAAAAACGGCTTTTTTGCGCCCGCCCTTCTCCCGGTAAAAAACCTTATTGCATTGTCATTCCTCCGCCTAACGTGACCGGCATATTGCATATGGGCCACGCTTTGAATAACTCTATCCAGGATATCCTGATCCGGTATAAAAAAATGCGGGGTTTTGAGGCGCTGTGGATGCCGGGGACCGATCACGCCGGGATCGCCACGCAAAATGTGGTGGAAAAATCCCTGGCCAAGGAAGGGTTGAGGCGCCAGGACCTGGGCCGGGAAAAATTCATCTCCAGGGTCTGGGAATGGAAACAGCTTTACGGGACGACGATCATTAACCAGCTGAAGAAGCTAGGCTGCGCCTGCGACTGGGAGCGGCTGCGTTTTACCATGGATGATGATTATTCCACCGCCGTCACCGAGGTTTTTGTCCGCCTTTATGAAAAAAAACTTATTTACCAGGGGCATTACATTATTAACTGGTGCCCGCGCTGCCA
>CAINQO010000063.1 GCA_903852325.1 Candidatus Omnitrophota bacterium
ATGCTCCTTTAAAATCCGCAGATACTTAACCGGGAAGACTTCTCCGGCAAATAAAACCAAACGTAAAGTAGAAAAATCAAATTTATCCAAATCGGCGTGAGCAACCAATAAAGAAAGCATCGAAGGTACTGAATTCCATATCGTAATCCGGTTGTTTTGAATGAATTCAGTCAGTTTTGAAGGGAACATCACCACGCTTTCCTGAGCTATGGCCACAGAAGCCCCAACCTTAAAAGCCGCGTAAATATCGAACATGGAGAGGTCAAAATGAAGCGGAGAAACATTGGCTAAAATATCCTTTTGCCCTATCGTGAAAAAATTGCAGGCCATATTAATGAATGCCGTGGCATTTAAATGCGAGATCATGACTCCTTTAGGCAGGCCGGTAGAACCCGAGGTAAATAAAATATAACTTAAGCTGTTCTCTGGGATTTGGGTTTCCGGCTTATCCTGGCTGTAATTTGTTCCTTCTTTTGGCCAGGAAAGTATTCTAACCGGATCCCCGGTTTTACTATCTTCCGCAGAGCCGTCCATTAATAATATATTTTTTAATGGCCTGCCGCCGGGAAATGATTTTTCTATACAGGGCAATTTTTCCCTGGCCGACAACATAAACTCGATTTCGCATTGGTTAACAATATAATTAAGGCGGCTTTCCGGGCAAAAAGGGTCGATAGGAACGTAGGTTGCTCCGGTTTTAAGTATCCCGAAAACCGCAATTATCGAATTTATATTACGCGGCATATAAATCGCTACCCGATCTTGCGGTTTTACGCCCCGGTCAATAAGCAGATTTGCCAACCGGCTGGAAGTTTTTTCTAACTCAAGATAAGTTACTGACTCTTTATTGAAAAGTACGGCTTCTTTCTCCGGATATTTAGCGGCAGTTTCAGATAATAATTGATGCAACAAAAACGCCATATTTACGCGCTCCTTAGATCCGCCGCGGGTTGCAGCCAACGCCTCAGTATCTGTTCCCGCCCGCTGTGCTCTGAGGTAAGAACATTAACCAGTTCAGTTTCGATCGCCGCCTGGGCCTCTCTCCCCTGCAGATACAGTTTCCAGGCAGGAGTTCCGCGTAACACATCCAGCTCGCCTATCGCCGCGGCCATAGACAGCTGATCCACCATTTCATCATATCTGATAATCTGGCGCGAGTAGTTTTCGTAAGCGTTTGTCCCGGCCACCTCTGACAAAGGCTCATAATCGCTATGCTCTCCGGGCCGGTGCCGTTCGATACCCGCGGGTGCCGGGTCAAACAAGCAAAAAAGTGACACATATCCCTGGCTGATATAAACCTCGTGTTTATTGCGTAAAGTTTGCGGCTTCCGGGTTGCCTCGTCAATGCGGCACTCTTCTTCCGGGCCTCCGGCTGCCTCATTAAGGTGATAAGTTGAGTCGCTGTCTAACGGTAACCATGACCCCCAGAGCTGTTTTTTTTCTTGATACGGGTGTTGGGCCATACGCACGCGAGCTGCTCCTTGCACATCGTAACAAAAGTTTACTTCGGTGCGGGAATTGTAGGACATCTTAAAAACCGGCTCCCCTTCTTCGTTTTTCGGAAGCCCGGAGACATCGAACATGGTAGTGTTAAACCAGGAAACCGGATTCCCGGATTTAGATAATAGAGTTTGGTCGTGATGCAGAAAAATCCTGCGGCTTAAATACTGAGGGGTAATGATCCACCGCAGCGGCTGCGATCCTGAAGCACAGGCTGCAAGAAAGATTTCGTTGCGCAGCAACAGTTTTTTACCGCGGGCCTGCGCTACCGAAGGGCTCGATACCCGCAGAAACTCAGTCCCCGGCCCTGCTTCCAGAAGACTCTCCTGTCCAGGCGGAATATAAAGATGCGTGCCAGCCTCCAGGTTTAAGTTTTGTTTCGCATTACCCTTTAGCTGCAGCCTCCCGTCCCCTCGCAGAATGCTAACAAGATAACCCTGGCTGGATCTCAAGGCCAGACGCCCGGCATCAAAAAACCGGACCCGGTCTACGTCCAACCCCTCGGGATGGATATCATGCCTGAGGATCCGGGCGCGGGCAAAAGGTTCTCCCGATTCACGCTGCCAGTCATTCTTAATCAGCTTTTCCATAGATTTAACCATTGCGAACAGAATATAAGCATGCTGCCAAACGTCTCATTATTGTCCGCATCTATTCGTAAAAAACATTACAGCCCCAGATAGTGAGCGATAATGTTCTTTTGAATCTCAGTAGTCCCGGAATAAAGGGTGCTGGCTACGGAATCCCTTAAATCACGCTCCAGCTCATATTCGGTACTATATCCGTAGCCGCCGTGGATTTGGATCGCATCCAGGGAGGATTTAACCAAAGACTCGCTTAAGTAGAGTTTGGCGATAGCCGCTTCCATACCCGCCTTATTCTGAGTTCTTTTCAACCAGGCAACCTTATATAGAATAAGCCGGGCGGTCTCCAATCTTACTTTCATTTCCGCTATTTTATGCGAAATCGCCTGGAATTTTCCGATGGGTTTGCCAAACTGCTTGCGCTCCTTGGCATATTTGACGCATTCTTCCAACTGCCTCTCCATGACGCCGATATCGCTGGCTAGCATACAACTTCTCTCCCACTCGATCCCGTCATTAAAGATTGTTGCCCCGTTCCCCTCTTTGCTCAGGCGGTTTCCAACGGGCACTTTACAATCCTCCAGAATAACCTCTGCCATGGGAGAAGTCTTTAACCCCATCTTTTCTATTTCCCTGCCCACTTTTAATCCGGGGAAATTTTTATCTAAGAGAAAAGCGGTAACCCCCATAAAACCTTTTGCTTTATCCACGGTCGCAAATACTATAAAAACATCGGCTACAGGCGCATTACTGATGAATGTTTTTGTGCCGTTAAGTATATAATGGTCCCCTTTAAACTTTGCGGTAGTGCTTAAAGAAAAAGAATCGGAACCGGAGCCGGGCTCAGTCATCCCGTTGGCCCCGATCCATTCCCCGCTGCAAAGTTTAGGCAAATATTTATTTTTTTGTTCGGCCGAACCAAAATGAAGAATAGGCATCTGCACGGTCCACATCTGCCCATTAATGGAAAAAACCAAGCCGCTATCCCTGCAGCCATAACCCAACCCTTCCATAACCAATAATGTAGTAAGAATATCCGAATCGGCGCCGCCGAATTCCTTGGGAAAAGGCAGTCCCAGGATGCCGAACTCGGCGCACTTGTTCCACCCTCCCCTGGAAAAGTCGCTCTTTCTATCCCTGGTGATAATCTCTTTATTCAGTTCTTTTTGGGCAAATTTAATGGCGCCCTCTTTCAATTGCTGCTGTTCCGGAGTAAGATCAAAATCCATTATTTTCTCCTTTTCACGGGAAATTCTATTTTTTCACTTTCTTTTCAACAAATTCCGCTAAAGCTTTAAGGGTCTGAAAATTTTCCGGGATTATTTCCTCATTATCAACTTTAATCCCGAATATTTTTTCCATAAAGGAGACCAGCTTTAATATGCCCAAAGAATCAATTATCCCTTGAGTAAGGAGGTTTTCATCCGGAGCAAGTGATTTTTTACCTAGATCCATATCAATAGCAACCTCGGTGAGCAAATATTTTTCTAATTCACCTATTACATCCATCAAAGAACTCCTTTCTCATCTGTCTCCTTGTAGATATTATATAACTTACTTAATATTTGCTTTTATTTAAAAACATTACTTGATCTTCTATCCTATGCTGCCTTAAAATACCAGCCAATTTTAAATATATTATTGTTATCTAACCCAAGCTACAACCAACAGTTTATATTTTCTTCTGGCGTTTTCCCAACAAAAACACCGCTAATGAATCCTACATAACAACAGCTAATATTCTAGGTATTCTTGTACACATTCTTTCAGAACCTCATGGATATCTCTTACTTTAAACCCGGTTTTTTCTAATTTTTGTGTAGATAAAAGAATATTGGTTCTATTTATTTTAAGACCCTTAAAATCAATAAGCGAATATTCAAAATCAGGAACATATTTTTTATAAACATCAAGCAGTTCAGGATACCGTAAACCGCCTTTATTGACGACGTGGTATATGCCTTGAGCATTAATCCTAACCAAATGCCTTACGGCTTTTACAAAATCCGGCATGTAAGTCACAGAGTTAGGAATATCAATAATTCTATTTTTATATTTGATTATCTTACTAAGAATATTTTTTGGATTAGGCCGATTATCCAGAGGAATGCGCGGCCGAATGATCAAAATAGGAAATTCGTTAGATAGAATTTTAAGCGCCTGGTCGGAATAAATTTTGCTTCGGCTATAAAAAAGATTGAAATAATCCGGAATTTTATCTTCGTCTATAGGCTTATCTTTGGAATAATCAAAATGGTAAAAGCAACCGGTGCTCACATGCACAAGCCTGATTTTACGGCGCAAGGCCGCTTCCGCCAGGATCAATGGGGCAAAAGAATTAGAGGTTAACGTCTTATCTTTGTCCTGCTCACATTCATCAACATTGTTCCCGATGAATCCTATGCAATTAATGACCACTTGGGGGTTAAATCTGGCGATTTCTTCTTCGGCATCCTTGAAAGAAATAATTTTCCTGTCTGAAATCGGGCACCCTAATTCTTCCTGCAATCTGGAGCCGATATAACCCTCACCGAAAATAAGAATACTATTATTATTCATGTTCAACCTTTTCCTTTTAAGTATCCTGACTAAAATGACTAAAAGCACTATCCAAGCGGGCAGCCATATCTTAAAAGTATATCCTATGATATTGGGCTTTTCAAGGCAATTGATACCCTTTAAGGGCCCAAAACTACTGGCTCTTATAAGGTTACGAAGTTTGCTTGCAACTATACTTCAGACTGGAAGGTAAAATAAAATGTAGAAGGGCCTGATCCTGAAGCTGGTTTGGCGCCGGTAGCCTTAGCCCAGTCTAAACGCAGAGAAAAATACTTAAAATTAAAACGCAGTCCTGCCCCGGCTCCTGAAAGGAGCTTACCGTCTCTTTCACCCGCAAGGGTCCTTTTCAATTTTCCGCCCCCAACATCCACGAAAAGCACCGGCTCGATCTGCCGGCGCAAAGGTAAATCCTGGCCGACCAGTTTCCAGTCCGCCGGAATAAAATATGACGGGAAAAACCAGTCAAAGTTTACGCATCCGCCGGCATCGGCCAGATAGTCCCCTTCGGGATAACCCCGGACGGAATCTGCGCCGCCCAGCTGGAACTGTTCCGATGAAGCCAGGGTGCGCGAGGCAAGCTGCAGCTGCGTGCGGACGGTTAAATAGCTGCCCCAAAACATCCTTTGGATGCGGTTTAAAGATTGCTCATATTTGAAGAAAAATCCCCCTGTCCCCTCCCGGCTCAAAAGCGAGTGGCCGCGGGAAAAAGAACCCAGGAATCCGGCAGTCCCGAAATTGAATTTTGGGGAAAATGAAGTTTGGCCGCCGGCATCTGTCTTGATGAAATTGAAGCCAAAATAAGGGATGCGTAATTGATCCTTGGCGGTCGGATCGCTGTCCTGCTCCTTCTTTATCTGTTTGAGATTCAGCCCCAGGTCGGCGGAAGCCTCGAAGTCTTCGGCTAAAGCTAATTCCCAGGAAAAATGGGGAGTATAAATCTGAGTGGTTCCGGTTACGTCAAAAGGTTTGAACTCCT
Organism: Candidatus Omnitrophota bacterium; assembly: GCA_903852325.1. GTDB lineage: Bacteria > Omnitrophota > Gorgyraeia > Gygaellales > Profunditerraquicolaceae > UBA6249. The sequence continues at coordinate 5,620 of CAINQO010000063.1, forward strand.
TGCCTAACTTCATCCGGAAATAAGTTACATCCAACCCGAATTTTGTGCCGTAAGTGCCTAACGGCAGGGTGTAGCTCACGGATTCCGCGGAGGAATTTCCCGTATAAAGCGTGTTCAAGAACAGCGTATCCGCCATCCCGGTCACATTTGAGCTGCGCACAGACGCCATCGAACGGTATTTTCCGGTCAGCCGGGATCCGCGGTTATCCTCCAGAAAACCCAGGTGCCAGGGAAATTTGTCTGCTACCTTTAAAGTGATATCCGATGTTTGCGGCTCCTTCCCCTGGGCAAGCACCGCCTTTACTTCCAGATCAGGGTTCTTGTTTAAACGCAGGATATCCCGGGAAAGGGTGTTGACATTCAGCAGTTCATTTTCTTTTACATGCAAATACCTTCTTATTAAAGACGAAGAGAACCATTTATTCCCTTCGATATTGAATTTACCCATCTTTCCTTCCGCAATGCTGATTTGGATCACTCCTCCTTTGATATCCTGCTCCGGGATATAAACGGAAGTGGTAAAATAACCTTTTGCCCTGTATTTTGCTTCAATCTTTTTGGTGATCGCGTCAAGGTCGGAAAAAGCGACCTGCTTACCCAGATAAGGCTCGTAAGCCGGGCGGAAATCCTCTGCCTTAAACATGGTTGCCCCGCTGATCTTAACCTCTTTAAGTTCAAAGGTCGCTCCAGCCGGCAGCGGCGCGGCTTTTTCTTCCTCAATATTTATCTCAAGGGGCCGGCGGGTTTTACTTTCCAGCTCCTTCTTCTGTTTATTCACATCATATTGGTAATGCTGCGCCTGGGCAGCCGGATTCTGGTCTAACTCCGCGGCAAAAAGCTTCCCTGCGAAAACAAAATCGCATAAAGCGATAAAGATTACGGCAACCTTAAGTTCTTTTTTCATTTTTTGGCAACCTTTCTTAGTAAATTTGCTTATCCTTATCCGTTAAAAAAGGCATTATGGAAACCGATTCTACAGGAATATACGGGTTTGTGAATTGTAGGAATCTGCTTTTTGTTGACTTTTATCCACCTGAATTATTATACGCCCGGCAGGTTAAAAAACAAGTTTTTTTAGCCAGGTTTTAACGATCAAACCCTCAACCATAGGATAATGGAAACAAAAGCTGATCTGAATTTACCTCTAAATCTGTAAAAATCCCCTTAATAATGGGCGAAATTATTTTAGAGTAATTTATATAACTATATTATTTACAATATATTACAACAATAAAATATATTCCCCGCCCCCTTGAAATATCCTAAAATCCGTGTTACACTTTATTACAATCTGGAACAAGCTTTGAAAAAGGCTAACTAGCAGTAATGCTGGGGCGCAAAGTGACAGATCCGAAGAGAACACTCGGATGGCTGCATTACCAAAGGATGAGAACCCTAAAATATCCTTTTAGGGTTTTTTATTCGCCGCCCTGGCTCGAAAATAACCGGGGTTTTTTATTGGGCAAGGGGGTGGGCGATGGGAAAAAGACAGATTTTAGCGGGAATGATCGTTCTTGTAATGGCTTCCACGGCATGGGCGGCAGACAGTGTATCGATAGCCGTATCTTTAACCATACCTTCTATTCCGGGGGTGAATGCCCCGGCGCGGATTCCGGAAGCGATGATGCGCAATTACCAGAAACAGGATGTCGCAAATAAAAACTCTACTGCCACGGTAGGAGAAGAATTTATAGAAAAGGAGGAGAGCAAACAAACCCTTCTTGCCCAAGGAGAGAAAGTTACTACCCAAGTAACGACAATTTACACCCGGTAATGCAGTAACGCCGCTCCTCCTATTCTGTATCGTACAGCCCTTCAGGTAACTTACCTCGAGGGCTGTTTCACTTATGTGCTCCGCAAAGACAATTCTTGTATCTTCGCCCAAAGAAGGGTAAGCGGTATAACCTTTTCGTAAAATAATGTTCTGCGGCTTTAAGCATGTCTACACGGCAGGAGCGGAGAAAACGCAGGAATAACCAGCGCCGGCTTACTCCCGCCCCGGATTTTTTAAGAAAATGCCTGTAGGTCCTGTATAAAGACCTTCTGAATTTAAAGATCCGGACAAGATCATCCTGATGCGACAAGGAACCGTCAATAATTCTATAGACGATCATTGGCTGGTCCATATAATGCACTTTAGAATTATAGGCGACAGTTAACCAGAGGACGATATCCCCGGAAATCCATTTTGATCCGAACTTTTCCAATTCATCCAGCCCCCTTCTCAATAATTCCGCGCGGCAGCAAACACTGGAAGAGAAAATATTGTAACGATAAAAAAGGTTTTTATAAACATCCCCCTCTGCCGGGTGGTAGCCGCCTTTATATTTTTTCAGGCGGTTTTTCGATTGATAAAAAACATCGGCCACGGTATGCACCATGCCGTACTCCGGGCGTGTTTTCAGGAAATCTACCTGTTTTTTCAGTTTCCGTTCATCCTGCCAATAGTCATCCCCTTCGCAATAGGCGATAAATTCGGCCCTGCAGGCCCGGAAAGTTTTTAACAAATTATTCCTGGATGTCGGATACCCTTCAATATATACAACGTCTTCCCTGGAGCGGCAGAACAAGCGGATCAGGTCCGGGAATTTTTTAGCGTATTCCCGGCAGATTTGAGCGGTGCCATCCGTTGACCCGTCTTCACCGATCACCAGTTCAAAAGGAAAATCCGTTTTCTGAGCCAAAATCCCTTCGATAGCTCCGGTAATATAGGGGGCCTGATTATAGGTAATTAAACAAACGCTGACGCAAGGGTCTTTCATGATTGATTTTTTTAATAAGCAGGGGGAGGAAGCGGTATTTCTTTGGTGGCGGTTGCCTTTTTACCGTATTTTCCAGATCCATCCTCAAGGAGCATTGCCTTACGGAATTCCCTGGCAGTCATCATCTCTCTCCCGTTAGCTTCGGCAATGGTGTGAACTCTGCGTAACAGATCGGCATTTTTTGCTAATTTTTTCTTTTCGCGGTCATAATAAATATTATCTTCCAAACCTACCCTGACCCCTCCGCCCATGGCGATGGCCACCGAATTCATCGGTAATTGATATTCCCCGATCCCGGCCACGCTCCAGTAAGATTGCGGCGGCAGGTCGCGCACCATGATCCCAAGATGCAGCAGGTCCGCCTGGGCGCAGGCGATATTGCCCAGAAGCAAATTAAAATAATAAGGAGCGGACAGGAGCCCTTTTTTTATAAGATAATGGGCATAGTTGATCATTCCCGCGTCAAAAGCTTCCAATTCGGGGGCAATATTCCTTTGTTTCATCTCCAAAGCCAGCGCCTGGACCATATCCGGAGTGTTAATGCTGGCTTGTTTATTAAAATTCAATGAACTTAGCGTTAAGCTTCCCATATCCGGCTTAAGATTGCCATCAAGCAGAAGCGGCTCCCTGCGCTGCTCCAGCTCGTTATAAATCCGGCCGCTAAGCGAAACGCAAATAACTAAATCCGGAGCGTATTTTCTTATCCCTCCGATTATCTGACCATAAATTTCCGCCTTGTAGGTAGTCTGGCCCGCCTCAGGTTCCCGGGCATGCAGGTGGACCATGGTGATCCCGATCCGGCAAGCCTCATGGACGTCTTCGACTATTTCGGGTACGCTGATAGGGGCATGGGGAGTTAACGCTTTGGTCGGGATCATCCCCGTAGGCGTGAAATTAATAATTAATTTTTCCGGCATATTTATCCTTGCGGTATTTTAATTCTCAGTGTTGCCGTTATCCCCATTGTCTTTGATGATTTTTGCCGGAGCTCCGTAGGCCACCACGTTATCGGGTATATCCTTTACCACTACAGAACCGGCTCCGATAATCACGTTGCCGCCGATTTTAATATTACTGATGACGGTGGAACCTATGCCCAGGAATGTCCCCCTCCCGATGCTCACCTTTCCCCCGACGTTAACCCCCGGGGCGATATTTACACCTTCCTCTATTATACTTTCATGGCCGACCAACGCGCCCCGGTTAACGATGCAGTAATTTCCTATTGTCACCAAAGGATCGATGACTGTTCCTGCCCCCACCATCAAGCCTTCCCCAAGCCAGGCATCTTGGGCAATAACCGCATTAGGATGGAGTGCGGACGCAAGAGAAAATTCGAGCTGCTTCAAAAAGCTGCCCAACTTTAACCTTCCTTTACAGTCGCCGAACCCTAAAATAATATTTTTTACCCCTGCCCCGGCCAGTTGTTCCAATTGCTCTCTTCCTCCCAACACGGTCGAACCGGCAAATTGCTCCCCTTTGCGCTGGGGATTTATATCGTCTAAATAGCCGGCCAATACCAGCTCTTTTCTCATCCGAATTATATCCGCAATTACCAGCGCAAAACCGGATGCTCCCCAGATAACTACTTTTTTTGGATTACTATCTCTTTTAAAAGGCTCTTTTTTAATCATTAACAAATCAGGTTAGTGAACAATCTTTATTGATCGCCAAATGGTTCGCCACATTGCCCGTCCCGGGCGATCCAAAAGGAACTTTCCGCCTAATTATATAAGCAATATATAAATATATCAATAATATTCCGGATTCAGCCTCTTCTCTGTTTAAATTTATTTCTGGATTTTACGCAGCGGGATGTTCCAAACCGATGATCCCCCTTCTTCCAGGGGAAATTTCTTTTTCAACGGGACTAAAGGCAGGTAATAAACGGGGATCGTATTCAAATCTGCGGTCAATTCGTGTTCTCCGGGAGAAGCCTGCGGGAAAACATAGCTGCCGTCTACTCCGGTAATTACGGATTTGGCCCCGTCCAACGTAATCGTTATTCCGGGAATGCCTTTTTCACCCATGGAATATTGGCCGTCCTCATTAACGTCTTCAAAAACCAAACCGCGCAGCTCCGAACGGGAAGTGACCCCGAAATAAACTCTTGACCCGCCGGCATTGGCGATCGGGATTTCCTGGGTTACCGGGACGGTAAGCACATAGCCGGGCGGTAAAGATCCGGTATCTAAAGTAACGTAGGCCATCTTACCGCGGACCTTGGGAAATCTGAAATAACCCAGCTCGTCGGTAAGCTGGGATTGTTTCTTTCCCAACCAGACCTTGACCCCGAAGACCGGAGGCTCGTCGCGGTCCATCAAGCCGTTGGCATTATAATCTTTAAAAACATAACCCTGGATAGCAGAAACCGCGTCCCAGCGGATGCCGGTATCCCAAAGCAGTTTCATCCCGACATTAAAGCTGGCCTCCACCCGGCTGGTCGCAGTTTCCACTTCTTTCCAGATGTTGCGCACCCTGGCGGAAGCATAAATCTCCTGTCCGTTAGCCGGCCGGAAAGACAACTCCCCGTAGCCTTCGATATAATCTTCACCGGCAAGGAAGGAAAGCGGGGCGTCCGCATTTTCTTCATCCCGCCAGGTAAAACGTAATTGGCCCCAGAACGGGGAAGTACCGATCCGGTCGTACCAATCCAGGCCCTGTTCGGTAACATTCGGCCGGATGCTCCCGCCGATAGTTTTTTGCGTAAGCCAGTTTATTTCCCGGTTGAAATAATAATACAAAGAACCGATCAGGCTGAAACGGATCCCGGCGAAAAATTTATCATTCCGGTAATCCAGGATCGGAGCGGAAAAATCGTTGTTATCCTGGTGGGTATATTTCGAATAGAAAGAGATTTCTTTGCCAAAGAAGGAAAATAATCTGTTTACCCCCAGCCCTGAAGCCCAGTACCGGGTCGCCGCCAGCTTGCCCAGATCATTCTGCAGGGTATAGCTGACTTCCACATTGGTCAAGGGGTCTACTTTATAGTTAAGCGCCGCATCCAAATCTTCATTGTAACGCAAGGGGTTGTCCTCTGCCGGATAAAGCCGGTCGCGATAAACATCTAAACGCTGTGTATAAGTAAGCTTGTCCGTAGGCCGCCAGTTTACATTATAAAGCGCGCCGAACTCTCCCTGCCTCCAGCCGGTGCTGTCGATGCTTACAAATTCCTTATCGATATCCCGCAGCTGCAAACTGGTATATAAATTATTGCCGTTATACTGGCCGGTAAATACCTGGGCGAAATTCTTGGTGTCGTTGGCCACTTCATAACTATAGCCGAACTTGCCGAAATTCCATTTTCCTGTAAAATCATAGGCATAATCCCTTAAGAAATCCTGCCGGTCCCGCCCCCAGCCGTGCAGGACGCTTACTTTATAGTCCTGCCAGGATGTAGGGGTGTAATCGATGTTCATCCCGCTGATAAATGAATGCAGGGATTTAAAATCGATCATCGATAACGTCCCGAAACGGCCGCCGCTTTCCCTTCCCCAGAATACCGAATAATTAAGCTTATTCCCAAAAGCCGGAGAATAAAGATACACGCCCCTTAAATCTTCTCCGGACATCGCCAGATTATCCAGATAAGGATTATAGTCGCCGGCCCGCAGGTTCCAGCCCTTAAATGGGCCTAAGGAACCGTTAGTAATGCCGGCAGTAACGTAAGTCATGTCCGTCGTATTGGGCAGGGTCGTATAGGTCACTCCGGTATCCAGCAGCCCGTAGGGGCTGGCCCCGTTCATCCACAGGCTGTGGATATAAGAATAATTTGAGCTGCGCTCGATCGTCCCCAGGCGGTTACCGGTATAATAAGAATACCAATCTACGTTATAGCGTAATTTAAAATTGCCCATACTCGCTTCTTCCCTGAGCATCGTTTCTTCCAGGGTCGGAGTTTCAGGTATAGGCATAATTCCGGTGCATTCCAGGCTGGTGCGCCCGGAATCATCCCAGATAATAATTGTTGCCAGGCCCCGCCCCTTGGCGGTCACGGACACCTCATTGTCATTTACTTTTTCCGCGTAAAGCAGGTCCGGTTGAACAACCAGGAAACGCGTGATATTGCTCCCGGTGATAATAATATATTTTCCTTCTTCGATCTGAATCGGCTGCAGCAGGGAAAGTCTGGGGTCGTTAAGCAGGATCCGGTTGGGGATTTTTTTCGGTTGATTCGCGCCCGCTTCGGCTGGAGTAGAATACCCCTGATTCGTTGCCGGCACAAAAGCCTGGGAAGGAGCAGGCTCCTGGCTTTCTTTAAAGGTTTCCCCCACCTTGGCCTGGTCCAGGGCATTCTCCATGACCGACTGGCGGCTCAGTCCGGCGGGCCGCCGGTAAGCCGGAGAAGTTTGCTCCTGGTTCATCGCGGAACCGGTGGAATAAGCGGGTGTACCTTGTTTGGAAGAAGTAATGCCGCTGGTGGGAGCCCCGCCGATAAGCCCCAAATAGTAAATTGCCGGAGGATAACCGGGTTCGGCGATCAGCGCCCGGTTAAACGCATCTTCGGCCGCCTGCACATCGCCGTTATTCAAATCCTGGATACCTTCATCGCAAAGATACTGGGCGATCTGCGGATAGGCAAAAGCCGGGCGCGGCAAAAAAATGACGCAAATTAATAGGATAAAAATCGGAAAGAAAATGCCGGAAGGAAAAATTGATTTTACGGAAGGCGCTGAATAAGCACGGTATTTTTTCGGCGACCTCCCAGCAAAAAAGAGCATATTACTGAAGCTGGCCGATCTGAACAATTTGATTGTTCTCTCCAATGGTAACCGAGGCTTCCTTGGTGATCACCGGCCCCCTGCCTATGCCGGCGTCGGTAAGCGCTTTTCCCAAGTCCACGGTAACTACTAAATCGTATTCCCCGGCAGGGATATTACTTTTCCAAATCCCCTGAAGGGTGCCGGTGCCGTTAGGAAAAGTGTACACGCTGTTCAATGCCCCGCGCGCGCTGACCAATCCTTCGCTGCTCATCAGGCTGAAGTTTGCCGCGGTGGTAATATCCGTGTTGCCCGTATTTTCAAAATCCAGCGTAATATCCAGGGCACCTTTGGTGTCCTTAGAAGGCTGGATCTTCAGATTGCTGATCTTGGCGCTTCTTTGTACCGTCCCCTTTACTTCCACATAGAAAAGAGTAGCCACCCGGACATTGACATCCAATCCCGCGGAACGGCCGCCGCCGGCCATCTCCCCTTTACTAAGCAATGTCTCGAAAAAAAGGCAAGCGAAACGCGCTCCCGTTGCATCCTGGGGGACGTTAACCGAATAATTTATCTTTTGTTTGCCGAATGCCGGGATAACCACTTCGGCAGGAGAAAAGGTTATCCAGGGACAGGCCGAAGTCGGGGTAGTGTTGGCCGGAAGAAATTCTTTTGCTCCTGATCCGCCCGGAAGATAATACCAATCCTCCAGGTAAAGGCGCATCGTTTTAGCCTCTTCCGTGGGATTATCGAGTGTAATTTCGCCGAAACTCCGCTCCCCCGGGGCGGCGACTACGCGGATCTTCGACTGGTTCATGAACGGCAGTTTATTTACCGCAGCCGCTGAAGGAGAGACCAGGATACCGGACAACAAACAAAAACAGATTCCTATAATACGTAAGCGAGTAGACAAAAAAATTCCCCCTTTACAATATTATACTACAATTCTATATAATCGCTACTAATTACGGTGTGAGCGTAATCGTTACCGTACCATTATAGGTTCCGGCCGGTGTGTCTATGCCGATCGGGGTTACCCCGGCAGCGTCGGGTTTTGCCGGATCTCCGGTGCCCACGCCATAATAGATCCGTAACCAGCCGCCGGCTAACTGCGCCTTGGTATAAGCGACGCTCTGGCTGTTGCCATAGCTGACCTTTTGCAGCTCGGTTGCATGCGTGCTATCCGTCTGTTTGTTAAAAGAAACGTTGACCTTGTTATCCAGGTTGCTTCCGTTACCGGCAAGCGATGTGCGTGTATGCGTGATCGTCCAGGCAGTCCCGGAATTATCCACTACACCGATATCCACGGCGAAATAACTATCCGCCAGAAAGATATGGTTTGTCGTATTCCAGGTCAGCGTCCCGAAGCTGATCGAGGTCGCCGAAGTCCAGGTTGAACCGGTTATCTTGCTTACGCCAACAGACAAACTTCCGGCCAACAGGGGAACAGAAGCGTTGATATTAACTGTTTGGCTGGTAGCCGCCCAAACTCCCCCCGCGCAAGATGCCACGATTACAATTGTCAGCATACACACCAGTAGTTTCTTCATTTTACCGCTCCGCAAGAACAAACCGTTAATCAATCCTTCAACACCTTGCTAAAAACGTGACGCTTGTTCAGGATTGATGCTGCGCGGCGTATCATCTTCCCGCCAATAGACGGTGGATGAACGCCGCCGAACACATCAATTACGGTGCAAGTGTAATCGTTACCGTACCATTATAGGTTCCGGCCGGTGTGTCTAAACCGATCGGGGTTACCCCTGTAGCGTCGGGCTTAGTCGGATCTCCGGTGCCCACGCCATAATAGATACGTAACCAGCCGCCGGCTAACTGCGCCTTGGTATAAGAAACACTCTGGCTGTTGCCATAGCTGACCTTTTGCAGCTCGGTGCTGGCCGTAGAGCTGGTCTGCTTGTTAAAAGAAACGTTTACCTTGCTGTCCAGGTTGCTTCCGTTACCGGCAAGGGAAGTACGCGTATGCGTGATCGTCCAGGCGGTAGTGGAATTATCCGTTACCCCGATATCCACAGCGAAATAATTCGCCGGCAGAAAGATATGGTTTGTCGCGTTCCAGGCCAGTGTCCCGAAGCTGATCGAGGTAGCCGGAGTAAAAACCGGAGTTCCCGTGCCGTTAACACTGCTGACCGTAACGGATAAACCTCCCGTCATTGTCGGTACCGTTGCACTCACATTGATCGTCTGGCTGGTAGCTGCCCAAGCGCCTGCGGTGCAGAAAGCAACCAATACTGCTGCCATTGCACACATTAGTAGTTTCTTCATTTTGCCCTCCTCCTTCATTGTTGGTTTTGATTCATGGTTATGGTTAATAAATTTTGACATCCCCTTTTTTACCCTCCTGTTTAAATTTCGGTTAAAGTGTAAGTTACCCGCGATGAATAATTGCCGGCTTTTAAATCCGCCGGGCAGATTAATTCATAAATGACTTTAAACTGATCCGCTGAACCGTTGCTATCGGAAACAAATAAAAGCAAGTTGCCTTTTTCGATCGGGGTTTTGACCAAAAATTTCGGGGTCCCCTTGGTCCCGTTCACCGAAAGGGTGCGTAAAGAAAAATACTTGGGATCGATTTTCTCTCCCTGGCTGTTGACCAGCTCCGAAAGGATATTCTGGGTAACCTGATACGGCCTGCCGAGATTGGATTTCACTTCGATCAATACTTCATTTGTCCGCGGGCCTTCGCTGGACTTAAGATTGGCAAAATCGATATTGAAACGCTGGTCCTGGGGAGTAATGGAAACTTCAAAGATACGCTCCTGCCTGATCTCCAGGTCCAGGGCGCCTAAATTGATCTGTTTACCGCCGGATTCCAGAAGATATTGGATCCGGGAACGGTAGTTTCCCGCTACCAGGCCTACCGGATCGGCCAAAGAATATGCAATGCTGAATACTTTATCGCAGCTTCCGTCGGGCCGGGAAGAATAAATAGTCTGGATATTGCTTGCCACAGGGGTAGGCCGGTTTAAGGCCACCCCTTTTTGGGCATCCGGAACGCTAAAAAGCAGACTACCGGTATCCAGGAACTTGCCTTCCTGGGACTGGATCGGCTGCGAAAGCATTTGCATGATCCGGAAAGGCCCGCTGAAAGAACTGTTGATCGTTACTACCGCGTTATTGCGTACATTATTCGCCTCTGAAGGATTCAACAAAAGCGAGCTGCCCCCTTCCGCCGGGACAACGGTAACCGATAAGGAACCGCCTTCATTAGGGATATTTACATAAACATCGATAAACCGGATTACCGGCGCCGCTGCCGAACTGACCGGGTTAAGCACTAAACTGATGCGGCCGGTGTAATAACCCGGAGGTAATTCCTGGGAATTGACGATCGAATATGCCAAAGTAAATGTATCCGCCTGCCCGGCAGCATTGGAGACATAGATCAATTCATCATTCCTTACCGGGATATCTCCCGGGGGAATACGTAAGTCACCGAACCGGGCTGAACCGCGGAATGCCCGGACAAAAAAATGATCCATGATCGTAATCGAGGGATTATCGCGATTCCTTAAGGGGCTTTCCACGCGCTGGCGCACCTCATAACGGTTATTCACCGTATCATTAAATGTGGTAAAGTCGATGGCGCGGGAAAAATTATTGCGTTCGAATTCAAGACGGGAACCGCCCTGCTCAAAGATGTAACTTAAGTCAAAAGCGGCCTGCGCCTGGCGGCAGAGGATTGCTGAACCGGTCAGGAGAAAACTTATTAAAATAATTTTTAAAAGTTTTGTCATTATTTTCATAATTCTACCACCGTTTAGCTTTGATTTCAACCACAAAATAAAAAACCGGACAGATCAAAATTTCGGTCTTATCCGGTTAAAACACATGGCCCCTTTGCCCTCCAGCAAAGGGTCCCGAATATATTACCTCGACTTTTGCTATATAAATGTAGCATCCCACAGCCCCTTTGTCAAGTAAAATTAGGGGGGAGAAAGAAAGCCTTTTCATCCTATATTTTTCCGGCCTTTCCGGTTTAAACGGTTTTTAACAGGCGAAATTAATGGTGCGGCGCAATCAGTTAGGTCCTTACCTATATTAGTGGCCCCTGGAAGCCAGGGCCGATATTGAAATGTGGCTTTCCTGAAAAAAGCAGGCATTTTTACGCTCAATCAACGGCAAAACAGGGAAAGAACGGACAATTAAAATCTGCGGCGGTAATAAAGACGGATGATTTGCTGCGTATCCAAGGTGAGCATGCTTCCGCCATAGGGGTCCAAAGAAGAGATATTGCCGATAGAACTGGTATCCCCTACCCCATACTGCATAATTAATTCATCGTCTTTTGAAGGCAGGTACCTGAACTCGCTGAAAAAATTATGGTGCCCGACAGGATGATCGGTAAGCCCGAAACCGGCGCCCGGTAACTGGATAATATCCTTAGAACGGGAATAAACATATTTAAACGAAATGCCGAATTTGGGAACCGGCATGTAAGTGATCTCCATCCCCACATGGTTCATGCTGTCGCTGATCAAAGACGCGGTATCATATTCGTTGCGCGTATAATCAAGGTAAACTTCCATGTTCTTTACCGGCATGATCCTTAAACCGGCTTTAAAAACATTATAGTAATCATAAGGGGCCTGCGGAAAAATTCCCTGGTCAAAAAGGAACGGCAGAACAAAACTGTAATACTTATCGTTTTGAAAGTAAAACGAGTCAAGGGTCGTGTCGTTTCTCAGGACATTCTGCGGAAAATTACCGTAAGCCAATGTATAATCATTTGTGCGTTCATAGATGCCGTTCAAACTTAACCAATCAAAAAAATCGTAATTCAACCCGAAAGATCCGGTGGTAATGGAAGGGTCGGCGCCTTCAGGGACAGCGTCATTGATGAAAAAGTTTCCGGTCTGTCCGTCATAAATAAACGGGTCGATCCCGGCTGTGGTTTTGGGCATTTTTTGGTAGATCCCCAGGGCTTTAGCGGTTAATTTATCGGTTACTTTAGCCGTGGCTTCATCGCGCAGGACATTCTCGATAAATTCCCCGTGTACGCCGTGCACATTACGCACATCAAAAAGATTGTAAAATCTGTCCTCCAGGAAAGTTTCAAAACGGAACCCCACCGTATCCCTGCCGATATCAATACCGTCTCCGATCCGGGTAGAATTAAGCTCGCCCCAGTTAAGGCTGGATCCTTCCAACCCCTGGGCGTAGTAATCCATGGGCTTGCGGAAATGGATATGCCTGGACCAGAAAACATCCTGGCGGGTATTATGGAAATCGGAAAGCGCGGAATCAAACCCGCGGTCCATCCTGGAGGCGTAAAATTTACTTTTGATCAGGAAACTTTCATCCTTGGCCGGAGCGATTTCATCATAGCCGTATTTTAAATCCATTATACTTGAGCGCGGATAACGGGTAATAAAAGAAAAATAATACGCGTTCCCCTTGGACTCAGTCCTGTAAGTGGAATCGCTCATGTCATAATCCGACCGGGAGGCCAAAACCTCCGCCTGAGCCTTCAAGCCTTCCGTAATTTCATAACCCAGATCAACCCCGCCGACAAAATTCCGGCTGTCTAATTTTTGCGGGTCGGTTTTGAAGCCGGAGCGCCAGGTAAAAGTCCCGCCCAAAGCAAGGTTATCGGCAAATTTATGTTTTAAACGGCTGGCGGAAATTATGTTATCCACCTCGCCATAATCCTGCCAGAGGTGTTTAGGCGTAGCGACCGTAGTATCAAAAGTGGTCGATTCCTGAGGCGTAAAGCTGAAGGAAAACCCCCTTAAGGCGGTCAAATACTTACCCGTGCTGTCCTTAGAGATGAACGAAAGAGAATCATCCCAACGGCCTCTGGTAAAATCGACCGGGATATTCCCCGAATGCAACACCCCGGGAGTATACATCCGCAACCATTTGCTGTCTTTCCACCAGATGCCGTGGTTGCTTATGTTCAAAGGATCATCGGAAGTATAAGCTTGATCCTGGTAACCCAAAGCAAAAGCGCGCAGCTTGATCTGCTCATTGGCATAATCCAACCATAATTCGCGCACCGGCTGGAACTGCCTGTCTATATCCGTAGCCGGAACAGTAAAACCGGAAACAGTAGAGGCGGCAGTCTGGCCATTGGCCACTTTTAATTCCGGGATATTAAGCGTAAGCCCTTTAAGGTTGCCGTAATAAGTATGATTGAGAATATAACCGGTATTTGACCAATAAAACAATTGGATGTCCGCGTTGTCTCCGGCCCCATTGTCCACGGTCAGTTTGCCGCTTTTGCCTGTAAAACTCCAGGGGTCCACGGTAAGATTACCGTGGAAATTAAAACCTTCCTTATTTTCCGTATCTAAATTAACGCTGAGCGAATCATAAATCGCCGGATCATAAGTATTAAACCTGCGGTTAAAAACATCGTCGGAAAGCATCCGGAAACTTAAAAATTTTTCATTGAGATCAAAATTCGCCCGCTTCCAGATAAAGTCATCGGAAGTAACCCCCAGGCTAAGCTGCGTTTGCCCGGTTATTCTTAAAGGGCCGACTTTTATCCCCCGGTTGCTGCCGGAACCCGCATCCCCTCCTCCATAAAGATTGGCGCCGGTATTTTGCCGATTTCCGGCTTTAGCCAGCGCTTGTTCCATCGCCTCTTCTTTGGATAATGCCGGTTCGGTTGCCAAAGGCGACTGTATCGCCGGAACCGGCGCGGGGGAAGAAGGCGGCGCGGCTAATTCTTCAGCTGAATTCCCGCAGAATATTTTACTGATGTATTCTTTAGCCACCGGATTATTAGGATTAATGGAAAGGACTTTGGTAAATTCTGAAAGCGCATCATCAAGCTGGCCGCGGGAATAAAAAACCCTCCCCATTTCACAAAGATAATCCTGCGCTTGGGTTTGCGCAAAAACCGGAAAAGCAGATAAAAAAAATAGCGCTAGAAAAACTAGCGCTAAAACAGCGGGCCTGAAAAAATATGGCTTAATCATAAATACAATTATATAGCATTTTCAATCGATGTAAATTAAAAATCGGGAAAATTACCGGTTTAGTTTGCGACATAAATTGCGCCTAGGTGGAATCGGACCACCATAGCCAGTTCCGAAGACTGGTGCCTTATCCGTTAGGCAATAGGCGCAGCTTAAATTATTTCCGCTTTATCCCCTAAAATCTCTTTGATTTTAAGCAACTTGGATTTTTCAACAGGCAGGACATTCTTTTCGGCGGTAGCGCGCACAGGAGAATTAAGCTGAATTTTATCGGGGTTAATGCGCCGGATGGCTTTTTTTAGCCCCTGGATATGGGCATCGTCATCGTTTACCCCGGCAACCAGCATTATTTCCAGCCAGATCGTGCCGGCAAATTCCTTCCTCAAGGCCACCAGGCCATCGATAATTTCATCCAATCTTACCCCCGGATGCGGCCGGTCAATGCGCTCAAAGATCACCGGATCTACCGCGTCCAGGGAGGGAACGATCAAATCCGCTTTCAGGAGCTCTTGGCGCACGGCCTTATCCCCCAAAAAAGTAGAATTGGTGATCACCGCGATTTTTGCCCCGGTAAGTTCCCTTGCCTGATCGATAAGCCCCCCGAATCCGGTGTGTAATGTAGGCTCGCCGAGCCCGGAAAGAGTGACGAATTTGAGCTCTTTGGCTGCCTGCGGATGCTCTTGCAGCCAGGATTTCAGCTCAAGGATGATCTGCCCGACCTGAGCATATTCTTTCCTTTCTAAAACAGTCCTGCCGGTGCTGCCCCACTGGCAGTAAATACAATCCAAGTCGCAGGTTTTATCCGGGCTGAGGCTTAAGCCCAGGGAAAGGCCAAGCCGGCGGGATTTTATCGGTCCGTAGATATATTTCATTAATCGTTTAAATGTTTAGGGCGCTGCTTAAGCAGCGCCCTAAACTTGTTTCTGCAATTAAAATCTTAAAAATTATTTAACGTCCATGACGCAATTATGCGACCCGAGCGAATTGACTACGCAGGAGGTGCAGTGCGGATCATTTATCCAATTTCCGTCAACAATGAATTTATACTCATGCTTCCCGGGTTTAAGCACAACCTTGGCGCTCCAGGTGCCCTTACTGTCCTTTTTGGCGAGCAATTTTTTGGTATCCCAATTATTAAAACTTCCGGAAACCACAACCTTTTTGGCGCCCGGGGCATATAACTTAAACTCCGTTGGCTTTGTTTCAACTGTCCGTGGCATATCTTCCTCCTTTACTTGTCTTTATATTCTCACACCACAAACAACCGCTGTCAAGAAATTTTATACCGCGACAATGGCGATCCCTTTTCTATCCGCGAGCTTTATGCTTTCTTCCTGATCGATAAAAAGGGTCTTTCCCGCTTCAAAGGCCAGGCACCGGCATTTTGCTTTGACCAGGTTCCGCACCGTATTCAGGCCGACTACCGGAATATCAAAACGCATGTCCTGCTTGGGCTTACTGACTTTTACAATGACTACTTTTCCCCGGCCGATTTTCCCCGACCGGCGGATCAGATTATCCGTCCCCTCGAAAGCCTCCACCGCGACAATCGCCTTACTCTTCACCGCCACTGTCTGTCCGATATCAAGATTGGCCACCTGCTTGGCTAAGTTCAAGCCAAAATATATATCTTCCCAGGTATCAAAATCCGGCTCAATCCCGGTAAGGGTTCCTTTTTTAGGCAGATATTCTTCGATAAAAGTCGTGGAATCAAGCAGTTTAAGCCCTGCGGCCTCAAGCCTTTGGGCTACTGCGCCGAATAAAGTATCCGCCTTCTTATCCTTGAGAGTAGCCAGGATCTCTTTTAACACCGGGCTGTTCTGGGTTTCCCTGCTGAACAACCGGCGCGGGCTGACCTGTCCGGCCATAATTACCCCTTCCACCGCTTCCGCCTTGAAGATATCGAACATCTCCTGGAACTGAGAAAGTTTCAACCAGTAGATTTTATCGACGAGTTTTATTAACCCCGGGCAGGTATCCCCTTTAATGGCGACAGCCACTACTGAGCAGCCTTTTTTCCGGGCACTTTCGGCAAAAAGCAGGGGAAACTTTCTGTTACCGGCGATCAAACCGATCTTTTTCATTTTAGTTTTAAGTTTAAGCTGTTGCTCAGGACAAAGGAAAGATGCTGCTTTTTAAAGAAACGCGCTTATGGTTAACCGGCGCTTTCTCTGTGTTTAACTGCGGAGCGGGTTAACCCGCGCTCAGAACTCTTGACAAAATTTATCAGGTAGATTACCTCTTCCGTTTTTTCTATTTCTTTTTCTACCCGGACAAGGGCGTGCTTCGGGGATAAACCGGAATTAAATATTACTTTAAAAGCCTGGTCGATCTTCTTGATCGAATCATGGGAAATGCCTTTGCGCCTTAAGCCGATAAGGTTTAAGCCGTAAACCCTCGCCGGATGGCCGTCGCAGGTGGAAAACGGCGGGATATCCTGGACCACCTTGGAACAACCCCCGATGATTGCCAGCATTCCGATGCGCACGAACTGATGGATCGCCACCAAACCGCCGATCACCGCCCTATCCTCAATACTGACATGCCCGGCTAAAGTGGCGTTATTGGCCAGAACGCAGCCGCTGCCTACCCGGCAATCATGGGCGATATGCGAATAAGCCATCAACAAATTATCGTTGCCCATCATGGTTTTCCCGCCGCCTTCGGCGGTGCCGGGATTAAGGGTGCAGTACTCGCGGATAATATTATTATCGCCTATTTCCAAAACGACTTTTTCTCCCTTGAATTTAAGGTCCTGCGGGCGGCTGCCTACCACCGCCCCGGTGAATATTTCGCAGTTTTTCCCGATGGTCGTGTAGCCGTCAACGACACAGTGCGAGCCGATTTTGGTGTTTGCCCCGATAACGGCATTATCCGTAATCACGCTAAACGGCCCCACGGATACGCCGTCGGCTAATTTCGCTTTTGGGGAAATAACTGCGGAAGGATGGATCATCTTAACTTTCGACCAGAGCAAACATCAGGTCTGCCTCTGCCACTATTTTTCCGTCTACCTTGGCGGTGCCATGTACCATTCCCATTTTTGAACGCATTTTACCCGCCACCACTTCGAAAACCAGCTGGTCTCCCGGGACGACCACTTTCCTGAACTTAGCGTTATCGATCGCCATAAAAAATGCCAGCTTCCCCCGGTTTTCCGGGCTCTCCAGCATCATTACTCCGCCGACCTGGGCCATCGCCTCTAAAATCAACACTCCCGGCATCACCGGCCGGCCGGGAAAATGACCCCGGAAAAAATAATCGTTGATAGTCACGTTTTTGATCCCCACGGCGCGCCTGCCTTTTTCCAAATGCGTGATCCGGTCGACAAATAAAAACGGTTCACGGTGAGGCAGGATTTTCATGATCTGATTGACATCCATGGCTTCTTCCAGTTTTCCCTCCTGGGTTAATCTTTGTTCATAAATTTTCCTGGCGATTCTTAAATTTAAGGCGTGGCCGCTTTTTAAAGCCACCACGTGCCCTTTGATCGGGCAGCCGGCCAGATAAAGGTCGCCGATCAGGTCCAGGATCTTGTGCCGGACAAACTCATCCTCAAAGCGCAGTTTGTTTTTGATCACCCCGGTTTTACTGACCACCAGGGTATTTTCATAATTGGCGCCCAGCCCTAAACCTTTATTCTGCAGTTCACTGGCTTCACTCTCCAGGCAAAAAGTACGCGCCGGAGCCAGAAAAGTTTTGAATGATTCATTATTCACCGCGATTTCCAAAAATTGCGCGGACAACAGCGGGTGATCATAGTCCAGAGTATATGAAACCTTGAATTCCTCAGCCGGGAGCACGGCAATGGAACTGGCCCCCTCCTGGATGCAGATCGGCTCCTTGATCGAATAGACATACCGGGGTTTGTCCTGCTGGACTAATCCGGATTTTTCCAGCGCCTGGACGAAATTAGCCGCGCTGCCGTCTAAGCCCGGAACCTCGTTGCTGTCTATCTGGATATCGATATTATCCACGCCCAGACAGGACAGAGCGGCCATTAAATGTTCCACCGTCTGCACCTGCGCCTGTTCATTACCGATCGAAGAACGGCGGCTAAGTTTAGAGGCCAGCAATAAAGAACCGACATCGGCCTTGATCCTGGGAGCTCCGGCAATATCCGTACGGATAAAAGTTATCCCGGAATCAACGGGAGCCGGACTCAAGATAAGGGTGACTTTATTCCCGGTGTGGATCCCGGCCCCCTGAAGGGTAACCGGATTTTTGATCGTCTGTTGATTATCCATTTATTTATTTTTCAGTTTTTCTTCCAGCTCCTGGACTTTCTTCTTTAATTCCCGGATCGTGCTGAACAGTTCAGGTAATTTTTGCAGGCTGGCGTTTGCCCTTTGGTTAGTCATATAAGGCCTGGCCGGATAACCCGCAAACACCGTACTTGGCGGGACATCTTTAGCCACACCCGATTTACCGGTGACCATGGCATTGTCCCCGATCTTAATGTGCCCGACCAGACCGACCTGGCCTCCTAAAATAACATTATTTCCGACAATCGTGCTTCCGGAAATACCGACCTGGGCGACAATCAAAGCGTTTTCACCGATAATAACATTATGCGCTATCTGCACCAGGTTGTCGATCTTAGTGCCGCGGCCGATCACCGTTTTATCGAAGCGCGCCCGGTCAATGGTCACATTGGCCCCTATCTCCACGTCATCCTGCACCTCCACGATCCCTACCTGCGGAATTTTATGATGCAAGCCCTTTACCGTGGCGAATCCGAAACCGTCCGAACCGATCACCGCTCCCGCATGAATGATCACCCGGCTGCCGATACTGATCCGCTCGCGGATGGAAACATGGGGATAGATCAAGGTAGCGTTACCGATCTTGGAGTGATGGCCGATATAGCAACCGGCATAAATAATTACATCATCTCCCAAGGTAACATTATCCCCGATTACCGAATAGGCTCCGATAGTGATGTTTTTACCCAGAGAAACGTTTTTACCGATTACCGCCGTTAAATCTATCCCGCTGGGATGCCCCGCATCGTCGGGAGTGAACATGGAAATAATTTTGACGAAAGCCAGTGACGGGTTCTGGGTGACAATCACCGGCTTAGTGGTTTCTCTGGCGTCGGCGGAAGTAATGATCGCTGCCGCGCGGGTTTTATTCATTAATGGGCTGTATTTGGAATTGGCCAGGAAGGTAATATCCCCCTCGGAGGCCTCCTTGATCCCGGATGCCCCGGTAATCACGGTATCCCCGTTGCCGATAACCTCTCCGTCAATAAGCTTGGCTATTTCTTTAAGTGTTTTTTGCATAAATGAGCAGACAACTTACTCACGCGCCAGCGTGAGTAAGTTGTAGGCCGAAGGCCGTCTGCGAATTTATTTCGCCGAATAGCCGAAATTCCAGAGAATTTCGGCTAGCTTCTGAGGCGAAACTAAGCGATTAATAAATCCCCTGCGGTATTGATTAAGGTAAGCTGTTTTATTACTTCTTTGCTCCGCCGTTCAGGATATCGACGATCTCATTAGTGATATCCATGCTTTTAGTCTGGTAAACCAACACCCGGTCATTAAATACCAAAGTGTATCCTTCTTTTTCGGAATATTTCTTTACCGCCTCTTCGATGTCCTTGAGGATCTCCTTCATCTTCTCATCCTGCTCTTTACGCAAGACGGCCTGTTTCTGGCGGTCAGCTTCCTGGAATTCTTTGACTTTTGCCTGCAATTCAGCGCCCTTGGCTTCTCTTTCCTTGTCATTAAGCAGGGCTAACTTATCCTGAAAAGCTTTTAAATCGGCAACTTTCTTATCCCGCTCGTCGGTATATACTTTTTCTTTATCGGTTAGAGTTTTATCATATCCCTTGGTTTTATTATATTCGCTGAAAATACGGCTCAGGTCCACATAACCGAACTTATCCGCGGCCAGCGCCGCTCCCCTGAACAAAACTAAACTGATAATTAACCCCCCCAGAATTACCGTGGCCTTTCTCATCTTCCCTTCTCCTCCTTAGTTAATTGACTTCAGTTATTAACCCTAAAACTGCAGGTGCTCCTGCTTGCTCAATATTACTGGACTTAAAATCCGTGGCTGGCGCTGAAGTGGAAACGTCCGCTCTTGCTGCGCGTATCCTGATCGGCGGTCTTGCTCAAGGGGATACCGTAATCCAGCATGATCGGGCCGATCGGGGTATTGATCCGCAGACCCAGACCGAAACTGGATTTAAGGCCTCCGGTGTTATGCGGGTCGGCGGTGTTTTTATTCGTAAAAATATCCCCCGCCTTTTCCCAGACATTGCCGATATCGTAAAAAGCCGCTACTTTTAAGAAACTGAATAACGGATAAGTATACTCGATATTACCCACAAACATCGACTCCCCGCCCACCGGGTCGTTCGAAGTCTTATCCAGCGGGCCGACTTTTCTTTCCTCGTAACCGCGGATAGTGTAAGCGCCGCCGGCAAAGAACCGTTCGTAGATCGGCAGCCTGTCCGTATCCCCGTAAGGCTGAGCCAGGCCAAGCCTGCCCCTTACTTCCAGTACCGCGTTACGCGGCATGGGAAAATAATGGGAAACCCGGCTGAAAAATTTAACGTAATTTTTGTCTCCGCCCAACCCGGCAAAATCAACCGCCGCGGTAACGTAATTCCCTTTACGGGTATCAAAAATATTATCCCGGGAATCAAAGGTCAAGCTGGGTGAAATAACGCTGACAATATTCGTCCCCACTTCCCGCTTTAAATCATCGGATGCGTCATCGGTAGGATTACCGATCTTTATCTGGTCCAGGCGGTACATCAGGTCTCCCCTTAAATACTCGGAAAGTTCTTTGCCTAAACGCAGGTCCCCTCCGATCACCGTTTCATCATAACCGTAACCGGAATCCGTATCCCGGTCATGGGTGCGCCGGTAAAGATCAAAACCGAAAGAAACCGGATAATCGAACATCCAGGGTTCGGTAAAACTCAGGTCAAACCCATTGCTCAAGCTCCCGATGGAAGCGCGCGCCTTCAATTCCTGCCCGGCGCCGGTAAAGTAGGGCCAGTTCTTCCAATCAAAATTCTTCTGTTCTACTTCCACAAAACCGATGAAC
>CAINQO010000064.1 GCA_903852325.1 Candidatus Omnitrophota bacterium
ACCTGGCCGCCTGGTCTCTGGGCATTTACATGCTTACTTACGATAAGCAGATTAAGTTCAGGCTGCGCAGCGTATTCAGCCCGCCGGTAATCGCCAATTTAACTACCCTGGTTTTGATCGCCTTGGGTTTAAATAAATTTATCCCTGAGGTTTTATTCAAGCCTTTGTCCATGGTGGGTAACTGCACTCTGCCCTTAGCGATGATGGTAGTGGGAGGCAATATCGCCCTGGTGCAGTTAAAAAACATTGACCGTAAAACGACGCTGGTACTTTTATTAGGTAAGCTGATCATCCTGCCTTTATGCGGCCTGGCCATCGTGCTCAATCTGAGGGTGCCGTATTTATTGGGTTTTCTGATCGTGATGCAGCTGGCCATGCCTTCGGCGACTTCTTTATCCGTGATCATCCGGCGTTTTAACAAAGAGGATGCCTTGATCAGCCAGGGGATCTTTTTCAGCCACCTGGTCGGCTTGGTTACCATTCCTTTATTTTTAAGTTTATATTTATACCTGGTTATGTTAAAATGAGCAATATTGCCACTAACCGCAAAGCCTACAGGGATTATGAAGTCCTCGAGTCTTTGGAGAGCGGTATCGAGTTAAAAGGCTCGGAAGTAAAATCTTTACGCGCCGCCAAGATCAACTTAAATGACAGTTTCGCCCGTTTTGAGGGGGCGGAGATCTTTTTATACAACGCGCACATCAGCCATTACGCGCAGGCCAGCTACCTGAACGTCGATGCGGACAGGCCCCGGAAGCTGCTGCTGCATAAAAAGCAGCTGCAAAGAATAAACGGCAAGCTTACCCAGAAAAGCCTGACCTTAATCCCTTTAAAGATCTATTTTAATGAGCGGGGTTTTGCAAAGGTAGAGCTTGCGCTTTGCAAGGGCAAGAAAATTTACGACCGGCGGGAAGATATCAAGCGCCGGGAAACCGACCGTCAGATGCGCCGGACATTAAGGAACAGGCAGCGCTAAGCGGGATTTAACTCGGTTAACCAGTGATCTTTTGAAAATTGGGGGGGTGAAAGGGTTCGACTTAAGATATGTCGGATAAGGGTAGCATGCCGCGGAGGTAGGGTTAGCCGCGTTAACAATCCTTACACAAATTAAACGCAAACACGCAAGTGTCACGTTTAGGAACATTTGCCGCAAGGCCGATGTTCGTACCAGCCTTCGGACTTAATTAAGTCCGAAGCCCCTAACTGTCCTGCCTACGGGATAGATTAGGGCACTAGTAGGATAGCTGCGGTGGGTTAGCCTTCCAGGCCGCGGCGAAACCTAAAAGGCTGCGCTTGGTAAATCCAGCCGGGTAGGAGTTGCCAAGTAAGACCAAATACCAGGCTAAGCATGTAGCGGCTTTTATGCGATTACTTAAGGACCCCGGTTCAATTCCGGGCACCTCCACCAAATTTTTATGAATAACGCTGAAATTTAACGCGACAAACCGAGAAAAGTAATAATGATCGAAGTCTTAAGTTTTATTAGTTCACACCGTCTTTATGTCCTACTGTAACCAGGAAATCAAAAACAACTGCCTTAGAAGCCGCGCTTATATCCTTTGTTCCGATGCTAAAGATAATCCGCAAGAACATAATCCCGCATCCCCTCCCGGGGGCATTGCTGCGCCTGCCGGGATATTGTTGCAGTTCTTTGATCTCAGAGAAAAATTAATCCGGAATAAAATCGTAAAATTTTGCGCTAAAGGTATTTGTATGTATCCTTGCGTGCGCCCCGGGGATATCCTGCATATTGAATACAGGAAAATTGAAGAAATCCAGATAGGGGATATTGCGGTTTACCGGCGCGGGAACAATCTGTTCGGGCACCGGGTTATCGATAAGGGTTGCCGGGAAAACCGGGTTTATCTCCTGGCCCGTTCCGACACCGCCAGAGGGGGAAGCGACGGCCCTATCTTTAACCAGGATATCGCCGGGATCGTAGCGGCGGTAGAAAGGAAAAAACACCTTCTGGCCCCGGGAAAAATCCAGTGTTCTATAGCAAACAGGATTTATTTAAAATTTATGTGCGTCTTCTTCAGGATAAAGTCGCTTTTAATAAGGAAACCCCCGGAAGAGTGAAAGCGATCGATCTTTCGGGAGGCATAATCCGGATTTAAAAATATGGAGTATTTTAGAAAACTAAAGTCATTCTTCAAAAAATTCCCCGTTTATTATACAAAGCAGGTATTTCTTTTGGTCGGCTTAAAATTAGCTTCCGGCAGCTTTGTATTGATCTCGCCTTTCCTTTCCAAGCTATATCTGGACGACGCTTTTTTGGTTAAGAATTTAAGCAAGTTCATAAAGATTTCCTCCTGGGGGATAGGGATATTTATCCTGAGCACGTTATTCCTGGCGCTGGAAGATATCTTAAAGAATAAGCTGAAGGCAAAATTAAAATTTAGTCTAGTGAACCGGTTTATCAGGAAATTGTATTCCCTGGACCTGGAATTCTTTAAGTCTAAATCGACCGGCGAGAATGTTTATCGCCTCGCGGATATCGATGTCCAGACGGATTTCGTGGTTGAGCAATGCCCCCGGCTTTTAGCGGATTTATTAAAATTGGTTATTATTTTAGCCGTGGCGCTTTGGATTAATTTGCCGATGACCGTTTTTTTGTTATTACTCAGTCCGCTGTTTCTTATCCACAGCCTTTACATACAAAAAAAACTAAACCCCCTCTATAAGGAGCTTTGGGAATCCGGCGCCAGATTGTCCAAGAAGATCCATGAAGCTTTTTCCAGGATCCTGATCATTAAGGCGTTTGGTCTGGAGCCCTACCTGAGGCGCCTCTATTTAAAATCCCTGATAAAAAATATCCGCTTAGGGGTAAGCAGTTTCCGCTGGTCGATGTTTAACGCTTTAAACTCATCTTTTTTGTCCAAAGCCGTTTATGGGGCGGTGACTATTTTTGGAGGCTGGCTGATTATCAGGGGGAGAATGACGGTGGGCAGTTATACGGCGGCCATGCTTTACCTTGTGCAATTAGGCAGTATCCTGGATAATCTAAGTTTTAGACTCGAATATATCACGAAGGGGTCGGTATCCGCGGAAAGATTCCTGGAGATCATGGATCGCCAGCCGGAGATAAAAGACTCGCCCGGGGCAAGCAGCTTAGATTTCCTGAAAGGGCCTGTCCAGATGAAGAAGGTCACCTTCGGATATCAGCCGGAAAGACCGATTTTTAAAGAACTGGATTTGGAGATCCCGTTTTATCCCTGGGTGGCGGTTGTTGGCCCGTCGGGATGCGGCAAAAGCACCCTGATCAATCTGATCCTCAGGCTTTACGCACCAAAGCAGGGAGAGATATTATTAGATGGAGTGGATTTGAGTAAGATCCGTTTGCATGATTTAAGGAAAAATATAGCGATCGCTACCCAGCAACCGCTGTTGTTTGATCTTTCGGTCAGGGAGAATATCAGCTGCGGTTTAAAGGAGGTTACCCGGGAGCAGATAGAGGAGGCGGTGAGCATTTCCCAGCTCGATGATTGTATCAAAGAGCTGGCGCAAGGTTATGATACCTTGATCGGCGAAGATGCCTGCCGGTTGTCGCATGGGCTTAAGCAGAGGGTGGCCCTGGCCAGGGCGATTGTAAGAAAGCCGCGCTTACTTATCCTTGATGAGGCCATCTCTTCGGTGGATGCCTTTACGGAAGAGAAGATACTGGCGGCCTTGAGGCAAAGCCGGAGCGATTGCAGCACAATCATTATTTCGCACAGGCAATTTGTCGCTAAGGATGCCGACCGGGTATATTTTTTGAAAGGGAACAGCCTGATTGAAGAGGGAACGCACGCGCAACTATTGCTTCAAAGCCGGTCTTACCGGGATTTTTTTAAGAGCCAGAATTAGCAGAATTAAGCAGCATTTATAGCGGCGGCTAAGAACTATGGAAACTAATTTATTGGCAAAATTAATCTGTCTTTCCTGCCGCCGGCCGTCATTAAAGCAGGCGGGGGAGCAATTGCTTTGTTCTGTTTGCGGCGAAACGGTACCGTTGAATAAAGATATCCCTGATTTTTTTTCGAAATATCCAAAACGCCGGCTCACCTGGAAGCTGACTGATGATCCGTATCGATATGAAGCTTCCGGCCGCCAGGTTGAAGCTTATACTTTGGATCGCGTGGATCGGCCGATATTGCAGTGCGTCAGCGGAGATGTCTTGGATATTGGCTGCGGGACAGGCCGCTTAGCCGCTGCCGCGCAAGCCCGCTGTGTTACTTATATCGGTCTGGATCCGATAATGTCTTTTCTCAGTTATGCCCAGGAGTTTCGGGGCGTGCGCCGGCTTGTTTGCGGGCAGGCGGAATTATTGCCGTTTCATGACGCCGCATTCGATTGTGCTATTTCTACTTACCGGGCCTACAGGTATGTTGAGCCGCGACTCGGCTTATCGGAAGCGCGTCGGGTATTGAAGACCGGAAGCATATTCGCCTTTGACATATATAACCACTGGCTGGCTAAACTGGTGGAATTAAAGGATTCCGTCTTAGCGGGTAACTGGCGGAAGCTTCGTTCTTTTTCCATCCTGCCCGGGGAAGATGTTTCTGATTTTATCAACCTTTCTTTGCTGGAAAAAAGAGCTAAAGCTGCAGGTTTCGGGATAAATAAAGTAATCACCACGCCGGTGCTCCCAAGATTTTCAGGGTTAAATAAATATATCAGTAATTATTACTATAGAGGTAAAAAGACGCTGTATCTGGGATATAATGTTATAATTTTTTTAAAAGCAATTTGAACGCTCAAGAGGGAATTCCGGAATGACAAAAAAAAGTACGTTGGTGGTGCGGATAGGAGGAGTAGCAATATCTTTTAAGCTGCCTATTGCGGAGATGGCCGAAAAGCTTAGCGCCCATTATAAAGAGTATATTTATGACGGCAGGCCGCAGATCCGTATCCGGGTTGAATATAAAGAGGTAATTGAGATCCCTGGAAAGAAAGAGGTGTTCCTTTCTACGCGAAGCTGGAGATTAGGCAGAAACAAAAGAGGCCTGTTTCTTTATTTCCCCAGGAAGGCGGTTTCGTCGCTCGCGCAATTTGACCGGTCGATGCAGAAGGTCACTTTTTACACAAACGATCCTTCGGGGCAGCTTTTATTATATCTTTTTCCGCAGATGCTTTTTCGTTTAATGGCGGTTAAAGGCGCCTCCCTGATGCTGCATTCTGCCGGTGTCCTGGACGGGGAGAAAGCGTATCTTTTTATTGCGCATTCCGGGGGCGGTAAATCTACCTTGGCTAAATTGGCGCTCAAGAGAGGAATGACGGTATTAAATGATGATAGAATAATAATCAGAAAGCAGTATAATATAGTTAAGGTCTTTGGCAATCCCTGGCATGGGGAGGTGGAACACACCTCATCCAGATCGGCGCTTATCCGGGGTATTTTTTTTATTAAAAAATCAAAGTCTAACCGGGTAGTCCCGATAAGCAAAAAGGATGCCTTGGTGCAAATGTTACTGCACAGTTTTTCTTTACCGATCACAAAAGAAATGGTAAAGAAAAGGATGGTTATCTGTAGCAATATCCTCGGGCACACTTCTTGCTATTGTCTTTATTTTAAGCCGGATCAAGCGGTATGGGAAACATTGGATAGTTTTTTAAATCAAAAGGAGGAGAAGTAATGGAAAAAAATAAACAAAAGAAAAGTAAATGGGTTAAACCTGCCATGAAAAAGGTGCGGGTGCCCAGGGAGCAAACAGTTTTAACCCGGGATTGCGATAAAAGCGGCGGCCCATGTGCCTCAGGCTCTTCATCATCATAACCAGGTCAGTAAGCGATATCGATGGGCAAGTTAAGAGTCTTTCCTCAAAAAACACGGGATTTAGCTTGGCGGATTATTGATGATGAGACTATTTTGCTTTCTTTCCGCGGCAAAAGAGTAAGAGACGTTGTCTATACCTTGAATTCAACGGCTACTTATATCTGGAAACTGATTGACGGTAAGCATTCACCGGAAGATATCGCCGGCCGGATAGTTGATAAGTATGGCATATCGCCGCGGGTGGCCTTAGCTAAGCTTCGGGCCTTGATGAAAGATTTATCCGGGCGAGGCTATATTTATTATCCTTAACATGATCGATTGCGCAGCGGATGCAAAACCGGTCCGGCCGATATGACCCAACACGAATTAAGGCTTCGCCTTGCCAGGCGGGGTATCCCCTGGACTTGCCTTTTTGAACTTACCTACCGTTGTAATCTGCAATGCGTTCATTGTTATCTCGGGACAAATAATCCAAAAGAAATGAATACGGATGAGGTTTGTGGGGTGCTCGACACGCTCAAGCAGGTCGGCTGTATATCGCTTATCTTGTCGGGGGGTGAAATTTTCGCCAGAAAAGACATTGTTAAAATTCTACAATATGCCCGAGCCAGCCATTTTGCTTTGAGGTTATTTACGAACGGGACATTGATCGATCGGGCAATGGCCGAGGCAATCGCGCAAGTAAAACCCTGGGTAGTGGAAATTAGTTTATATGGTTTTAGGGATGTTCATGAACAGGTAACCCGGGTAAAAGGTTCTTTTGATGATACGGTCAGGGCCATCGAGATATTAAGAGGGAGGCAAATCAGGGTATACGTTAAGAGCGTGGTGATGAAGCAAAACTGGGCAGAGTTGCCTGGCCTGCAGCAATATGTCCAGAGGAAGCTTAAGGTCCAGTGGCGCAGCATTGACGGAGGATTGCAGATTTCCCCCTGCGACAACGGCAGCAAGCGGCCATTCCTATTCAGGTTAAGTGACCGCCAACTGGAGAAGTACATGCTGGCCGCTCTGACTCTTAACAAAACGGCTAAAAGAAATCCGGAGATAAGGGCAGCCGGCGAAAATGAGCATGTTTGCGGTGCTGCTTTTACCGCCTGCAATATTACTCCCTCCGGTGAATTAAATCCGTGCTTACAGATCAGGGCTAAGGATAACAGCTTAAAAAGTAAATCCTTTACGGAAATCTGGCAGGAACACCCCTTGTTCCGGCAGTTAAGGTCGTTGCGCCGGGGGGATAGGCAAGAGTGCCTGGGATGTAAGGATAGTGTCCATTGTTTTCTGTGCCCGGGGATGGCCTTAATTGAGCGGGGTTCGTTATCTGCCCGTTCTCCGGAGGCGTGCCGTTTGGCCAGGGGCTGGAAAAATGCTTACCGGCTTTTGGATAAGCACCTTGCCTGATCAGCTGTCAATCCCCGCTCCATAGGGCAAGTCCGATTAAGGTTATTCAACTAAACGTAAACGGAGGTTTTTATATGGATATCTTAAGTAAAATTCCCAAAAAAAGCCCGGATATCGCATCCAGGATTATCGACGAAGAAGCAATAATAATATCCCTAGGGCAGTCTGGATCAGGAGAAACGATAGAAGTTTTGAATTTTACCGGCACGAAGATATGGGAACTTATAGACGGAAAAAAATCAGTTTCGGAGATTGTGCGCAGGCTTACGGAGACGCATGATGAGCCGGGCAAAATAGTGGAGGCAGATGTAGTTGGTTTTTTTAATAAATTGCTTACAAGCAAGTTTGTTTATTTTTAAAAGAACGGATATTTTAAGAGTAAGCCGTTTTTATTGCGTTTGCGTATTACCGGCGGCAACCAGGCGTCCATGTTTGTAGGGATAGCGCAAGATGAAAAAAATTAGTAAAATACTGTTAATCGGCCCTAAAATAGTGGAAGATCGGAGATTCCCTTCGATGGGGTTGGGGTATATCAGCACCTATTTGCGCGGCAAGGGTTACAGGGTAAACGTTGTAGACGGTAATTTTACCGGAGATGATCCTTATGCCGCATTAGACCGGATAGATAGCTATGATATCGTCGGCATCGGCTGTGAGTCTAAGAATATTGCCGAGGCATTAAAGATTGCCCGGTACGCAAAAAAGAAAAAGAAGATCGTGGTCATGGGAGGGCTGCACGTTTCTTTGATCAAGGGTAAAATCCTCGAGCACGGATTTGTCGATTTTGCTATCGACGGAGAAGGAGAGCTTCCGCTGCATCGATTAATTCAGTTTTTAAACGGGAGCGCCCCCCTGGCGTCTGTCCCGGGATTAATTTACAGAAAGGGAACACGGGTAATCGTCCGGGAACGCCGGGAAATCGGGAACCTCGACGATCTGGGTTTCCCGGATTTCCGCTTAATGGGCGTACGCCGGATTTCCAATTACCCGCTGGTTACAAGCCGGGACTGCCCCTATAAATGCAATTTTTGTACCGTTGGCTCTCTGTCTTACGGCAAGTGGAGGGCTCGCTCGCCGGATAATATCATCACAGAGTTAAAACTTGCCAAAGAGCGCTACCGGATCAAGGAGTTCACCGTCCTGGATGAGAATTTTTCATATGATGTCGAACGGGTCAAATTGTTTTGTTTAAAGCTGATCAAAGAGAATATTGCTTTGCCCTGGATGATCATGGAAGGGGTCCGCGCCGATAAAGTGGACAGAGAGCTGATTAAGCTGCTCAAGATATCGGGATGCCATCTTTTGATATACGGGATTGAAAGCGCTGACCGTAAAGTCTTTAGCAATTCCGCAAAAGGGTCCAGCCTGGCCGTCGTTCAAAAGGCGATCCGGTTGGCTAAAAGCGAAGGCATGCGCGTGGGGGGGTTTTTTGTCGTCGGCCTGCCCGGGGCAACTTTTGCCTCGGAAATGAAATCGATACGTTTTGCTTTAAAGCACGGGCTTGATCCCATCGGGTTTTGGATGGCGATCCCTTATTATAATACCAAATTGTATAAATGGGTAACTAGGCATGCCCGGCTTTTAAGAGAGCCGGTTGGCGGTAACCTTGTAACTTCGCTGCGTACCGAGCCGTTTTTCGAAACCCCTGTTTTTTCCCGAGAGCAGATTAAAAAAGCATTTCTTATCGCTCGCCAGCCGCACCGGGCTGAATACCAAAAGATGATCTGGGGTCCTTTGCAGAAATTGTCAGGTTGATTTTAATTTGCAGGCGCGGTTAACTTCCGGACAGATGGCAAACAAAATACTGAAACAATCAGGCTCGTTGCGTCAGGACCCCTGGGGGGAGGTTAGAATCCATCAAATCATGCTCCAGGATAAACGCAGGACCAATTGTTATAAAAAAGCTATTGAAAATAATCTTAAAACAGATTCCCGGGTCATCGATCTTGGGTGCGGAACAGGGGTATTGTCATTCTTTGCCGCGGTAAAAGGGTGCCGGAAGGTCTATGCCGTCGATCGGTCGGGGATTATCGATGATGCCCGGGAAGCTGCCCGAAAAAATAACCTGCAGGGGAGAATAGAATTTATTAAAGCGGATATCCGGAAATTCAAGCCGCCGGCGAAGACGGACATGCTTATCCATGATCAGCTCGGGGTTTTTATCTGGAATGAAGACATAGTTGCGAAAGTCGCCCGTATCCGGGATAATTATCTTAAAAAAAGCGCGGTAATTATACCGGCGAAGATCGAGATATATTTTGTCCCGGTTTGCTATAAAAGCGAGCTGGAAAGGTCCGTTGCTTTCTGGTCAAAAAAACAGTACGGTATCGATTTCAGCAATATCGGGCGCAAGTTGTTTATCCAGGGGCACCGGCAGGCGGTTCATCCGTCCGTAATTTTCCTTAAAGACACTAAGCTGTTCCTGGGAAAGGAGAAGCTGGTCCATCGTATCGATTTGACGGAGGATAGCCGGATACCGCTAAAGTTAGCCGCCAGCTTCAGATTAAGAAAAAATGCGATCCTGAGCGGAGTTTGTATTTTTTTAAACATTCACTTCGACCGGAATACCCGCCTTTCCACGCGGCCCAGTCGGAATAACAGCCATTGGGGCCAGCTGTTTCTGCCCTGCGTCGAACCGGAAAAAATACTGCGTGACTCCGTTCTGGACTTTACGTTATTCCCGGACAAAAAACCGGAAAAGTGGAAGTTTACCTTTTTAATCCGATGATCAAGAGTAAAGAAGAAAGTGTCTTTTTGTTTATTCCTCCTGCTTACGGGAGGATTGTGCCTCCCCTGGGAACTCCCGCTCTTCTGGGCTTTTTAAGGGCGGAAGGGGTTTTTGCGGTGCAGAGCGACTTGAATATGCTTTATTATGATTATCTCAAAAGGAATAAACTGCAGAAGATATTGACGCAAAGTTATAAGCAGGGAAAGACGAAGAAAAAGGTTTATTATCGCAGATTATTGCAGGATAAAAATACATATACTGAACCCGTTTATGATTTTGAAAACAATCCGGGATCTTCTTTTAAGTTTACGGAAAAAATCCTCGGCTCTGAATTTTTGCCCCGTTATATTTCCGATCAAAGGGAGAATCCGTTTGTTGATTTTTTTTATGATCAAGTATATCCCCAGATCAAAAAAGACAGCGATTCGCTTGTCGGGTTCTCCGTAACCTCTCCTTCGCAGGTTATTGCCAGTTTCACTTTCGGGCATTTAATCAAAAAGCTGTTTCCCCGCACGAAGGTCGTTTTGGGAGGGCAATGGGTATCCTTATACCGCGAAGAACTTTATAAACGGAACGATTTTATCGATTTTTACGACTACCTGGTGTATTTTGAAGGTGAAATTCCCCTGGTCCGGTTGATAGACGCGGTCAGGAACAATAAGCCGCTGGCCGCAGTCCCGAACCTCATCTACCCTGGACAGGGCCGCTGGGTTTACAGCCCTAAAATCGCGGAAGTGAATTTAAACCGGCTTCCGGCTCCTGATTTTGACGGGTTGCCGCTAAAGCGCTATTTATTTTCCAGGGATAGATTATCTCTGACCATTGAAACATCCCGGGGGTGTTATTGGAATAAATGCATATTCTGCGCCGATTTGCCTTTCCCTAAACCAAGGTACAGGGAGAAAAACCCCGACTTGGTGATCCGGGACATAAAAGAACTGATTAAGAAATACCGGGTGCGCCACCTGTGTATCTCAGATGCCGTATTTGCTCCGGCGCAAATGAAAAAAATAGCGAAAAAGCTCTTAAAAGAAGGTCTAAAAATTTCCTGGTGGGCCTGGTCGCGCTTTGATCCGGCGATGGACATCCAGGCTTTGCGGCTGGCAAAAAAATCGGGATGCACGACTTTAGGGTTTGGTTTGGAGTCGATGAACCAAAGGGTTTTAGATTTTATCCGTAAAGGCACAAAACTGAATATTATCCGCAGGATTATAAAAAACAGCCTGGATTTGAAATTGACTATCTATTGTCAGGTGATTATCGGGTTGCCTTCCGAGACTACAGAGGAGGCCAGGGACACCTTATTTTCTTTGATCGCCTACAACAAAAACGGAAAAACCGTTCCCGCCGCGCTCAACCTTTATTACCTAACTCCCAAAACGGAAATATTTTTAGATCCGGCCAGCTTCGGCGTAAAGATGGTTCATGCCAAAAAACTGCCGTTTAGATTTGTTTATCCTTTTAAGTATTCCCGCGGGGATATGGACAGGTTGAAAGCCCGGCAAATCATCAATGTTTATAACGATATTTTCAGGCCGGGAAAATAGAATTCTTCAGGAGTTACCGCGGAAGATATCCAATAATCCGCTATGCGGATAAATTAACCTATTATGCAGAAAACCAATCAACTCAAGTTAGCTCCTAAGAAAAAAGCCGCCCTGATCATCTCCGGGATTTTCTTGTTTTTAATCCTTTTGGAAATAAGCTTGCGTTTAGGAGGGTGGATCCTCTTGTCTGTGCAGGAGCAGAGGAACCGGCAATCCATAAGACAAAAAGGCGCTTACCGCATTCTTTGTCTGGGGGAGTCTACCACCCAGGGAGAATATCCGCCGTTTCTTGAGCGCGCCCTAAACCAGCATAATCTTGGGATACGTTTCAGCGTAATCGATAAAGGCAGGAGCGGTACGAGGAGCCCGGCGATATTAAGCCAGGTAGAATCTTATCTTAATGAATATCGTCCGGATATGGTCGTGGCAATGATGGGGATTAATGATTCCGGAGAATATGTTCCCCTGGAAAGATCCGCTGTTTCTAAGGGGATGCTCTTGATCCGGTCTCTTAGGACTTATAAGCTTATCAGGATTCTTTGGTTTAGAATCCTGGCTAAGGCCGAAGAAGCGGGAATCTGTAGAGCTGGCGAAGACAGACAGGTAGCCATAGGGGTCCCGGCGGGGGTAAAAGATGGTTTTACCGTTCCTGCTTTCAGCGAAAACGCGCTGAAGCAAATCATCGCCTCCAACCCCGCAAACGATAATGCTTATGTTGATTTAGGGTGGTTTTATAAAGTCCAAGATAAATATTCCCTGGCCGAAGAATGCTTAAAGAAAGCCATCGCGCTAAATCCTAACAACGATAAGGCCTATGTTTATTTAGGCCACTTTTACCGCAATCAGGGTAAGTATCCCCAGGCCGAAGAATGCTTAAGAAAAGCCGTTGCCCTAACCCCTAAAAACGATATTGCTTATGTTGAGCTGGGGTGGCTTTATAAAATCCAGGGAAAATGCTTTCAGGCGGAAGAATCCTTCAAGAAAGCCATAGAGCTGAATCCCAAAAACGACAATACTTATGTCGAGCTGGGGCGTCTTTATCGGAATCAAGGTAAATATGCCCAGGCGGAAGAATCCTTCAAGAAAGCGATCGGATTAAACCCCAAGAACGACCGAACGTACGGAATAATCGCAGGATTATACAAAGAATCAGGTAAGCTGAGTTTGGCAAAAGAGTATACTGAGAAAGCCGGCAGACTGAGATTGGAATATTGTATGCCGGTTACAGTGAACAGCTACCGTAAGCTTAAGGAAATCCTGGATCGAAGGAGGATAAAGTTTGTCTGCGTGCAGTATCCCATGCGCAGCCTAGATGTGTTGAGGAATATGTTCGGGAATGATGCCGAAGGAATTATCTTTGTGGATAACGAAAACACGTTCAAGGAAGCCTTGAAGCGGGCAAACCGGGAAGAATATTTTGTCGATATGTTCGCCGGGGATTTCGGTCATTGCACGGAAAAAGGCAATAAGCTCCTGGCCCAGCAGATCGCAGATGTGATCTCCAGGGGAGTATTTAATAAATAAAGAAGCGTAAGACTCCTTGAGCGATAATAATGCAACTAACCTGGGCAGGTGAGTTTATTTAGCCGTAAATCTGTGGTAAAATACGCGCGATTCCGGAGCTTTTCAAGTTTCCTTAAAAACACAGGGGATAGCCAAACTGATGGGTGAATTAAGTTTTGCAGAGAACAGGGAGGATAATGTCGTCAAAAGGACGAGTTCGGCCGCCGTCATTATCCTTATTTGTATTTGCCTGTTCCATATTATCCATAACTTCTGGTGGGTTAACCGGGATGTCCTATCCTGGTATCCGGAAAAGTATTATCAGCTTATGTATAAGAATATAATATTTTTCCACTCTCGGGACATTATTCACAGCGGCCAGTCCTGGCCGGAAAAGTTTATTACCCTGGCGAAATTAATAAAAACCGAGAGCGGCTGGGATTGGGGGATGGTTTTTTACCTTTATACCTCCGGAATTAATTTAATTTTCGGCAATACCGTCAATGTTTCCTTGCTGGGAAACCTTCCTTTTTTTATCCTGCTTATAATCTCTACTTTTTTAATCGGTAAGGAGGTTTCCGGGGAAAAAGCGGGGGTGCTTGCCGCTTTTCTTGTTTCGTTCTATCCGGGGATTTACGGTATGTCGCGTAGCTATGGGGTTGATTTCCCGCTTACCGCCATGGTCGCCCTATGCAGCTATATTTTAATTGCCAAAGATTTAACTAAGCCGAAATACGCTCTATTATTCGGTTTGCTCCTGGGGCTTACCTTATTGGTAAAAATCACTGCTATATTCTTCCTTTCCGGACCTTTAGTTTATATAATTTATCAGCATATCCGCAGCAGCCTGCAAAACAAAAATAAAAATGGTCGGATCAAACCGCCTGTTTTGGCCAAATTATATCCCCTGTTTCTTATTATCGCCATTCCTTTATTATTTTTGAGCCTCGGCTGGGGTTCTGGCCGCTTCGGCAATTTATTAAACCATATGGACATCTTTGTTTTTGTGGCGTTTATCCAAAGAAGGCATTTTTATGATGTCTGCCTTTACGGTTTTTCCGACCTGAGAAACTTGTTTTTTTATGCTTATGAAATAATGTACAGCCTGTCCAGGGTGTTTTTTCTGTTGTTCTGCACCGGTTTTCTGTTTCTTTTAAGAAAGGAAATCAAACAGAAAATGGCACTTTTACTATGGGCAGTCGTTCCCTATATTATTTTCACGTTAGATATCAATAAGTGGGGGCGGTATTATTTCCCCGCCTTCCCGGCGTTGGCCTTAATTACCTGCGTAGCGGTATTTCAGCTGAAGAGCGGGAAGTTTAAAACAGTCCTGGCGGCGCTGATCGTTGTCTTTGGTCTGGTCCAGTTCTACGATTTATCTTTCGGATCACAGCTTCTTCCCGGGGCCCTGTATAAACATCCGGATTATAGTTTTTCGGCTTACCCTCCGGTTAAAACCGATGAAAGTAAAGTCGTCTCCGCTTTTATTGCAACGATCAACAGGGAGAGGAAGGGGCAGAAGGATGAACCGAGGGTACTGCTGGTGGCTCCCCATGGCCTGATCGATTACGGAAAATTGGAGTATATCTTTCAGAAAGATTACCCGGGAGTTAAATTTTCCAAGTTTTTCATATCCGGCTCCGACTATCGTGACTGTGATTATATTATTGTGGCTAATTACCCGGGCCACAACTATAGGCCGGATATAGAGTTTTTAAAGCTACCGGGATACTACGGTGAATTTTTAAAGATCAGCTATCCGCGCAGCTATTTATCGGATGAGGAATTGGCACAAATGCACGATTTTTTTGCCAAATTTAAGACGGTGGACAGCTATTTCGGAAAAGATCTCTTCTTTTATTTGTGCAAAAATACAATCTCTCAACGTCGGATAATGAAAACGGGAAAATTAAGCAATGACTCCGGCGCTTTTTAGTAAGAGGGGGCTATTGCCCGGTTAAATAAATTTCAACGAATGGAGTTTTTGATGGATCCTCTGAATAAAATCCCTGCAAAAAATAAGAATATCACCTGGAAGTTGATTTGCAAAGAAGCATTGGCAATAACCGCGCAAGATCAAGAGGCAAAAGTTATTGTTTTCAATGAGATAGGTTCGGTAATCCTGGAATCGGTGGATGGCAAAAACTCGGTGGGAAGCATAATCGAAAAAATAGTCGATGATTACGAGGTGGAGCATGAAAAAGCAAGGTCCGAGGTGACCGATTTTTTGCATGAGTTATCCAAAGAAAATTTGATCTATTTCCAGGACTGATCCCGCCCCCTGATTGTTTTCTTATCCATAATATTGAGAATAAGTTAGCGATGCTTTGGCCTGGGAATATCGGCTAAGGAAAAAAGGCGCCTAAAAACCCCAAAATTGCTTGCCGGAATGCGGGATTGTGGATATAATATAGATTCTAATCAAAATAAGAAATTCGGCCTTTTGTTCGTAATCATAATATGAAATTTATTTTAAAAATCTCGGTTGTTTTTGCCGGCCTGGTTATTTTAATCAGCGGCTGCGCTACGCTGCCTACCGGGGAGAATATCCCCGTTTATTCCATCGGCGGGAAAACCTACTATCCTTTATCCGCCTTATGCGACGCGCGCGGAGTGGTGGTGCAATACGATACCCTTTTGCGCACCGTTTATTTGACCAAAGACAGCCAGCGCGTAAGCTTAAGGATCGGGGACAGCCTGGTGCTGGTAAACGATAATCCGCTGCATTTAAATGCCCCGGTAGATGTTTATCAGGGCGCTATCGCGGTCCCGGCGCAGTTTAAGGAGCAGGTGTTTGATGTATGGTTCAGGCAGACTGTCTTTCCCGTCCGCCGCGCCGGCATGGCCAAAATAAAATTGAATAAGGTGGTAATCGATGCCGGGCATGGTGGAAACGACCCCGGGGCAATCGGCAGGAACGGTTTAAGGGAGAAGGATGTCAATCTGGAGATCGCCAAGAAATTAAGCGTCCTTTTGCGGGCCGAAGGCGTGCAAACCGTGTTAACCCGTTCTACGGACAGGTTCATCCCGCTTTCTACGCGGGTCAGCATTGCCAACCGCAGCGGGGCGGATTTATTTATCAGTATCCATTCCAATGCCGCGCGCTTGCGTTCTTTGTCCGGTTTTGAGGTTTATTACGTGGCTCCCAGCGTGAGCGACGCCAAACGCGCCGGGCTTACCGCCCGCAGCAGCGCTTTGAATTTAAGGGATGCGGTTTTTGCCAGCGATAACCAGGATTTAAAGGCGATTGTCTGGGATATGATCTATGCCAACAGCCGGGCCGAATCCATCGAGCTGTCGCATTCCGTATGTAAGATTATGGATGACTGTATTGACGCCAATATTCTGGGGGTAAAAAATGCCCGTTTTCAGGTGTTAAAGGGGATTACCATGCCCGGGATATTGATCGAAGTGGGATTTGTTTCCAACGCCAATGAGGAAAGATTACTGAGGACTCAAGCTTACCGGGAAAGATTGGCCGCCGGCATATTGGAAGGAATAAGGGAGTATTCGCAGGAGATGGCGATTGTCGAGACTTCAAGATAAGTCTCGCGCCTTCCGCATATTTAAATTTTTTTAACATACAAGTCTTAATGAATGGATAAGAAGGAAGGTGCGGGATGAGCGCGATCGGGGTTTTTGATTCCGGAGTAGGGGGGTTGACGGTAGCCAGGGAAATAATCCGCCAGCTGCCTAATGAAAATATAATTTATTTCGGGGATACCGCACGTGTGCCTTACGGGATAAAATCCCCCCAGACGGTCACTCGTTTTTCTATCGAAAATATCCTGTTCCTCTTAAAACATGACGTTAAGCTGATCTGCGTGGCTTGTAATACTGCCTCCAGCTTTGCCTTGCCGGTGATTAAGAATAATTTCCGTGTACCGATCATCGGGGTGATCACTCCGGGGGCCAGGGAAGCGGTTTATGCCTCGCAGAATAAACGTATCGGGGTGATCGGGACAAAGGGGACAATCAAAAGCCGCACCTATGAAATCGAGATCAAGCAGCTTGACCCCAAGGTAAAGGTGACTGCCGTCGCTTGCCCGCTGTTCGTTCCTTTCGTCGAGGAGGGGTGGTTAAGCGGGGAAGTAGTCTTAAGCGTAGCCCGTAAATATTTGCAGCCTTTGCGGGAGGCGGGAGTCGATACGGTGATCCTGGGCTGCACGCATTACCCTCTGCTTAAACCGGTAATTCAGCAGGTGCTCGGCAAGCAGGTGATCTTGATCGATTCCGCCAAGCAGGTGGCTTTTGAGATAAAAAAGATCCTGGCCAGCGAAGACCTGCTCAACCGGGGCAAAGGCGGCAGGCATAAGTTTTTTGTCAGCGATAATCCGGAATGGTTCAGTTCTCTGGCCCAGCGGTTCATGGGGAAAAAATTGCCCCAGGTCAGGAAAGTGGACCCCGCTTAGAATGGAGCGCCGATGTATAGCTTGAAAGTACAGGCAAGTTTCAGCTCCGCGCACAACCTGCGCGGGTATAAAGGAAAATGCGAAGACCTCCACGGTCACAACTGGGTGGTGGAGCTAACGGTTAAATCCTCCAAGCTTGACGGTATCGGCATGGTTGTGGATTTTAAATGCCTGAAGAAAGAATTAAATTCCTGCCTGGAGCGGATGGACCATAAATACCTTAATCAGCTGAGTTTTTTTAAAAAGATCAATCCTACTTCCGAAAATATCGCCAAATATATTTATGATCAACTTAAGTCGCCGATCCCCTTGCTTAGTTGCGTCACGGTTTGGGAAAACAGCACCAGCAGCGCTACCTATGAGCCCGGTCTTTAGGCTTCGATTCCGAGTATGAAAAATAAATCAGCCAAAACAGCAGTCGTGCTTTTGTCCGGAGGTTTGGATTCGGCCACGGCGTTATATTTAGCCAAAGCCCGC
Source organism: Candidatus Omnitrophota bacterium (assembly GCA_903852325.1). Taxonomy (GTDB): domain Bacteria; phylum Omnitrophota; class Gorgyraeia; order Gygaellales; family Profunditerraquicolaceae; genus UBA6249. The sequence goes on from CAINQO010000064.1 coordinate 17,821, forward strand.
GGGTATCAATGCCAGGCCTTGATTTTTGATTATGGCCAGAGGCACAGGGAGGAGATATCCTGCGCGGTTAAACTTGCCCGGGCTGCCGGATGCGCCTACCGGATATTGAAGGTAAACTTTCCCTGGAAAGGCTCGGCGCTTTTAGACAAAAAGATCCGTGTCCCGGAAAGAATTTCCAAAGGTATTCCGGTTACTTACGTTCCCGGCCGGAATATTATTTTTTTAAGTTTTGCCCTCTCCCTGGCGGAGGTGACCGGCGCCCGGGCGATCTTTATCGGCGTGCATTCCCAGGATTATTCCGGATACCCGGATTGCCGGCCGGAGTTTTTCGAAGCTTTTGTGAAGATGGCCGGGGTAGGGCTGGCCACAAAAAAGAAAATAAAGATCATCGCGCCGTTATTGCGCATGCGTAAAGCGCAAATTATCCGCCTGGGGAATAAGCTGGGCGTGCCTTTTGCGCTCAGCCGGTCATGCTACCGGGAAACCAAGGCCCCTTGCGGGAAATGCGACAGCTGCCATTACCGCGCCAAGGGCTTTCAGGAAGCCGGGCTCAAGGATCCTGCGGTATGA
>CAINQO010000065.1 GCA_903852325.1 Candidatus Omnitrophota bacterium
CCCTTTTCTTTGCCCTACTCCGTAAATTAAATGCGCCAGCGCTTCTTTATGCTTTTTACTGGAAAAGAAGAAATCCGGATCGCTGGTGACGTTAAAAGGGGGGTCTTTAAGCCCGTAGTATTTGCAGTACATTTAATTGCCTCATGGATAAGGGTGGGTTTACCGTTTAATTATAGCAAAATAGGGGGTTTTGTAAAGTATTGACATATTTGTGAATGTATGATATATTTTTCCAATGCTGCCCATGGAAAAGGAAAAAGATAGCCGCAATTCTCCCCGTCTGGTTTTTCATTCCAAGATCCATTACCGCTTGAGAGGTAAGCCGGATTTTGACAGCGGTATTTGCCGCAATATCAGCAACGGCGGTTTAAAATTAATTAACGAGCAGTTTATCCCGATTTCAACGCTGGTCATGCTGGAAATAAATGTTTTGAACCGGGTCTTGCATCCGGTGGGCAGGGTAGCCTGGTCAATGCCCCTGCCGCACTCTAACCGCAACCAAACCGGAATAGAGTTTGTAGAATTTGACAGCAAGGAACAGGATTATCTTAAAGATTTTATTCAGATGCAGGCTTAACTAAAAGCGTAAAAGTGAAAGGAAAATTATCATGGCAGCAGAAGCAGTGAAGGAAGAAGGGGCGGAAGCCAAGCCCAAAGCCGAAAAACAGACTAATTGTCCGTCTTGCAATAAATTGATCAAAAAATTAAAAAGATATTACCGGGACGGCAAGTTTTATTGCAGCAAAAGGTGCTGGCGCGCGTTTATCGATAAATCCAAAACCGAAGAAAAAAAATGAAAAGCCTGAAAGAACGCCGGGTGCACCCGCGCCTGAACCATAAATTACCGCTTAGCCTGGCAATCAACGGTTTTGATTTTTCCACCGTTTCCAATAATATCAGCAGTGTCGGGGCGTACTGCCACCTGGATAAATATATGCCGCCTTTTACCAAAATTTCCGTAAAACTAAGCCTTCCGAACAAAGCCCAGGCCGGAAAAAGCACGATCGTCGATTGTAAAGGCGTGGTGGTCAGAACGGAAGATGAGGCTAATGGCGGGTTCAATCTGGCTATATTTTTTAACCAGATTCGCGAAGACCAGCGTAAAAAGATCGCCACCTATATCAGCCAATTCTTGCCTTAAACTTCCGCTATATTCTGCAGTGATTTTTTAAAGATCCCGGTGTCGTCCGGGTCCCTAAACCAGCGATGAAACCCACTAAATATAATTTGAAGGTTAAGCTTTTCACCGGCTTTATTTATAAAGAGGAAGCGGTGTTTACGCAAGCCAAAGAAAAGCTGACGAAAAAGTTCGGCAAAACCGACCTGGTATCCGCTGCTTTGGATTTTAATTCTACGGATTATTACGAAGCAGAAATGGGAAAAACACTTAAAAAGAGGTTTATCAGTTTTGCCAGGCTTATCCCCATTGAGGAGCTGTACCGGATCAAGCTTTATACTAACCGCCTGGAAGATAAATTTCTGGTTGCCGGCAGCCGGCAGGTGAACATCGACCCGGGATACCTGGACCTGGCCAAGCTGGTATTAGCGACGACCAAGGATTACGCGCACCGGATATTTTTGCGCAAAGGCATCTTTGCCGAAGTGGCCCTGAATTTCAGGGGGGATACGTTTTCCGCCAACGACTGGACCTACCCGGATTACCGCACCAAGGAATACATCGCTATCTTTAATCAGATCCGCCAGCTTTATCGACCTTATGCCTGAGTATCCGGTGTATCTTAACGCTTATAAAAGCGGAAAACTAAAAAAAACCGCGGATGCGCTTTTGGCTTCTTTAAAATCCTGCTCCATCTGCCCCCGGCACTGTAAAGTCAACCGGCTGAAAAATAAAACGGGTTTTTGCAAAACCGGCGCTTTGGCCAAGTGTTTTAGCTTTATGGTCCATCACGGGGAGGAGCCGCCGGTCTCCGGAACCCGCGGGAGCGGGACGATATTTTTCAGCAATTGCAATATGGGCTGCGTTTATTGCCAGAACTATGAATTCAGCCAGCTGGGGCAGGGGCGGGAATATACTTTCGAGGAGCTGGCCAAGATCATGCTGCAACTGCAGGAGCAGGGCTGCCACAATATCAACCTGGTCACTCCCACGCATGTTTTGCCGCAGATACTGAAAAGCCTGGAGATTGCGGCTGCGGGAGGCTTAAAGATACCTTTGGTTTATAATACCGGCGGATATGAGCTGGCGGAAGTAATCGGCATGCTTGAAGGGGTCATTGATATTTATTTGGCGGATAGCCGCTATGGAGATGACCGGGCAGCGCAAGAGTTATCCTGCGCCCCCGATTATGTAAAACATAACCGGGAGGCGCTTTTAGAAATGTACCGCCAGTCGCCTCAGGCTGAATTTAACGCCGAAGGACTGATCCGCAAAGGATTGATCATCCGGCACCTGGTGCTGCCTAACGGAGCCAGCGGTACGGAAAAGGTGATGGAATTCATTGCCGCAAAATTATCCCCGGATGTGCATATCAGCTTAATGAGCCAGTATTTGCCTTATTATCTGGCCAAAGCGCATCCGCAAATCCAGCGCCGCCTGAAAAAAGAGGAGTATGACCAGGCGCAGGAGATTTTAGAACGCTATCATTTACTCAACGGCTGGATCCAGGAGTCCTACGGAGAGGAAAGGTTCGCCGGGGTCAATATCAAGCCTAAATAAAGGATTGGTGGTGAGGGTTAGGTAAAGTAGTGGGTTAAGTAGTGAGGGTGGGTAGTGAGTGGCACCCACTACTAATTCCCGCTACCTAACTCACTACTTAGCCCAATCCTCACTACTAAATACAGAGTGTTTAAAAAAATAATCCATTATTTATTCAGCAAGCTCTTTATAATCAACGATTCTCCGCAAAAGATTTCCCTGGGGGTGGGGCTCGGGGTGTTTGCCGGTTTATTCCCGGGTACCGGCCCGGCGGCGGCATTATTCCTGGCTTTTGTTTTCCGCGCTAACCGCGCCGCCGCGCTTTTGGGCGGACTGTTGACGAACACCTGGCTTTCGATCGTAACTTTTGTCTTGGCAATAAAAGTAGGTTCTGTTATACTCAATAGAAATTGGCAGGTGGTGCAACAGCAGTCCCGGGAGCTGTTTAAGGATTTTACTTTCTTTAAATTTTTTAAACTTTCCTTCCTGGAAGTGCTTTTACCGGTAATTACCGGGTACCTGGTTATCGGTTTGGTTTTGGGGGTGTTTAGTTACTTTTTTAGCTTATGGCTGATCCGGAGTTTCAAGAAAAAATTAAGCAATAAAATTTAAACGGGGGTTTTGATGAAAAAGCTGGTTCTTTTAAGGCACGGGGAAAGTGTTTGGAATAAAGAAAACCGTTTTACCGGCTGGACGGACGTGGATTTATCGGAAAAAGGGATGCAGGAGGCCAAGGCCGCCGGAGCAGTGTTAAAGCGGGAAGGGTTTGTTTTCGATGTTGCCTATACTTCGGTGCTCAAAAGGGCGATCCGCACCCTCTGGCTTACCCTGGATGAAATGGATTTAATGTGGATACCGGTCTATAATTCCTGGCGGCTTAATGAACGCCATTACGGGGCTTTGCAGGGATTGAATAAATCCGAGACTGCCGCAAAATACGGGGAAGATCAGGTTTTGATCTGGAGGAGAAGTTATGACGTCCCCCCGATGGCTTTGGAAAAAAAGGATCCCCGCTATCCGGGATTGGATCCCCGCTACAGCGGTCTTCAGCCTGCAGAATTACCGCTTACCGAATGCCTGAAAGATACAGTGGCCAGGTTCCTGCCTTTTTGGCATAAAACCATTGCTCCGGAGATAGTCAGTGGTAAACGGGTGATCATTGCCGCGCACGGAAACTCCTTGCGCGCTCTGGTTATGTATCTGGATCACATCTCTGAAGAAAAGATTGTCAGCTTGAATATTCCGACCGGGTTGCCGCTGGTGTATGAACTGGATGACGATTTAAAACCGCTGAAGAATTATTATTTAGGGGACCCGGAGCAGGTGAAAAAAGCGATGGAGGCCGTCGCTAATCAAGGTAAAGCAAAGTAAAGGAGATAAAAATGGGAAAATCAATCAAAGGGTCAATGACTGAACAGAACTTGTTAAAAGCCTTTGCCGGGGAATCCCAGGCAAGGAACCGGTACACTTATTTTGCCTCCGCGGCCAGGAAAGAAGGATTCGAACAGATCGCCAATATTTTCATCGAGACGGCGGAAAACGAGAAAGAGCACGCAAAGATATTCTTTAAGCACCTGGAAGGCGGGGATGTGGAGTTTACTGCGGCTTATCCGGCAGGGCAGATCAAGGAGACCAAGGAAAACCTGGAAGCGGCGGCAGCCGGAGAACAGCTGGAGTGGACAACTTTATACGCCAACTTTGCTAAAACCGCCAATGAGGAGGGTTTTCCGGAAGTGGCGCGTTCTTTTGACCAGGTGTCCAAGGTGGAAAAATTCCATGAAGCCCGCTACCGTAAATTGATCAGCAACGTCGCCAATAACGAAGTCTTTAAAAAGAAGGCGAAAGCTAAATGGCACTGCGCCAATTGCGGTTTTGTCATGGAGGGGGAGCAGGCGCCCAAGGAATGCCCGGCCTGCCATCACTCGCAGGCGTTTTTTGAGGTTTTGGCGGAAAATTTCTAAAGCTTGGGGCAGCCGGCCCTAAAATATCTTGATTTTAATTTAGAAAAGTGATAATTTAAGTAGTCATTAAAGCATCTCCGAGTTTTAAGGTGGGTCTGGATTTAAAGAATAAAGAGAAACCTTTGTTGGCGGGATAATGCCCGCGGATAAAGGTTTTTCTTTTTAATAGAGGTTATTTGCGCCATGCTCGAATTACTATCCAAGCAATTTTTCTTTTTTGACCCGCTTTCGCTTTTCTTCCTCCTGGTCATCGGGATCGTCAGCCTTCCCTGCGCCGTTTATTCTCTGGGTTATTTAAGGGGTGAATATTCCCGCCCCAAAATAATTTTTTCCCGGATCCTGCTGGCCGTTTTTATTTTGTCGATGGCGGCGGTGGTTACTGCCGGCAACCTCCTGGTTTTTCTGGTGGCCTGGGAGAGCATGTCCCTGGTTTCTTATTTTTTCGTTATTTTCGATACTACGCATGAACGGTCGATCCGGGCCGGGACGATCTATATCGTCATGACGCATATCGGGACTGCGTTCCTGGTCGCCGGGTTCATGCTATTTTATAAATACGCGCATGCCTTTGATTTTATCTCCATAAGGAATGCCTGCTTTATCATGCCTTCCCCGGTAAAAAATACCATCTTCATATTGTTCTTAATCGGTTTTGGGACCAAGGCCGGGATCGTTCCTTTGCATATCTGGCTGCCTTACGCGCACCCGCAGGCGCCTAGCCATATCTCCAGCCTGATGTCCGGGGTAATGATCAAAACCGCAGTCTACGCTTTGGTCCGGTTTGTAATTTTTATCCTGGGGGTGGATTCTCCCTGGTGGGGGATACTGATCCTGCTTTTGGCAGTATCCAGCTGCCTGGTGGGGGTGATTTACGCGCTTATGGAACGGGACATTAAACGGCTGCTTGCTTATTCCAGCGTGGAAAATATGGGGATAATCTTATTGGGTATCGGTTTGGCGATGTTATTTATTGCCGCGCGGATGCCTTATTTGGCGGTATTTTCGCTGATCGCCGGGTTATACCATTTGATCAATCACGCGATCTTCAAAGGGCTTTTATTTTTAGGCGCGGGCTCCGTCTACAAGGCCACCGGCACCCGGGATATCGAAAAATTAGGAGGGTTGATCAAAAAAATGCCGCAAACTGCCTTTTGTTTCCTAATCGGTTCCCTGGCCATCTCCGCTTTACCGCCATTAAACGGTTTTGTGAGCGAGTGGCTGACCCTGCAGGCATTTTTTATCGGGGCGCTGAACAGCGCTGGAGGGACAAAGCTTTTTCTGGGTATTTGCGCCGGATTACTGGCGTTGACCAGCGGGCTGGCCGCCGCCTGTTTTGTGAAAGCCTTCGGGATAGTCTTCCTGGGGCTACCCCGGAGTAATTACGCGCAGGGGGCCGGGGAAGCGCCTTTATCCATGCGCGCGGGGATGTTTTTTCTTTCCCTGCTTGCCGTTATCTTCGGGCTGGCCTCTGGATACATTATTAATTTACTGGCCGCAACCGCTGCGGCGGTATTGGATGTGGATATAAGCGGTATGCGTTTTGCTTTAAATAATCTTGTCCTTACCCCGCAAACAGCCAGAAGTATTTATCTGAATGTGCCGTTATTGGCGTTGGCCTTAGCGGGGACGGCGGCGCTGGGGTGGATCGCCCACAGGTTGTTCTGTAAATTTAAACCGGTAATTTATAATACCTGGGATTGCGGTTACTACAAAATCGGCGCGCGCAACCAATACTCCGGGACGGCGTTCTCCAAGCCTTTCCGGATCGCTTTTAGTTTTTTTCTCCTGCCTTACCGTAAAACGCAGAAGATCAGGGAGTCGTTTTA
>CAINQO010000066.1 GCA_903852325.1 Candidatus Omnitrophota bacterium
ACACGACGCTCTTCCGATCTCATGGCAAGGGCGGCAAGAATCTTCCTCGCCCGCGGTAAACCAGGAAGGGGCCTAAGGCTTTTGTCAGTTAATCCCCGGTTCTGGGCCGGAATTGTCTAATCTTTGTTCCCAATCCTAAAAAATAACCTAATTTCTAAACACCGGTATTGACTTTGGGTTTTTATATAGTATGCTTTTAGAATTAAAATCTTCTCACTGGGGCGCTCATGAAAAATAACCTTTATGGTTTTACGGATGCGGCCGGTAGTTTTAAGTCCGGACTGGCGCATAAAATAAAAACTCTGTATTTACCGCTGGGCAATGAAGTATTGATGTCTTCCATCACCGCGGATCTGCACGGAGATATCAAAAGCGGCCAGCATAGTTTTCTTCTGGAGCCGGCCAGCCGCTCAAGCCTTTATTTTTCCAGGGCTTCGAGGAATTTCTGGGTTTATATCGATAAGGACAGGGTTTGGTCGGCGGCAGGGGTTTCCAAGGAACTGCGCCAAATAAGCCGGGATGAATTTAAGCTGGAAGCCGGGCAGCTTTGGCAGCGGGTGAGCCGGAAAAATAAAAAAATCGGCCTGGAGTCCCAAATCCTTTCTTTTATTCCTTCCGGGCCGGATGCCCTGGAAGTGATGCAGGTAAAGCTCACCAACATCAGCAAGGCGAGGGTAAAATTCGTTCCTTATGCGGCGATACCCTTATATGCCCGCAGCGCCGATAATTTACGCGACCATCGCCAGGTCACTTCGCTTTTAACCCGGATCAAACTGGATAAATACGGCCTTAAAGTCAAGCCGACGCTGGTTTTTGATGAATCCGGTCACCGGAAAAATAATCTGGTTTATTATGCTGCCGCCTGCGATAGCCGGGGTGCTGCGCCACGGTATATTTATCCCACGCAGGAAATCTTCTGCGGGGATTCCGGAGATTTCGAAGCTCCGGAAGCAGTGTTGGAGAATAAGCTGCCGCCTGAAGAATTTCTTCAGGGCAGGGAACCGATGGCGGCAATGCGCTTTGCGGAAATTTCCCTGGCGCCGGGCGCCAGCGCAGTTTATACCGTGCTGCTCGGGATCGCCCCGGGGGATTGCGATTTAAAATCCCTGATCAAAAAATACGGGCGCCCGGAAAAGGTAAGCCGCGCTTTGGAGCGCACCCGCAGGTTCTGGGAGGAGCAGGCGCAGCGGATTCAGACCGACAGCGGCAATAAACATTTTGATAATTGGCTGCGCTGGGTAAGTATCCAGCCGCAGCTAAGGAAGATATTCGGCTGTTCTTTCCTGCCGGATTTTGATTACGGCAAAGGCGGGCGGGGGTGGCGGGACCTTTGGCAGGATTGCCTGGGGTTGATCCTTAATGAACCGGAAAAAGTGCGCAACCTCCTGATCAATAATTTTTGCGGCGTAAAGATCGACGGGTCTAACGCTACGATCATCGGTAAACAACCGGGAGAATTTATCGCCGACCGCAACAATATTAGCCGGGTGTGGATGGACCACGGGGTTTGGCCCCTGATCACCTTGGATTTATACCTTCAGGAAACCGCAGACCTGGCGATTTTATCCGCGCCGGCCACCTATTTTAGGAATCACCAGCTTGACCGCGCCCGGGGGCTCGACCGCGGCTGGACCCCGGCTTACGGCAACCGCTTGAAAACAAAATCCGGCAGGATTTATTCCGGGACGGTGCTGGAGCATTTGCTTGTCCAGAACCTGGTGCAATTTTATAATGTCGGCGCGCATAACCATGTGCTTTTGGAAGGCGCGGACTGGAATGACGGTTTGGATATGGCCAAGGAGAACGGGGAGAGCGTGGCGTTTTCGGCGATGTACGCCCGCAACCTGCTTACTTTAGCGCAAATCCTGCTTCAAGCCGGAATTAAAGAGGTACAGGTGGCTGAAGAATTAAAGATCCTCCTGGCCGATTTCGATTACTCCGATATCGCGCAAAAACGCCGGATCCTGGAAAAATATTTTTCCAAGACCAGGGAACATTTATCCGGACGTAAAATCCGTTTAGACGCGGCAAAACTTAGCGCGGCGCTTAAGGCCAAATCCCGGTGGATGAAGGAGCATATCCGCAGGAGCGAATGGCTGAAGGAGGGTTTTTTCAACGGATATTACGATAATCGCAAAAAAAGAGTGGACGGCAGCCGGGGCGGCGCCGTGCGGATGACTTTAGCTTCCCAGGTTTTTCCGATCATGAGCCAGGTAGCCGCGGATGAACAGGTCAAGAAAATTTTGGCGAATATCGACCGTTATTTATCCGATAAAACCACCGGCGGTATTCATTTAAACACGGATTTCAATAAAGAGCAGCATGATCTGGGGCGGGCATTTTCTTTCTCTTACGGGGACAAGGAAAACGGCGCGGTATTCAGCCATATGGTAGTGATGCTGGCGTATGCTTTATACCAGCAGGGTTTTTGCGCGGCAGGCTGGAAGGCTTTAAGTTCCTTGTATAAACTGGCGGCAAATACGGATAAAAGCAAGGTGTATCCCTGCCTGCCGGAGTATTTTGACCTGGAGGGCCGGGGGATGTACCCTTACCTGACGGGTTCCGCCAGCTGGTTCATGCTTACTTTGCTTACCCAGGCTTTCGGAGTGCGCGGGTTAAACGGGGATTTGTTGCTCGAACCTAAATTTTGCGCACAGCAGTTCACGGCCGCCGGAAAAATAGCGATCAGCCGCACTTTTGCCGGCAGGCGCCTGAAAATAATTTACGCGCACTCCGGCCGCCCGCAAAAAGGGCCGAACCGGATCAGGGGTATCCGGCTTAACCGCGCCAGCCTGGTTTTCGCGGACGGCTGCCGGGCGGTTATTCCCCGGAAAACGATCATCGGCCTGCCTAAAGGCAAGCTCAATCTTCTCGAAATAGATTTAGGTTAAATGCGGCTTGCCGCCGCATTTGGCGCCAAATTATTGCTTTACAAGCCAGATTAATCTGGCTATAATAAATTCTCGATCAATTTAATTAAAAAAGGAATTTTTATGGAATCAGCCAAAGAAAAAGTTTTAAAACTGGGGCTTCCCAAGGGCAGCCTACAGGAAGCGACCTTTAAAATGCTTAAAAAAGCGGGCTTTAACGTAAACCTGTCCAGCTCGCGTTCTTATTTTCCGTCGATAGATGATCCTCAGGTCCAGCCGGTGCTTTTAAGGGCGCAGGAAATGTCCCGTTACGTGCAGGACGGGGCGCTGGACTGCGGAATTACGGGTAACGATTGGATCCTGGAGAACAAATCCGAGGTAGTCAGGATCACCGACCTTTCTTACGCCAAGCAGAGCTTGAATAAGGTAAGGTGGGTTCTGGCGGTGCCGCAGGATTCCGGGATAAAAAATGTAAAAGACCTTCAAGGTAAGCGGATCGCTACCGAACTGGTCAATGTCACCAAGGAATATTTCCAGAAACACAAAGTAAAAGTGGAGGTGGAGTTCAGCTGGGGGGCCACGGAAGTCAAAGTTTCCGGGGGGTTGGTGGACGCGATCGTGGAATTGACCGAGACCGGAAGTTCTTTGCGGGCCAACAAGCTGGTGGAGATTGCCACCCTTTGTGAGTCCACTACGCAATTTATCGCTAATCCGGCGGCATATAAAAACAGCTGGAAAAGATCCAAGATGGAGCAGATTGCCCTGCTTTTGAAAGGGGCGATCGCGGCCGAAGATAAAGTCGGCTTGAAAATGAATGTTAAAAAAGCGGACTTAAAGGGGGTAATCGCCCGGCTGCCCGCTTTAAAAAAACCGACGATTTCCGGGTTAAGCGACGACGGCTGGTTTGCCATCGAAACGATCATCGACGAGAAGATCGTGCGGGAATTGATCCCGGGGTTAAAAGCTGCCGGCGCGCAAGGGATTATCGAATACCCGTTGAATAAAGTTATTTATTAATATTTTATCGAAAGCATCAT
>CAINQO010000067.1 GCA_903852325.1 Candidatus Omnitrophota bacterium
ATATAATACATCTCCGCCCTGAGGTTCTTGGTAAGCGACATCCCCAGGCCGGCGGAGAACCTGTTCTTGTTCAATCTTTGCCCGTCATCCATAAGGATAAAAATCTCATCGGACAGATAAGGCTGGATCTGGAATTGAGTAAATTTCCAGGGCGCTTTTACCGTAAACTTATTGCGGTAGGTCCAGGTATCGTCTTTATAATCGAAATGGTTAAGCTCCAGCCGCGAGCGGTCATCAAAATTAAAACCCGCAAGCTCCCAGAACAAAGTAGCGCAAATATAGGGTTCGTTCTCAACCAAAAATTTATTCCCGGGCTTGGAAAGGACATGCCGGTAGCCGGCGCCGACATTTAAATGCTTCTGCAGAGTATATAAAAAACCCAGATCATAGTGCTGGTAATAAAAATCCTTGGCGCTGCCGCCCCAGCGGAATTCCTGCTCAAAAACTATTTTTGCGTCCGGGTTTATTTTGAATTCCTCGGAATCCGTGTTCCAAACCTGGAAATCATTATCTTTATAGGCATAAGCGGTGGCAGTGCACAGCAGGAGCAAACCGGCGGCCAGTAAATTATTTATTTTCATTTTTTAAACAACCTGTTAAAAAAGGGGCTAAAATTTTTAGTTTTAGCCCCGGCAGAACCAACCTTTGATATTTTTAATATTTTATTATTTTACTTCCGGCGCAGGCACAGCCTCTTTTACGGCGGCAGTTTCGCTGACCACGGCAGCAGCAGCCTTATTGATCTGGGCTTTAGCTTCCTCTAACGCTTTTTTGGTGCTTTCTAACTCTGTTTTTACCGCGCTTAATTCATCCTGCTTTTCCTTTAATTCCTTGGTAAGGCTGGAGATCTTGGCGTCCTTTTGCTGCACCGAACCGCTGAGCATATCTACCTGGCTTTTAGCCTGTTTGGCATACTCAAAATTCCGGTAGGCAACACCAAAGGCAATAATTATAACGATCAAGCCGATTCCCGCAACAATTAAATTTTTCTTTCCCATCTTTTCCTCCTTTTTATTAGTCTATTGTCTTACTAATCCTTATAAATTGCAACAAAAAATTTATCCCGCTTTCCGAACCGGCTTTTCCCTTACCGACGCCGGTAATATTCGTCTTCCCAGCGCTTTTTTTCTTCTTCATGGAGCTTTCTTTCCGGGCTCATCACCTTTTCATTCATATGCCGCCTTAAATCTTCCTGATCTCTTTTTACCCCGTCCTTAGTTCTACCCGCTTTTGATAAAAAAAATAGGGTTAAAAAAACAGCTAAAACTATTATCCCGGCCAGCAAAATTAGATTCATTTACCCTCCATTTTGATTATATCACCTTCTGGAAGGATTGATAGGCAAATCCCTTGTTCGTGATTAATCCTGGCCTTAGGCTCTGGCCTAATTTACGGAAGGAGCTTGCGTTTGGAGCCGATGCAGATCTTTGGTAAGCTCCGCCAGTTTTTTACGCAGTTCCCGTATTTCCTGTCTCAGGCTCTTAAGCTGCGCGGAATCATTGTCCTTGTCCTCCTGATCTATTTTTAGGTGTTGTTTAAAGGAGGTTTCTAATTCATTCTGGCGCTGCTGCTGCCGGTCAACATATTCCTGCAGCTCCTTGATCTTAGCGCCGGAGCGCTGATTAAAATCGGTAAATCCCTCTTCGTAAGCCTTCAGGCGGGAATCGACCGAGGCCTCCAGGCTGCTCTTGAATGCCGCAAGCTCATCTTGCACTCCGTTCAATTTAGCGCCAACCGCATCTTCCAGCTGCCCCTGGTAATTCGTCTGCATAATGAATTCCCGGTCCCGGCGTTTACCTTCCATTTCTTTTTTAATGGAATCCTCCGCCTTCTTTCTCTCTTCCCACTCGCGTAAAATTTCATCCTTCAGTTTTCCGGCGGAATCCTGCTGCCATTTATTTTGATAAAAAAAGGCGGCGGCCGACAGAAAAATCAGCAATAATATTACCGGATTAATTTTATTTTTCATAATTATTATAACTGAATAAAACCGGCCCGGCCGGTTCACTCCCCGGCTTTTTAGTGAAAATGTGCCCGCTTGCGGTTTAGTATTATTATAGAATTGGCTTTTTGGTTGTCAATGAATTAGAAGCCCCAAGTGGCCGGGATCATCCTGGCGTAAAGAATGAATACTTTGAAGAAACAATAAGGGCTCAGGCCAGAAAGCCCGAGCCCTTTTAAGTTAACGGTATCCTGCTATTTGGCCGCCGCGGTTGGCGCCTTTTCTTCTTTTTTATCGAATTGAGCCGGCTTGGGAGGTTTGCAAACTCCGCACGGTGATTTTCCCGCTTTGACTGCCTCTGCGGGAGACTTGTACTCTATCAGATTTTCCGGCTTTATATTCTTTACCAGGCCGCAAGAGGGTAAGTGGTATTTGTCGGAATCCTTACTGGCCACTACCCTGATGTTCTCATTGGGTTTACATATGCCGCAAGGAGAATACCCGGCTTTTTGCGCCTCTTCCTGAGTTTTAAAACATACCTGGTTCTCAGGCTTTATGTTTTTGGCGACGCCGCAGTCAGCCAGGTGGTACTTGGTCGAATCTTTGCTTGCCACAAAATCTTTACATTCGGCAAAACTTGTTCCGCAAAGCATCATGGATAAAGCAAAAAATAAAAACATCGAAACCAACTTCTTCATTACTCCTCCTTTTTTAAATGATTCCGTAAGTATACCTGCCGCGCTGGACATATCAAAAAATAAATATGGCGCTAGCCAATAAGGTTGCGGCAGGCCAGCGCCTGCCGCAACCTTAAACATCGAAACGTATGATTATTCGATTATTTTGATCGCTTGGGCCCTATGGGCGCCACCGGTCTTGGATTTGTATTCCACGCTAACCTTGGTATCTTTCTTTATCTCGCTTAACGCTATCTTCTGCCCGTCCTTGGAAGTAATCGCGGTACCGCTTTTTACGGACAAGGTTATCTTCTGCCCTTTTTCATCGATTACCACAATTTCGGATTTTATTTTTTTCTCGGTATTTCCGACGGTTACGGAATCTACTTTTCCCGTAACTGTTTTAATCACTGCCGGAACTGCGGCAGTTTTGGTCGGGGTGGTAGTTTGTTGAGCAAAAACCGAAGAGCTGATAAACATGACAGCGAGTATCGCTAAAAATAGCTTTCTCATTTTAATTCCTTTCTTATGATTGTAGAAAACGGTTAAATGTAATCGGGAAATCAGGAGATAGGCGGAGGGGATTTTTCCTGCCTGGCCAGGTACGAAATTACCTGCGGGGATGAAAACGCAGCGCGGTTATCTGCGTAGAGGACCCCTTTTTGAGAGAAGATATCGGAAAACAATTCATGGTGCTGGGCAAGGGTAAAATTACACAGCGCATCGAAACTTGCCTCATCATCGCAAATGGCCCTGGAGAAAATGACCAAAGAAACTGCGATTGCCAATATCAGGATAAAATTAAAAAAACGCGTTTTTTTCATAAAAGTGGGTATTAACCGGCTCCCGGAATTTAAGGTTTATTATAAATCTAACCTTTTTATTGTCAAGAACCGCAAGTGCGGCTTACTTTTCCCTCTCTGATGCTTTTTTCAGCTGCTTCATAAAATCGGCATTCGGGATAAACCCCAAAGCTTCCGCTCTGTGCACATCCTGCCAGGCCAAGGCATATTCTTTTTGAAAATAATACACGATCGCCCGGTTGTTATAAGCCTGCGCATAATCCGGATTTAATTCTATCGCCCGGTTATATCCCCGCACCGCCTCCTCCAGAAAACCTTGAGCGGAATAGCTATTGGCGCGGTCGTAATAAGTTTTTGCCTCTTCCTCCCCCAGATAACGCGTGATCGCCCGGTTAAAAACTACCCCGGTAAATTTAGGGGTTAATTCTTCCGCGGTGTTAAAATCCGAGTAAGCTTGTTTCCGGTTCCCTTGGGCATAATAGGCGCGGCCGCGGTTGTGATAGGCCCTTGCTTTTTTGGGGGACTTACGCACCACATCGCTCCATAAGGTAAGCGGGTCTTTCCAGACTTTATTCCTCTGGTAAGTCAGAACGGCATAAAAACAGACCATTAAACAAAGGATAAACACCGCAAAATTAACTTTTTTTTCTTCAAATAAATAAAACAATCCGCTGACTAGAAAGAAACTGTAGCCGGCCATCGGCAGATAAAGCCGGTGCTCAAAAATCACGTCTTTAAGCGGGACAATACTGGATTCCGGTAAGAGGGCCAGGAAAAACCAAAAAATACCGAAAGCGGCTAACCGGTAATTGCGGAAGAGCTTAAGCGCGAAAATCAAGATGCCGGTTAAAAATAATACGCTGGCCAAAACAGGAAAATTAAATAACCCGGCCATGAGCGGATAATCGTAATCCAGGTTCTGGTTTAAAGGCAGAAAAAGCAGCCTGATGTAGGTAACTATAACCCGTAATTGCGTCAGAAGATATTGCCAGGCGCAGATCCACCAATTTGGCCAGAGTGGAGCATGCATTTCCGGAACGCTTGTCGAGTGCCTGGAGAGCAGCGCCAGAGGAATAATAAGCAAAGTAAATAAAAAGGGAGTGCTCCGCTTCCATTCTGCATATTTCCTGGCCCTGAAAAAACTGAATTCATACAGGCAGATCGTTAACGGCAAAGTTGAGGATATCTCCTTGGTGAACATGGCAATTATTGCCGCCGCTAAAGAGAGGCCATACAGGCAGCCGGAGGCTTCCGGCCTGCCCTCCCGTTGCAACAGCCTTGATCTAACATAAAACCCGAGAGAAGCCAGATAAAACAAAGCTGCCAGGGAGGCGCCCCGCTGAAATATGTAGGTTACTGCCTGGGTTTGGACCGGGTGCGCCACAAAAACCAGTCCGGCGAAAAATGCGATCAGGCCGGCGCTCCTGGAAATTTTCCCCCCGGCCATCTCCGGGGTAGAAAAAGTTAGGACAGAGATCCAAAAAACCAAACCCGCGCAAACCAAATGTACCGCTAAATTAAAAAGGTGGTAGCCGAACACATCCAAGCGGCCGAAATGGTAGTTAAAAGCGAACGATAAAAAAGTTATAAAACGGGTAGGCCAGAAATTCCAGATCGCGCGCAGGTCTAAAATGTTGCTTAACGCGGGATTATTGATAATGGAATACAGATCATCGAATTGAAAGGAATTATGGAAAGAATTAAAGTAAACCGTAATTCCCAGGCAAAAGATGCCAGCCAGGGAAAGCAGCTTACCGCGTGATGGTTTCAAAAATAAGCCTTTCATAGGGTATACTCTAAAAAAAACTGAATCGGGAAGGCTTCACCATTGCCTCCCTCTATTTTATCTCCTCTTCTCTATAGGGCTTTAACATGTCCAGGAGCTTCGGTGAAACGGCGTATCCCAGCGCAATTGCCTTGTCACAGTGGCGGACAGCCAGGGGATAATTCTTTTGGTAATAATAGGCTAATGCCAGGTTATTATGGACTGCGGCCAGGCCGGCATCGACCGCTAAAGCTTTTTGGAATTCCCCGGCCGCCGCATTGAATCTCCCGGCTAATAAATATGCTTTCCCCAGTTCGTTAAGCAACACTACATTACGCGGATCAGTTTCCAGGGCTTTTTTATATAATCCGACGGCTTCTGCGCCCCTGCCGGCGGCTTGCATCCTTTCATTTTGCAGCGGTAGCTTTGCGTCAATTTCTTTTAGTTTATTATATATTTGCCCCGCTTCTTCTTTTTTTCCGGCCGCCCGGTACAAATCGATCAGGTAAAGATATATCCCCCTGCGGTCGGCATCAGAGACGAAATTTAACACATAACTGAAATCCGCGATAGCTTGATTATATTCTTTTTTTTCGACAAATGCCAGGGCGCGGTTATTGTACGCCATTACCGCATCAGGGTATTTGTCCACGACATCGTTCCACAAGGTTAAGCTGTCTTTCCATGTCCCGCATCTTTGGCGGGTCAATAAAACCATTGCCCCCAGCGCGCAGGTTAAAAAAACCAGGAGGATGCGCCCGGCTGTCCTTTTTAATTTAGGCGTATCCTGGATCAAGCCAACCAGGAATTCAGCAACTAAATAAAATATCCCCAGCGCGGGAAGATAAACGTAGCGGTCCGCTACAAGGGTTTCACCGATTGGCACAAATTGCAGCACCGGCAGAACGGTGATTAAAAAGAACGCGTTTCCGAAAACCGCTTTCTTCCGGTACCTGGCCGATAAAAATAACCCAATGCATAGAATAAGGTAAAGGGCAGGCAAAACCAGTAATTCCGGGCTCAAGCGCGCCTCCATGCGCGGATAAAGACAGGCCAATTTTACCGGCATGAAGATCTTAGTGAGGTAAAAAGCGATGCTGTAAGCGGCAACCGCAAGCTTGTCTAACGCGCCGGTGATATTTTCACGCATTGCCCCGGATGAATATTGCCCCAGAACCGCGATTACGGAAAAAACGCAGGAGAGGACGAAAAAAGGTATTTTTTCGACAAACATTTTTTTGTCCGGTTTTCTACCGGTAAGATAATCGATGCTTAGCAGGACAGCCGGCAAAGTTATCGCCATTGCCTTCGAGAGCAGGGAAAAAATAAATAAAATCAGGCTAAGACAATAATATTTTCCCGGCTTAGGCGTTCTTAATGAATATAAATAACCGATCAGCGAAGCTAAAAAAAACAGCGCGTAAAGCACGTCCTTTCTTTCGCTGATCCAGGCCACCGATTCCACGTGCAAAGGATGAACGGCAAACAATAAAGCGGTGATCACTGAGACGCCGGTCTTTCGGGAAAGCAGATAAACCAGCCAAAAAACCAGGCAAGGTAATTAATATTGAAAATGCCTACAATCAAAAGGAACTTAAGAATATAGAAGCTGAATTAAGTTTCGATGATAGCTGGGATAAAAAATCGGGCTTTAAAACCAGGCAAGTTCTTGTCGCTCCAATTTACAATAGCAATCAGCTCATGGGTGTCAT
>CAINQO010000068.1 GCA_903852325.1 Candidatus Omnitrophota bacterium
ACCGATCGGGGTTACCCCTGTAGCGTCGGGCTTAGTCGGATCTCCGGTGCCCACGCCATAATAGATACGTAACCAGCCGCCGGCTAACTGCGCCTTGGTGTAGGAAATACTCTGGCTGTTACCATAGCTGACCTTTTGCAGCTCGCTGCTGACCGTAGCGCTGGTCTGCTTGTTAAAAGAAACGTTTACTTTGTTGTCCAGGTTGTTTCCATTCCCGGCAAGAGAAGTCCGCGTATGCGTGATCGTCCAGGCGGTCCCGGAATTATCCGTTACGCCGATATCCACGGCATAATAATTCTCCGGTAAAAAGATATGGTTTACCGTATCCCAGGTCAAGCTCCCGAAATCAATCGAGCTGGCCGGAGTAAAAATCGCTGAACCCAGGCCGTTAACCCGGCTGACAGTTACAGACAAACCCCCCGTCATGGTCGGTATTGACGCATTCACGTTGATCGACTGGCTGGAAGCTGCCCAGGCGCCCGCGGCGCAGAAAACAACCATTACTGCGGACATCACTAAGATTAATGATTTTTTCATTTTTACTAACCTCTCGCTATTTGTTTACCTTTAAATTGCTATTCTCCCTATCCAAGACTATTGTATTATCCGGGAGAAATTTGTAAATTGCCTAAATCTGTTTTTTATTGATTTAATTCCACCAGGAGGAATGGGGTTATTTACCGCAAAAACCGGAGCAGGAACCTGGCGATTGCCTTAAACCTGCCGTTGGAGAAGATATTCAAATAATACTGGTCGGCCGTGTTTTTGACCAGCTGGCTAAGGGTAGGATAAATATGGATCGCTCCGCTGATCTGCCCCAGTTCCAATCCTGCGGACATTGCCAGTACATATTCGTGAATAATTTCACCGGCGCTGCTTCCGCAGATATGCGCCCCTAAAATATGGTCCTTACTGTCGCAGATGACCTTAACCAGCCCTTTCTCCTGCTGCTCCGTAACCGCCCGGTCATTTTGCGCGTAATTTGAACGGTAAACTTTTATATTTTTATATTCTTTGGCCGCCTCTTCCTCGGTTAAACCCAGATGCGCCAACTCCGG
Source organism: Candidatus Omnitrophota bacterium (assembly GCA_903852325.1). Classification (GTDB taxonomy): domain Bacteria; phylum Omnitrophota; class Gorgyraeia; order Gygaellales; family Profunditerraquicolaceae; genus UBA6249. Next base: position 1,059 of record CAINQO010000068.1, read on the forward strand.
GTCGGTAAAGGTGCACCAGGGCACAGCGCGATAATTGACTTTGCGCTTAAAAGGAAACAAAGCATTGCCTACGGCGATCACCGCCTGATACTCTGCCATGTGGCTGAATTGATACGGACCGACCACATCTCCGCAGGCATAAATATTTTTTGCCGTGCTCCTTAGCGCCTGATCAACCTGTATCCCTTTAGCGGAATATTTAACTCCGGCTTTTTCCAGATCCAAACCCACCACATTCGCCGACCGGCCTACCGCCACCAGTACTTTCTCCGCCTTGATTACTGATTGCTTCTTTTGCCCATCCTCAACCGTGATCGCGACCAATCCGCCTTCCCGGAAAAATTTAACCGCTTTTTTACCGGTGTAGATTTTTACTCCGTCCACAAGGAGCGCCTCGATCAACACGTCAGCCGCTTCTTTATCCTCCCGCGCCAGGATCCTGTCGGCCATCTCGATAATCGAAACCTCCACCCCTAACCGGCAAAGCGCCTGGGAAAGCTCCACTCCGATCGGCCCTCCCCCCAAAATGGCGATAGACTTAGGCAAAACCTTGAGCTCAAAAATATTTTCATTGGTCAGATAATCGATCTCTTTTAATCCTTCAATCTGCGGGACCAGCGGATGCGAACCGGTGCAGATAATAAAACGCTTGGCGGTAAGGGTTTTTCCGGCTAGCTCAATGCTTCGCGGGCCGATGAACCGGGGAGCGCCGAATAACACCGTTATCCCCCGTTTTTCAAAAACTTCCGCAGGATGATGCGTGCTGATCTGTTCGACCTTTTGGCGCACGTGCGCCATTACCCCTTCCGGATTTAAATTAGCCTCTCCGGAAATCCCGAACTCTTTCATTCTATTGAGCAAGGAAAACACCTGCGCGGATTTAAGCAGCGCCTTGGAAGGGACACAGCCATACCAGGTGCAATCCCCGCCCAGTTTGCTTTTTTCGATCAGCGCGGTCTTTGCCCCTAAACCGGCAGCTCCGGTGGCGGCCACTAACCCGGCAGCGCCTCCGCCGATTACAATGACATCATAATCATAACCCATAAACCCTCTTTCTATTTAGCCAAAGCCCCTTTACAGCTGGACCCTGCTCCGGCAGTGCAGGAATAACAATGGTTCTGGAAAATTATTTCCTTGTCTTCTATATCTAAAGGCGTTACCTGCCCGATCTCCATTATCTTCCCATTTTTATCCCGCATACTCAACCCCAGCGCCTGGTTAAAATCACAGTCATAAAGTATGCCGTCCCAGCCGACACTCAAAAGATTCCGGCACATGATCTCCGCCGCCACATCAGGATTAAAACTGTCAGTCAAAAGCTGCATATACTCCTCAAAATTATTATTCGCTTCCAGATGCTGTTTAAACCTGTTAATCGGCGCGTTAGTAATCGTAATCAAGTGGTTAAACACCACCCCATAACGCTCAAGATTCTTATGGTAATCCTTTTCCAAAGCGCCCTGGTCTCCGGGTAAAAAAGCCCCGCCAGGATTATAGGTCAGGTCCAGCTCCAGGTTTTTCTCCCGGCCATAGCCGAAAAGGTTAAGCAATTTAAGGGCGCGGATACTTTTATCAAAAACCCCTTCTCCCCTTTGCTTATCCACATTCTCCTTCGTATAACAAGGCAACGAGCAAATCAGCTTAACCTGGTTGGCCTTGTAAAATTCCGGCAGCCACTGCATCCCCGGTTCGAACAAAACGGTAAGATTACTTCTGACCATGATCATTTTAGTAAGCGGCCGGGCCTTTTCCACAAGATACCTAAAATGCGGATTCAGCTCCGGGCTTCCACCGGTCAGGTCAAGCGCCAGCCCTTTTGCCTGGGCAAGAAAATTTAAAATATCATCCATCACCGCAGGCGACATTATTTTATCCCCGGCAGGTGAAGCGTTCACGTGGCAGTGCAGGCAGGCCTGGTTACACAGGTTCCCCAGGTTTACCTGGAGGATTTCTAAAGGTTTACGCTTGGCTAACCGCTTATCTACGGAAAGAAACGCGGTTTTAAAATCAGTTGCCATAAGCATCTCCTTTTCTTTTTATACGCTGATAGATCACCGGCACCAGGATAGCCAGGAACAAAACAATAAGCGCCAGGATAAACTTAAAAGAAAGCAGGTCTCCGTACCCTTTTACCTCCCCCAGTGTCCCGCCGAAATAAGCAGAAATCACCACTCCCGGGATAAACCCTAAAAATGAAGCGAAAAAATAATCCCGGAATCTGATCCTGGACAGACCGCTGACGTAATTAAACACTTCATAAGGCAGTAAAGGGATCGCCCGGAAAAATAGAATAGTCATAAATCCCCTTTTTTCCAAAAGATCATCCAGGTTTTTAAACTTGCCCCGCAAATGCCTTTGCACAAAATCCCTGCCGATAAACCGGGAGATAAAAAAAGTGATGCTGGTGCCCAGCATCGCCCCGCCCATTAATAAAACTGCTCCCCAAACCTTGCCAAACGCCAGCCCGGCAGCCAGGGAAAGCACCGCAATGGGCGGGAGAATCGAAATCGTGTTTAACACATAAGCCAGAACATAGACTACCGCTCCCCATTTACCGAACTTTTGGATGTAGTCCCTCGCTGCGGCAGGGGTAAACCCATCAAGCCGGTGGCTGCTGAATAACCACCAGACAGCCAGGATCACCAGGACCCCGGCGGAAATTTTAACTATATTTTTAATGACTTTCTTGTCCATGGCGCGGAGTTTTTATTTTTCTTCAAATCCCGTTTAAGTTTTGCCAGGCCCGCCGCATCATCAATATCATACCATTCCTTTAATGCCGCGACTTTTTTCCCGCTGTTCTTGGCGTTGCTGACCGTCTTCTCAAAAACCTTGTCCGCGCTCCATTGCACCCCAGAAAAAAGGTCCGCGCAAGGCTGGGTAAACCCGATCAGATAAAAACCGCCATCTTCGCTGGGCCCTAAAACCAGGTCATTCTTATCCAAACGCACATAGGCTTCTTTAATATAATCTACGGGCAAATTCGGAGTGTCCGAGCCGATGATCAGGATCTTATCATTATGCCTGCCTTTGGCGAATTTAAAAGCATTGTCCAGCCTCTGGCCAAGATCCGTCCCTCTTTGCTTATAAAACACAAATTCATCCTTAGCGATCGCTTTTAAAAACTTGGGCTCAATAAGCGATTCATAAGCCAGCATCTTCTCTTCACACGGTACTGCCCTGGCCAGCTCCAGCGTATCCTGCAGGAAAGCCTTATATAATTGCGCGCAATCTTCTTGGGATAATTTCCCCTGCAAGCGCGTCTTAACCTTACCTGCTTGTGGCTCCTTGGCAAAAACAATCAGACAATCTTTCATTTTCTCTCCGAATAAAGTTGTTTAATTTCTGGTAAAGGTACCCTTAACCAGAATAATACATTGATCAGGCTAAAAAGCAAAGCGGTTTTTAATATACCCTGCTCTTTCCATCTCCTTGCTGAAACCAAAATCTTCTCCGGTAAAACTACGGTTTTGCCGTATTTACGCAAGCTTCGGGAAAAAAGCACATCCTCCATGATCGGGACCTCCGGAAAACCGCCCAGCGCCAGGAAAGCGGCTTTTTTGACAAAAATCCCCTGGTCCCCGTAGAACTCCTTAGTCAGGCGGGCCCGCAAATTCCCCTGGCTCTCGATTAACCGGTAGATAAAGGCATTATCATCCAGCCTTTGGGTCAAGCACCCCCCAGCGTAACCCTCAACCCCAATTTTTTGGGTAATCTTATCCAAGGTTAAAGGCGAAATAAAATTATCCGCGTGCAGGAATAAAAGGATATCCCCTCTGGCTTGGCTGGCGCCGTAATTCATCTGGCTGGCGCGGTTTTTTTTGCTTTGAAAGATTTTTCCGAATTGGCTGGCGATTTGCGCGCCTTGATCAGTGCTTTGCCCGTCAACAAAAATAAGCTCGGCAACGCAGGAAAGTTTTTGCAGGCTGGGTGAAACTTTGGTCAACATCCTCTCTTCATTGTAGAAGGGGATAATAATGCTGATCATTATGTTTATTTAAAGAGGCTTTTGTATTTTGCGTAGCCTTCTTTTTCTAAATCCTCCTTAGGAATAAACCGCAGCGCGGCGGAGTTCATACAGTAGCGCAAGCCCGTGGGCTTGGGGCCGTCATTAAAAATATGCCCCAGATGGGAATTCCCCTGCTTACTCCTGGCTTCCACCCGGCGCATAAAGAAGCTGTTATCTGTTTTTTCGATCACATTATCTTTTTCCAGCGGCCGGGTAAAGCTGGGCCATCCGGTTCCGGATTCAAATTTGTCAGCAGAGCTGAACAGCGGTTCCCCGGAAACCACATCCACATAGATCCCTTCCCGGTGATTGTCCCAATATTCGTTATGGAATGCCGGTTCGGTGCCGCTCTCCTGGGTCACTTTATACTGTAAAGGGGTCAGTTTATTTTTCAATTCTTCCTTGCTGTATTTTTCCGGTTTGGACTGGGGGACAGGGTCTTTGGCCTCCGCCGCGCCGCCCCATATTTTATTCAAATACTGGTCCCGGCCGCAGCTGAACCGGTAAAATTTATAGCGGATCGGGTTTTTCTTATGGTAATCCTGATGGTAATCTTCGGCATTATAAAATCTGGAAGCCGGGATTATTTCGGTCACCAGCGGCTGCTGAAATCTACCGGTTTTGCCCAGCGCGGTTTTAGATTTTTCCGCGGTATTTTTCTGCTCATCGGTTAAGTAAAATATCGCGGAGCGGTATTGCGGCCCCCGGTCGCAGAACTGCCCGCCTCCGTCCGTGGGATTAATCTGCTTCCAGAATACATCCAGGAGCTCCTGATAGGTTACCTTGGCCGGGTCATAAGTCACTTCCACCGCTTCGATCTGGCCCTTTTGGGCATAATCCTCATAAGTGGGATTCTCCCCCTTGCCCCCGGTATATCCGGAAACCACGCTCACTACCCCATCTAATTTTTCAAATGGCGGAGTCATGCACCAGAAACACCCTCCGGCAAAAACCGCCTTTTCGTATTTGGTCTGGGCATACGAAACGCTGGTAGCCAGGACCGCAAAAATCAATAATCCCGCCAAAGATAATTCGCTGAATTGCATTTTACCCTCCATGATTATTATACTATAATTACTTTTTAACCCTAATCTATATTAGTAGTTAGGATTAGGACGAGTAGTGAGTTAAGTAGTGGGGATTGGTTGTGAGTATCGCACACACTACCCACCCTCACTACCAAACACACTACATTACCTCACCCTCACTACACAACCATACTTATTTTCTGAATTTAATATACCTATATCTCAGGATATTCCTATTGGAGGGTTCCGCTTTTGGTTGACTTTATTCTACCCTCGTCATTCTGAGGCGCCGCAGGCGCCGAAGAATCTAATCAGGTGTGTCATTGCGAGGAGCATGCTATAAACTTAGCGACGAAGCAATCTTTTAACATAAATAACCCGTCATTCTGAGGCGCCACAGGCGCCGAAGAATCACGGGTTATTGTCTGGCTCAGAATGACGGGTTATTTATCCTGCGAAAAGATTACTACTGTGTAGGGGCCGATGCTGATCTTGCCGGAGCAAGGCAGTCCGTCAGCCTTTTCCTCTTGCGTCTGGAGATCCGGAGTGGGGTGATTGGCGAAATTAGGGCCGTATTTATATGAGTCACTGTTGAAGCGTGTTTTCCACAATCCTGCCCGTGGAAAACCGATCAAATAATCATCGCAGTTTTGGTTGATCATATTTACTACCACAACCACGCTATCGGCGGGCCCGGATTTATCCCAGCGATGGAAAGCAATAATCTTGGCCGCGTCATTAAAATGATAGACGTGAGTATTTTGGCCGCATAAACCCCGGGTCGTGCCCGGCAGATTGCGCCGCAGGGCAATTAAATCCCGGTACATTTTGAAAATACCGTGTTCATCCTGGACACGCGCCCAATCGATCGGTTCTTTGTCCTGGAACCACCGGTCTTCCAGCAGCTCCTGCCCTTCAAAGATCATCGGGATACCGGGAGAAGTAAGCACCAGGGCGCCGGCCAGGGTCGAGCGTTTCTTGGAAAACCAGCTGTCCACCTTACCGGGCCAGATCTCCTCCGGTACCCGGGCCCTGCCGTTGGCCACCTCATCGTGGCTCTCGGTATAAATGATCCTGCGGAAGACATCTAAATCATAACGGTGCTCGATGGCTTTACTGACCGCGCCCAAATCGCGCAGCTTATCATCCCGCAGGATGACTGCCTGGCGCACCGGATGGACGAACCCGGCATCCCATTGCGCGTTAAAACCCGCGCCGCCGGCTCCGACATCTTTAATTACCCAGGAATTATTTTTCATGCTTTCCCCGATACTGATCTTCCCGGGATACAATTTCCTGATCTCATCATTGATCCACTGCATCAAACTCCAACCTTCGGGGATGGCGCTGCTGGGATTATCATCACTGCCATCAATGCTTTTAATATAGGCGATCATATCCCAGCGTAAACCGTCGGCGCAATACTCCTCAAACCACATCATCACGTTATTGCGCAGGTATTGGCGCACCTCCTCCCGGCCGTAATCGGGGCGGGTATCCCCCCAGGGAGTAAACGCGCGGTGGTCATTGTAAAAATAAATTCCCCCCTTATCATTCTGGCTCCAGCCGTCAAACTGCCACAGGTCAAGGTCCCCTGGGCCGAAATGGTTATAGACGACATCGACAATCACCGCAATCCCCTGCTCGTGGGCGACTTTCACAAAACTTTTAAAGGCATCCGGCCCGCCGTAAATGCTCTCTACGGCAAAAGGATGCGACGGGTTGTAACCCCAGGAAAAATCCCCGGGAAACTCCACAACCGGCATCACTTCCACGGCATTGATCCCCAACTCCCGAAGATAAGGCAATTTTTCCGCGGCACTCTCAAATGTCCCCGGCCGCCCCTTTTCTTTCACGTTAAAGGTGCCGATGTGCAACTCATAAATGACCAGCTCATTGCCCGTAGCTATTTTAAAACTATCCTTGCCCCAGTCAAAAGCTTTCGGATCATAGATCACTCCGTTGCCGGTTGAGCCGGTCACCTTCCTGGCGTAAGGGTCAATGCGGGAGACAGGGCCTTTCGGGCCGTGGATCAAATACCGGTATTCATCCCCTGCTTTTGCCTGCGGGATCTCCGCTGACCAGCAACCGTTATTATCTTTGGCTAAAGGGGTTGAATCTTTGCTCCAGTCATTAAAAGTTCCGGTCAGGTAAACCTGTTCGGCATTAGGCGCCCAGACGCGAAAGGTTACTCCCTTTGCTCCAAGGATGGCTCCCATACCCGGCCGACTCAAAACAGTTTTAGTTTTTTCCGGCATTTTCTCTCCGCATTTTGGTTTTTGACGGTTTTGCCCGCACAAAAAAAGGCCTGTCCGATAAGCTTACCTTAATTGTTAACCGTTATTTCTTTTCTTCAATAATTGTTTTGCTGATGTCGTGGGTATGCGTGTCGACCTTGCCTTGCTTTAAATCTTCTTTGGTTTTCTCGGCAAGTAAACCGTATTTTTTCTGGATCCTGGATAGATCCTCATCGGTAAGTTTTTCAATATCCATCATCGCGTTATGCGCCCCTTGGGTGGCGCGGATGATCTCGTCAAGCTTAAGCTGGATGGCGATCGTGTGGCGGTTCTGGCTGTTTTGAATAATAAAAAGCATGGTGATAGAAATGACCGCGGCAATCGTGCTGATAATAAGCTGCCAGGTTTCGTTAAAATGCAACGGCAGGCCGAAGAAACCCCAGGTCAGGATGACCAGAAATGCCAGGAAACAGGCAAAGGGTTGGGCCGCTTTATTGGAAAGCCATTTTGCGAACGCCGATAAGTATCCCATGCTGATTATTTTAGCGCTAAATAGGATTTAATCAATTATACCGAGGTATAATTGAGGGCTAAGATAAGGATAGTTTGATCGATTAGGGTGGGTAGTGGATATTGTTTTACTCTTCTTGAGCCAGATATTTCAACCAAACGCCCTCTAATTCTTCTACGTTGGCTATATGAGTAAGATAGGTTAGCCTCAGGGCATCTTCCAGGCTTTTGCCGTCGCGCAACTGGCGGCAGAACTCGGTAAAAGTTTCTGCTCCGTAACGTTCGATCAAAAATCCTACGAGGGAAACTGCTTCTACATAAAATGATTCCACTGCCTGCGCGCCGGTAAAATACAGAAGCTTTCTTTCTCCTTTTTCATCGGGGAACGAATGGACGGTTATTTGGCTGTTACTGTCCACCTTGCGGATATCCAGGCCAACCAGATCCTTAACCGAAAAGAACCGGTTGTTTTCTAAAAGATACCTACTGACTGCTTTTACTTTTTCCCTTTTAAGCGGCTCTGCCCATTGGGCTACCCCTTCATCCAGCCACAGTGGCACCTCTCCCTTAAAACCCACAAAATCCCTGAAGATAAGGTGCGCCATCTCATGCGGCAGAATAGTAGTCAGGAATGATTCGCTATGCGTATAGCTGATTATCCGCTTACTGGTATAATCTGCCATCCCTTCCGACCAGGCGGGCTGGTGGGTGGCATTAATAAAAGACCCCTTATCCGGGTAAATATAAATTCTCACCCGGTGATCCCAGCTCCAGAACTCCGAATAACGGGGATAACCTAGATCCGAGGCGATCCTCTGGTAATAAATTTCCGCCTGATGGGAGACTTCGCTGGCAAAACTCTGGTCATCCAGATAATTGATAATAAAATGGTCCCCTCCGACCTCCTTCCAATTCTGGGCAAAAGAGGGAGTG
>CAINQO010000069.1 GCA_903852325.1 Candidatus Omnitrophota bacterium
GATCGTCTCTAAAAGCTCCCGTAACCTGGGAATATCCCATTGCCCGTTTCCCAATGAATAAATTAAGGAGTTTTCCGTCTCCTGGACATTAACCTTAAAAGTCTTATAAAAAGACTTACTGGCTGAAATCACCCTTAAATGGCCATCCAGGACCAGTAAGGGGTCGCGCACAGTGTCGATGATGCTTTGAGCATATTCCAGGGCATTCCGAAGGTCATCAAAGACTTTATTCTCATTATTCTCCATAACCCACCCCTAATTAATAAACTAGACTATCTTATTATACTTCTTTATTTTGATTTGAAAAATCCATTTTTTAATAGAACCCGCAATTTTTGCGCATCTGATAGCCCCGTAAAAAGTCCTCTAGCTTTAGTATTATTATAGAAACATCTAATCCGGCGTCAATTATACTTAGGTATAAACGATAAAAAAGGCCTACAATCGGAATACCGATTGTAGGCCTTAAATTATCCCCCGCAGAAAGATAACATTATTGAGACCCTCTCGTATTTCACCAAAAGAAATCACTATTAATTATCGGCCTAATTACATGCGCAATACCTCAATACTTATCATTTTTAGCTAGTTTTAATTAAATATGGGATGGAGGAGCATAATATCCTTTTGCGATCGCAGCAGAGATAACCGCATTGGCTTGATTTGCGTCTGGATATAGATAATGAAAATCTTTAGTACTCAGTGCGTTTATTAAATTCGCTTTATGCGACACCAGCAAATTATAATGTTTATAATATGAGTAAAAATTAAAAAACAAAGCTCCGATCAACAAGATTGGAAAAATATGCCCGATAACCTTTTTAGGTAAAATATCTATCGCTGAGAAATAAAATGATATAAAACATAGCATGGATATTAACGTATACTCAGATCTGATCAAAGGCCAGCATGCTCCGAAACCGGAACGACATAAAGAATTAGCGACTGCGGTTATAAAAAGGAACAACAAGAATGAAAATATCGCTAAATTTATTCTAAAATACTTGATTTTAATTAGATAAACAAAGTACACTGAAAACAATATGCCCGTCAATAATGATACTGACTCTCTTTGGAAAGATATTATCGCAGCCGAACCGAGAAAATGGAAAAAATAACTTATAGTTCTAAAAGGATTATTAAAAATTGCTGCGGCGATACTCGGATTTTGCGCCGGTTTCGAATAACCTATAAAATATAAACCAGTGCACAGTATTCCTGCAAACAGCCAGGGCTTAATTGCTTTATATCTTTTCTGGATAAACAGGACAAAAAATCCGGCCGGGAAGATGAACATTCCGTTACCATTGGTAAACGTAGCCAATATTGCCAAAAGTAACGAGAATGAGAAAAATTTTGCCGATTGTTTTGCCAGTAGACACAGGGATAGAAACACAAAAAATAAGACTAATATAAAGGACAAGGGCGCCATCGCCCGGAAAATTAATTCGTGATATTGCGGCTGAAATAACAGAAGTACCGCAGGAATAATGAATCTTGGGGGGATAGTTACGTTCTTTGAAAATATGGTCGCCTTTAAGAAAACCAGCAATAACCCGATCAGGCTGAGATTTCCAAGGATAATCAAATATCTAAAATTAATCTTCCCGGTTAAATAATAAGACGCTAAACCGGCTAATCTACTAAATAAAATCCTATGCTCGTTATTTTGTGAAAAAAGCAGGTCAAATTTGCGGGGAAGATTTGAAGAGAAAAAATTATTCGTAAAACCTAATATGGCATTAAAATCATCCATAAAAGGGACATTGACAGCGAATTTGAAAATCAATAAATAAAAAAATAAGATTATAAAAAACGATGCGGTTGAAGCAATAATTGCTTCCGGCAAGAAGCTTACCTTAAGCAGGCCGTTATGTTTATCGATTCTCGTTTCGTACATATAATTACATGCACCCCTAATTCTGGCTTGAACTTCTCTCCTCTCTGAATAAGAAACTGAAAATATGGACCTCTTTCACGAAATCAAAAGCTGGATCTACTCAGAGGAGACTCGATTATTAAATGCAGAAGTTAAGCTTATTCCCGGCACTTCAAATATCTTGTAGCTAAGCAGCTGCCGTTCCTTCTTGGAGCATACTAATGTTTAAATGCACCTAAGAAATGTCCGGCAATTACCGTAATAATAAGGGCTATCGGCAGGCAAAGGAAAAAAATTAATTTGTACCACTTTATACAATAAACCTTATATTCCTTGTAACAATTGTCGCAGAGATAGGTATATGCCCAAGGCCCATATTTCCAAACAACCGGTTTACCCAGTAAAAAGCGGAATCTCTGAGGAGTAATAACCCCGCATTTTTCACAAGGAATGTTCTTGTCCATATTACTCTTAAATAAAAAGCATGCTTAGCACATGCCGCCGCCGGATAGCTGCTTCACCAGCTCACCGACAACCACCTTGGCATCACCGAAAAGCATCCAGGTCTTGTCCGAAAAATACAGTTCATTTTCGATGCCGGCGAACCCCGGATTTTTGCTGCGCTTGACCGCAAAAACAGTTTTAGCCTTATCCGCGTCTATGATAGGCATACCGTATATGGGGCTGGTTTTGTCATAGCGCGCTGCGGGGTTTACTACGTCATTAGCCCCCAATACCAGGACAACATCGCACTGCGGCATATCCGAATTAATTTCATCCATTTCCACCAGGTCAGTATAAGGGATCTCTGCCTCTGCCAGCAATACATTCATGTGCCCGGGCATTCTGCCGGCAACCGGATGAATAGCAAATTTTACGGTTATCCCGCGTTTCTTGAGCAGGTCGTATAGTTCTCGCACCTTATGCTGGGCCTGCGCAACGGCCATACCATAGCCGGGGACAATCACCACAAAATTTGCCTCTTCCAAGATCTGAGCGGCCCCCTCCGGCGTTTCCACTTTATATGCCTTCTCCTCGCCGGCGACTTTCACCGACTGCACCTGGCCAAACGCTCCAAAAAGGACATTCGCAAATGACCGATTCATCGCTTTACACATAATGATGGAAAGAATCAAACCGCTTGAACCATCAAGGGCGCCAGCGGTAATTAACAGTTTATTATTGAGCACAAAACCCATGGCTACGGCGGAAAGCCCGGCATAAGCATTCAGGATAGAGATAACCGTGGGCATATCCGCTCCGCCGATAGGAATAATCAATAACACGCCAAACGACAACGCTAAGCCGATAATGATCAGGAATACTGCGGAAGCCCAACCCGCTACCGGATTAAGGATTATTGCCACGCCCAGCACAAGGGCTAAAAGAAGCATGCCGATATTGGTTACATTCTGCAGGGGGTAAGTGACGGGACGCTGCGGAATCCATTTGATCCCCTGGAGTTTTCCGGCCGCCATGAGGCTGCCCGTAAAAGTCAGGTAACCCAGGACGATTTCGGCAATAATCGCCGTCATCCGAAAAGTCGTCAAATTCTGCTGTTCTCCGTGCAGCCATAAAAAATATTCGGCTGTCCCGACAAGGCCGGCGGCCAACCCGCCGAAAGAATGGGACAGCGCGGTTCGCTGAGGAACAGCGGTCAAAGGAACACGCGAAAGAGGCACCCCTACGACAAAACCCATACTGATAGCAATCACAATCCACGCGTGATGGATGATAATTCCCGGCTGTACCCATGTCGCGATTACCGCGATCAACATCGCTGCCACGCCGGAGTAAACGCCGCGGCGGGCACTCTTAGGATCGCTCATCCAATGCAGAGAAAAGATAAACAATGCCGTGGCAACAATGTAAGCAAGCTGGCTAAAAGCGTAACTCATTTGTGTCCTTTATCTCCTTTAAACATCTTAAGCATGCGGTCGGTAATCAGAAAACCGCTCACAATATTTGTCATGGAAGCAAACAGGGCGATTGCCCCCAGGATGCGTATGGGTAACGGATGGTCCGAGCCGGTGACAATAATCGAGCCGATCACGGTAATCGCCGAAATCGCATTGGTAATAGACATCAAGGGCGTATGCAATAAGCGGGAAACGCGGCGGATTACGCCTATACCGATAAAGGTGGCCAGCATAAAAACAAATAACATCGACCAGTAATCCATTGATTGCATTTTCTCCCCCCTTTTAAAAATTCATCAATCCGGCTTTTTGCAGGGCTTCTTTGGTCCTTGAATTCATCACTTGGCCTTGATGAGTGATAAGCGAACCATTTTGTATGTCATCGGACAAGTCCAGCTGAAATACCTTGTCTTTGGTGAATGTCAGAAGGAATGCGGTTAAATTCCGCGAAAATAGAAGGCTGGCATGCGTAGGCATTGTGGAAGGAATATTCAAAGGGGCGATTATTTTAACCCCGTCGATGATCACGTTCTCACCGGGCCGGGATAACTCGCAATTACCGCCGCCATCGGCACCCAAATCTACGATAACGGTCCCGGGGCGCATCCGGCGAACCATTTCCGCGGTAATTAATTTAGGGGCAAAAACTCCACCGATAAGAGCGGTAGTAATAACTACATCCACCGCGGCGCACTGTTCAGCAAGAAGTTCGCGCTGCCGAAGTTTGTCTTCTTCGGAAAGTTCCTGGGCGTACCCTCCACCCGCGGAAGCGCTTTTTTTCAGTTCTATCCCCACATACTTAGCACCCAGGCTTTCGATCTGTTCTTTAACTTCCGGACGCACATCGGTGGCGGTAACATTAGCGCCAAGCCGCCTGGCGGTAGCAATTGCCTGCAGGCCGGCAACCGCAGCGCCGACAACAAAGACCTTCGCGGGGAAAACCGTACCGGCAGCCGTCATAAACATCGGGAAATATTTGCCGATCTCAGTGGCGGCAATCAACGCCCCTTTATACCCTGCAATATTGGCCATCGATGAAAGGGTGTCCATCGCCTGAGCACGCGTCGTCCTCGGCAAAGCATCGGTAGAAAAAGCAGTGATTTTGCGCGCCGCCAATGCACAGACAACATCCAGGTGACGCAACGGCATAAGCGAAGCCAAAAACACTGCCGCGGGCTTCATCCATTCCACTTCGTTGCGGTCACCCGCACCAATCGCAGGAGCATTAACCTTAAGAATTATATCCGCTGAACCAACCGCTGCAACCGGATCTTGCTCCACCGTACAGCCAACTTCGAGATAGAATCTATCGGGATAAAAAGCAGCTTCACCGGCTCCTTTTTCTATAGCGATCGTGTATCCGGCTTGAATTAATTTCTTGCAGGATTCAGGGACAAGTGCGACTCTGCACTCTCCCGGCCTGGTTTCTTTAAGTACAACGATTCTCATAAATCAATCCTATTTTATATCCAAACCAATTCAATTGTGGAAACAATCAAACAAAGAACAATTAACATCCCTTTTTTTTAAAACTACAAAAATGGGGTGGCTAACGGGGATCGAACCCGCAACCTCCAGAGCCACAGTCTAGCGCTCTAACCAATTGAGCTATAGCCACCAAAACTACCTTGGAGATTTTATAAACAAAGTTATTTAATCACACAAAAGTTGGTGGTACCCCCCTATATCAAGAATCGGGTACATACCAACCTCTTAGATCTATTATCCCGCAAAAATCTGGCGATACTTATCACTGCTTCTCAGGAACTACCAGCCCCTTCCGCGCCTGCTGATCATTCTGCGCCGGAAGCTGCTGGTTCATCCTGTCTTCAAAATACTTTTTCACATTGTTACTTAAATCAATGATCCCGTCAAGAGCGGCATTGGATAAATCTGTTCCGGTTTTAATCCCGTTTCTCAACCAACGCCCCGGCCAGCTTAACATATCCTGAGGCCGCATTCCGGCGCTGGTCCTGGCCTGCTGCAATTTACCCTCGAAAGCCGATTTAATATTGGCAAACCCGAATTCTGGGCGGTCCATCTTGGTGTGCAGGACAAAATCCAGGACCACTTTACCCTGGTTCATGGATTTGAACATATCCAAGACCGCGTCGGTAAGCCGCTCTGCTTTTTGCTGCGGTTCTTCGGGGGGCCTGACCTTGCGCACGATATCCACTAATTCCAGGTGGCAATCCGCGTCCACATCATTGTGTTTACCCTTAATGTTACAGTTAAACCCGAGCTTAGCTTTATCGATCCGCGCTTTATCCAGGTCCACCCAGGTAGAATAATAAGGGTAAAAAACGATGGCGTCAATATTTTGGATCCTTAAAGCAGCCAGGATATCTTTATTATAAAAATCTGCCCAGCCGGACAAGGACATCTTACCATCAGGTTCCCCGGAATTCCAGGATATGTTTGCCTTAAGATCGAAATTGCTTACGCCTTTTGCCCCGGAAGTAGAAAGGTTAGTGATCGAAAAATTTATGTCTTTTACCAGGATACTTACCGCTCCGCTGGGAGCAGAGGTATCGATAAAATTAAGTTTACCGGAATAAATTTTTAAACTTTTTATATCTACAGGAAAGATCTTACTTTGCGCGGAAACCGCGGTTCCTGCGGGAGCCGGCTGCTCCGGGGCTTCTTTGGCCGGCCCCACTGACGCAAAGCTGTGCTGATAAGAAAGCTCCGGATCCCCCAGGACTATCTTATTAAATGCCAGCCTGCCGAATAAAAGGCTGCGGATACTGGGAGCGATATAAATACTCCCGGCCTTAACCAGGCCGGCAATCTCAAAACCTTCCGCCCGAATGTTAAGCGGAGGCAGAATACTGAAACTTCTTATGGTTGTTTTTAATCCGGTTGCTTTTTCGAGCCTGTGGATAATCACGGTTTTGACGGCCAGTAAAAAAGCCACGTAAAGCAAAGTAAAGATTACGACTGCAACCACCAAGATTTTAAACGATCTTTTTAGGTCTTTCATAACCTTCCGTTCGATCCAAATATTTCCCGTAATTTAATGCGCCTCAAGCACCTTGTAGTTTTTTATCTAGCGCAGTACTTGCGAGCGTTAGCGAGCAAGTAGGTGAGCTTATTTAATGCGCCTGGGCCGAATCGAACGGCCAACCACCGGCTTAGAAGGCAGGTGCTCTATCCAATTGAGCTACAGGCGCATTTATTTTTTTTAGCAGACAGCTAACCTTCAAAAGATCAAGACCAAAAATCAACGAACATTTTTAATAATGGCGGCGATCAGGCTTTTCAATTCCACCGGCTTAGCAATAAAAATGTTGCCCCCGATTTGCCTGCTGGCAGCAACATCTTCCTCTTTCACGATAGCGGTAAGAAAGATTACCGGTATCCCTTCAGTTTCGGGGTCGTTTTTTAACTGGTTGCGCACTTCCGTGCCGTCAGCGCCGGGCATCATCACATCCAGCAGGATCAAATCCGGCTTAAAAGCCCTCGCCGCCAAAAAGCCGCGCTCTCCTTTATTTTCCACTTTTACTTCGAAGGCTTCGGTTTCTTCGAGGTTAATTTTAATCAGCTTGGTAAAATCTATTTCATCGTCAATGATCAAGATCTTTTTTTTATCCATTATATGATGCCTCCTTTTTCGAATGCCGGGTGATACATTCTCACCCCGGCCTGCTCCGAAAGTACCTGTTCATCTTTATCTTTAAAAATGGTCGGGGCGACAGGATTTGAACCTGTGACTTCAGCGTCCCAAACGCTGCGCTCTAGCCAAGCTGAGCCACGCCCCGTCATTCACTGTTGAAAAATTAGATTGAGACGTTCATTCCCCATGGGGAAACCCATGGTTTCCCCTCTGGCGTCACTTCACTGCTACCCCAAGAAATTGAAACGTTCGTTCCCCAAGGGAAAACCCAGGTTTTCCCTTGGCGGAGCTCGTATCAAATTAGATTCTCGCTCCTGTAACCCTTTCCTTAATTTAAAAGAACATTAACCTGCTAAAGTATATCAATTCACCCGGTGCTTCTCAATGTATTTCTCGATAAGTTTCCTGGTTTTTTTCAGGGCGTAAAACCGGTGGCTCATTTTATGCTTGATCCCTTCCCCTAACTGCGCGAAAGTCTTTTTATATTTGGGAATATAGAACAAAGGGTCGTAGCCGAAACCGGCAGTCCCCTTTGGCTCAAAATCAATCAGGCCGGAACACTTTCCTTCCACCACCCCGATCAGCCCCTTTTTATCCGCCAAAGCCACGGCGCAAACATATCGGGCCTTTCTTTCTACCGCCGGCACTCCGCTTAATAAATCCAAAAGCTTAAGATTATTCTTCCGGTCATTTTTATCCTTACCGGAGAACCGGGCCGAATAGATACCCGGGGCGCCGCCTAAAGCATTAACGCATAATCCGGAATCCTCTCCCAGGCAAAGCCGGCCGGTAAAACGCCCCAGTTTAACCGCTTTTTTTACGGCATTTTCCTGAAAAGTTTTTCCGTTTTCGTTCACTGCCGGCGCATTTTTAAAGCCGTCCAGGGAAAGCAGTTTCACCGGCATCCCTTTTAAAATTTCTTTTATCTCCGCCAGCTTTTTCTTGTTTTTTGTTCCCACCACCAATTGCTGTATCATGCTAATATGTCCCCGACTAATCTTCTTTGCACCGTAAAAAGCTCATCCATCCCTTTTTTCGCCAAATCCAGCAGCGTATCCATTTTTTCCTTGGAAAAAGGTTTGCGCTCGGCAGTGCCTTGAATTTCGATAAACTCCCCTGAACCGGTCATAATCACGTTCATATCCACTTCCGCCTTGGAGTCCTCTTCATAACATAAATCCAGGATCAGCGTATCATTCAAAATTCCGACGCTGGTTGCGGCGATATAATCCTGGATGGGGACCTTCTGGATCTTCCCTTCTTTTTTCAGCTTGGCCAAAGCGTCGACCAAAGCGATAAAGGCGCCGGTGATCGCGGCGGTGCGCGTGCCGCCGTCCCCCTGAATAACATCGCAATCCATCCAGATCGTGCGTTCGCCGATCTGCTTCATATCGGTAACCGACCGCAGGGATCTGCCGATCAGGCGCTGAATTTCATAAGTGCGCCCGGAATCCTTCCCCCGGGGTATCCGGGTCCCGCAGGAACGCGGAAGCATGCCGTACTCGGCGGTGACCCAGCCGGTGCCGGAGTTCCTCAAAAACGGCGGCACTGTTTCTTCCACCGAAGCGGTGCAAATCACTTTGGTGCTGCCTAATTCGATCAGGCAGCTTCCTTCGGGATATTTTATATAATTCCTGGTGATCGTCACTTTCCTGATCTTATCATTACCGCGCCCGTCAATCCTGACCATAAATATTCCTCCCCCTGGCATCGATCGCAACAAATAAAGGAAAATCCTCCACTTCCAGTTTCAAGATCGCCTCCGGCCCCAGCTCCGGATAAGCGATCACTTTAGCGCTCCTGACGTATTTATTTAAAAGCGCGCCGCAGCCGGCATAGGTAATAAAATAAATGCCTTTATATTTCTTTATCGCCTGTTTTACCTCGGGACAACGCCTGCCCTTGCCGATCATCACTCTCAAGCCTTTAGCTAAAAGGGCACCGGTAAAAGCATCCATCCTGGCGCTGGTAGTCGGGCCGCATGAGCCGATCGGCCTGTTTTTTTGTTTTGCCGTCGGACCACAATAATAAATCACCGCCTCCTCCAAACACAAAGGCAGCGGTTTACGCGCTTTGATCGTCTCAACCAGCCTTTTATGCGCCTGGTCCCGGGCAGTATAAATCGTTCCGCTTAAAAGGACCTCCTGGCCGGCTTTAAGGGATTGAATGGTCCGGGCATCTAAAGGAACGACGATCTTTTTCATAAAATAATTTGCGCCCGGCGCAGCGCGTGGCAGCTTATATTTACGCTTACCGGCAGTCCGGCGATATGGGTCGGGTAGGTAAGCACCTTGACCGCTAAGGCCGTAGTTTTTCCGCCTAACCCCATCGGCCCGATCCCGGTTTTATTTATCCGCTTTAATAAGTCTTTTTCCAGTCCCGAAGGTTTAGCGGATAACCTGGACAACAAAGCTTTCTTGGCCAAAATACCGGCGTAATCCGCGGAGCCGCCGATCCCTACTCCGACAACATAAGGAGGACAGGCGTCGGGGCCGGCATGCTTTACCGTTTCCACGATGAACGCCTTGATCTCCTCTATGCCGCTGGTAGGCTTAAACATCTTCAATTGCGATTTATTTTCGCAGCCAAAACCTTTAGGTAGCAGGGTCAATTTCATTCTGCTCCCCGGGACAATTTCCGTATGCAGGATTGCCGGAGAAAACCCGGGCCGCCCCCTGAGTAAAGGATCGGCGACAATGGAATTTCTCAGGCAATATTTCTTATAGCCGGCCCGGATCCCCTTATTCACCGCCGCTCTCAAATCCCCGGAAATTCTAAGTTTCCAGCCGACCTCGGCAAAAACTACCGCCATGCCGGTATCCTGGCAGATCGCCAGGTCATTGCCTTTGGCATATGCGGCGTTATCCAATACCGCCCGCAGGATCTTTTTTGCCCGGCGGTCATTTTCCGCTCGATATGCCCGGCGCAGCGCAAGGGAAATATCCGCGGGCAGCAAGAAATTAGCGCGCCTAACCAGCTCCTCCACTGCCCGGGTTATCTTTTCCGCTTTTCACGCTTGATGGTTTGACGTGGCCTGCAAGAATAGTGTCCAGAATGAACCACCACTTACAGCTCTTGCTAGCCGGAATTCTTGTTATCGAGGTCC
>CAINQO010000070.1 GCA_903852325.1 Candidatus Omnitrophota bacterium
ACAAGGAAAGTTCTGCCGGAAAGAAAAATAATTTGCCAAGCTGATTTAGCGGGGCCGAAAGCATCATAGGGCTTGACAAAAATACAAATCGTGATATAAATTGTTTTTAATAAGCTTAATCTCTTTTTTGGTTTATTTAAACCTTAGAAGATAGCGGGGGACCCAAGAAGCTGATCACTTAGTGATCTTGGGGCGAATATTCGGATATAACGGATTAGGGTTACTCAACCCGAGCCCAACAGCTAACCTCGTAGGCATATTTTTGAGAGAACACACCAGAGAAAGCGTTCTCTGGTTTTATTTTTTTAGGGGGGAAATCATGCAAGATAAAATATATTGGCTGGGTGCGGGCGTATGTGCCATGTTGGTAATCTATCTGGCGGTCGGGCTTTTGATGCTCCACCAGGCATAAATGAATCCATTAACAATTTTCGGATTGTTTTCGGTTACCGCAATGCTGGTGTTCTACGCGCTGGAACACCACAGCCATTGGTTTATTCTTGCTTTTGCCCTGTCCTGCGTATTGGGATCGATTTACGGGTTTCTTCAGGGGGCTTGGCCATTCGGCTGCGTTGAGGCGGTTTGGTCGGTGATTGCGGTAAGGCGCTGGCGGTTGGCGGCGCAAAAAGCGCGCGCGGTTAATTAAAATCAAAGGAGTCGATATGGATTGGGTATTTGCGGGAATTACGCTATTTCTTTTTGTGGTTTCAGTCGGATTTATTATTCTTTGTGACCGGGTAAGAGTCTAAATAATCGAGGTGCGCGATGACAATTATTTATTGGGTGGGAGGGATCGTTACCGTTATTTTGTTTGCTTATCTGTTAATTGCCCTGCTTAAGCCGGAGATATTCTCATGAACAACACTATCCAAGCAATCTTATTCCTGGCAGTATTACTTCTCCTGGTTAAGCCGCTGGGGATATATATGGCGCGTATATATGAAGGCAAGCCCGCCGGATTAAATGTTTGGTTCGGTTGGCTGGAGAAATTAATTTACCGGGCCAGCGGAGTATTTCCTCAAAAAGAGATGGGCTGGAAAGGGTATGCCGCCGCCGTGATGTTGTTTAATGTTATCGGTATCGTGGTTGTATATCTTCTCCAGCGTTTTCAGGCGCATCTGCTTTTAAATCCGATGGCTTTGCCGGCAGTAAGCCCGGACCTTTCCTTTAATACCGCGGTCAGCTTCGTCACCAATACTAACTGGCAAAGCTACGGCGGAGAGTCAACCTTGAGTTATCTTACGCAGATGCTAGGGTTGACCGTGCAGAATTTTGTCTCGGCGGCTACGGGGATGGCGGTGCTCATCGCTTTTATCAGAGGGTTCATCGGCAGGCAAGTCGAAACCATTGGTAATTTCTGGGTGGACCTGGTCCGCTCGACGTTGTATATTTTATTGCCGCTCTCAATTATTTTTTCTTTGGTATTGGTATCGCAGGGGGTCGTCCAGACTTTTAAGCCGAGCGCCAGGGCTGCGGTGCTTCAGCCGGCTAAGGACGCAAACGGAAAAATAATTTCCGAACAGGTACTTGTTTTGGGGCCGGCAGCTTCCCAGGTAGCGATTAAACAGCTGGGGACAAACGGCGGCGGTTTCTTTAACGTTAATTCCGCTCATCCGTTTGAGAACCCCACACCTTTATCGAACTTTTTGGAAGTCTTGGCGATACTCTTGATCTCCGCCGCGCTATGTTATACCTTCGGGTATATGGTTAAAGACCGGAGGCAGGGTTGGGCGATCCTGGCGGCGATGCTGGTCATTTTTATTCCCTGTCTTTGGGGTTGTATCCATTTTGAACAAAAAGGCAATCCTGCGTTTTCCGGTTTAGGGGTTGACCAGCGGGCAGGTGTTCTGCAATCCGGCGGCAATATGGAAGGCAAGGAGGCGCGGTTCGGGATAGTCAATTCCGCGATTTGGGCCACCGCGACTACCGCCGCTTCCAACGGCTCGGTGAATTCCATGCACGATTCTTATATGCCTCTGGGAGGGCTGATCCCCATGTGGCTTATGCAGCTGGGAGAAGTGATTTTCGGAGGGGTGGGGTCGGGCCTTTACGGTATGCTCGCTTTTGTGATCGTCGCGGTTTTTATTTCCGGGCTGATGATCGGCCGCACCCCGGAATACCTGGGGAAGAAGATCGAGGTTTATGAGATGAAGATGTCGGCGCTTATACTTTTGATTCCGCATTTATGTGTTTTGACCGGGACAGCCATCGCGGTGATCCTGCCCTCGGCAAAAGCCGCTATTTTTAATCCGGGGATCCACGGGTTTAGCGAGATCCTGTACGCTTTTACTTCGGCAGGCAATAATAACGGAAGCGCCTTTGCCGGATTAGGCACCAATACTTTCTTTTATAATATCGCTTTAGGTTTGGCGATGTTTTTTTCCCGTTACTGGCTGATCATCCCGACCTTAGCGATCGCCGGTTCACTTTCTAAAAAGAAGATCGTTCCGCAAAGCTCCGGCACTTTGCCCACGCATACGCCGCTGTTTACCGTGTTTTTAGTGATGGTGGTCTTGATCGTGGGAGCGCTGACTTTTTTCCCGGCGCTGGCCCTGGGCCCGATTGTGGAACATTTAATGATGTATCATGTTTAAAGAGAGGCAGTGATGAAAAAATCCCATGAAACAAAATCTTTGTTTGAGTTGTCCATTATCGGGCCGGCGATCATCGCTTCCTTTAAGAAACTAGACCCCCGCCATCAGATCAAGAATCCGGTAATGTTCGTCGTTTTAATCGTGAGCATATTGACCAGCGGATTATGGTTTCAGGCGGTCTTGGGCAAAGGTGAGGCGCCGGCCAGCTTTATTTTAGCGATAACCTTATGGTTATGGTTTACCCTGATCTTCGCCAATTTTTCCGAAGCGATGGCCGAGGGGCGCGGGAAAGCGCAGGCGGAAAGCTTAAGAAAGGCGCGCAAAGATACTCCCGCAAAAAAACTTTCCAAGCCTAAATACGGTTCGGTTTATGAGACGGTGTCTGCCTCCACACTGCGTAAAGATGATCTTGTCCTGGTGGAAGCGGGTGATTTTATCCCGATGGACGGGGAGATCCTGGAAGGAGTGGCTTCGGTCGATGAAAGCGCCATAACCGGAGAAAGCGCCCCGGTTATCCGTGAAGCAGGCGGGGACCGCAGCGCGGTTACCGGAGGCACCCGGGTGCTTTCGGATTGGCTGGTGGTGCGGATAAGCTCTAATCCCGGGGAAACATTTTTGGACCATATGATCGCCCTGGTGGAAGGGGCCAAAAGGCAAAAGACCCCTAACGAAATCGCTTTAGGTATTTTATTGGCGGTGTTTACGATCATTTTTCTTTTAGCGACTGTCACTCTTTTACCCTTTTCAATTTATAGTGTCGTTTCATCCGGGCACGGGTCGCCGATCACTGTAACCGTATTAGCGGCGCTATTAGTTTGCCTTATCCCGACTACGATTGGCGGATTGCTTCCGGCTATCGGTATCGCCGGAATGGACCGGATGATTCAGGCTAATGTCATCGCCACCAGCGGCCGGGCGGTAGAAGCGGCCGGAGACGTGGATGTTTTACTTTTAGATAAAACCGGGACGATCACCCTGGGTAACCGCCAGGCGGTAGCTTTTATCGCCGCCGAAGGGATCAGCGTCGAAGCTTTGGCCGATGCCGCGCAGCTGGCTTCTTTGTCCGATGAGACTCCCGAAGGAAGAAGTATCGTTGTTTTAGCGAAAGAGAAATACGGCATAAGAGAGCGGCATATCCATGAATTGGAAGCAAAATTTATTCCTTTTACCGCGCAGACCAGGATGAGCGGGGTAGACCTGGGGGACGGAAGGCAGATCAGGAAAGGGGCTACCGACGCGATCGAGGATTATGTAAAACAGTTGGGCGGATTTTTCCCTGAAGAACTGAAGTTGAATATTCAGGCTATCGCTAAAGGCGGCGGTACGCCTTTAGTGGTGGCGGAGCATAAACAAGTGTTGGGAGTGGTTCAGCTGAAAGATATTGTTAAGGGTGGGATCAAAGAGCGTTTTGCCGAATTGCGCCGGATGGGAATTAAAACGATCATGATCACCGGGGATAATCCGCTGACGGCGGCGGCAATTTCCGCGGAGGCCGGGATGGATGATTTCCTGGCCCAGGCTACTCCCGAAACGAAACTGAAACTTATCCGGGAAATGCAATCCGGCGGCAGGCTGGTAGCGATGACCGGGGATGGGACTAATGACGCTCCCGCCCTGGCGCAGGCAGATGTGGCGGTGGCGATGAATACGGGGACCCAGGCGGCTAAAGAAGCGGGGAACCTGATCGATCTTGATTCCAACCCCACCAAGCTTATCGAAATCGTGGAGATAGGAAAGCAGCTGTTGATGACCCGGGGTTCACTGACGACATTCAGCATCGCTAATGATGTCTCCAAATACTTTGCGATCATTCCGGCCGCTTTTATCGGGACTTATCCGGCGCTTGGCGCCTTGAATATCATGCATCTGGCTACCCCGGCAAGCGCTGTTTTATCGGCGGTTATTTTTAACGCTCTGATCATTATCGCCTTGATCCCGCTGGCTTTACGCGGCATTCCTTATAAGCCGATGCCGGCAAGTAAATTATTA
>CAINQO010000071.1 GCA_903852325.1 Candidatus Omnitrophota bacterium
GGTTTTGCTGATCACCGCTTCCTTAGTTTTTAAATACCAGGGTAAATTAGGGGATCTTTTCTGGGAGGCAAAAAATACCTTGGCGGGGAAGAAAACCGTAAAAAACACCAAAAAGCCGGAAAAATCCATCCCGAGCAAGCCGGCCGCCCTGATCGATGTGCGCTCCGCGAAAGTTTCCCCGGGAAAAGCTGCCGGGGCAAAAGACAGGATCGAAGGGATATTTTACGATCCCCAGGGGAAAAGCTGGGTAGTGATCGGCGGACAGGTGTTTTCTGAAAACCAAAGCATCGGAAATACGCGGATACTGAAAATAAATCCTGATTCGGTGTCCGTGCTCCAGGGGGGAGAGGAAAAGACCCTGAGGGTCAATAAATAAGGCGGAATTGCGCGTAAACGCAATAAAAAAGAGAGGATAGTTTTTCTCCCATGGTTATGCTATACTTTATTAGAAAGCATAGAGATCGTTCTTTTTATATTGTTTTAAATACGATAAGGGTAAACCATCTGAAAAGATGGGGCACAAAGCTAACAGGGCCTAAATCCATTTTTTTGGATAAGGCAGCCAGCTGCCGAAATTATTTCCACAGCAAATTGTGCCCATTCGTTTCTTTTAGAGAGTGGGCATTTTAGTTTGCGGTGGGCCAGGCTTTAAACCTTTATTGAGGAGCTCTTTGGTTTTTATTGCAAGAAAGAGTTGGAAGATGAGAGGGAGCGTTAAAACAGGGTTTGCTTTGATTGAAGTGCTTTTGGCAACGGCAATTGCGGCGTTTGCGGTATGCGGCATATTGTTAATGTATGTCGAGGGGATGGACCTGATCCGCACCTCAAAAAATACCAGTATCGCTACCAGCGCTGCCGAGGGGATAATCGAAAGAATCCGCAGCGCCGAATTCACTAATGTCACACTCACCCCCGCGCAGAGCGTGGATGGTTTTAAAGATATGCTTTTTACGGTTAATGCGATCCCCAACAGCATGGGCAGGGTTTATATCGATGATGCTGACCCGGAATTTCTCCTGGTGACCATAGAAATATGCTGGCGGCAGGGGAACCGGATTATCGGAGAAGACGCCAATCTTAACGGCCAATTGGACGCCGGAGAGGATGCTAACGGTAACGGGATTATCGATTCGACAGTGGAGTTAGTCACGCAAGTGACTCACCAATCAACAAGATGAAAGGCCTGACTTTATTTGAAGTTTTGGTTTCTTTGTTAATTTTTACGATTATCGCGGTGGGCTTGGGTTACGCGGTGGTTGCCGGAAAAAGCGCTTTATTTGTCAGCGATATCCCTACCCAGTTACGGCAAAGTGTGCTTTTTGGGCTTATGCCGATGGTCCGGGAGCTGCGCCAGACTGCCCCCAACAAGACCAATATCGCGGTAGGGGGGACCGTAAATACAGTTACTTTTAAGCTGCCCCACGATAATAACGGTGATGGCGTAGAGGTGGACAATACCGGCAAAGTCGAATGGGACAATACCTCGGTTACCTACTCTCTTAATGGTGCCAAGCAGCTTATCCGCAGTTATGGCGGAGCCAACAAAGTGATCGCCGCCAATATTATTTCTTTACAGTTTAGCCGGCCGGCCGCGGCGCCCGGGGACAAGGAAACGCTTTTACAGATAAATGTTAACGCTCAAAAGACAGACGCCCGCGGAACGGTTTATCAGGATAGCGAACAGATGACCATAAAGATGAGGAATACGGATGAATAGTTTTACTAAGCTAAAAATGAACAAAAAAGGGGCCGCGTTGATCACTGTTTATATGATCGTGGCGGTATTAATGGCTTTCGGCGGCTACGTTATCGATGTGAGCAATTCTCAAAACAGCGCCGCGATCACTTTTAAAAAACAGGCGTTGGCGGTGAGCATCGCCGAAGCCGGGCTTGACCGGGCATTGGTTTGGCTCAGGTTGCAGCCCAGCCCTCCTATCGGAGCGATCGCCAGCATTACCCAGAATCTTCCGCTTACCGGACCGGTGCTGGGCAGCTACACGGTTGTTTTTACGGATCTTGGGCCGGTGGCCGGATCGACGGTGGTGAGGAGGTATCGGGTAAGATCCACCGGGACAGTGGGAAATACTACCCAGACATTATCGGTTTATTTCCAGCCGGATAATTATGCCCGGTATATTTGGTTTACCGACAGCGAAAGCTATAACGGAACAAATGTCTGGTTTTGGGACCAGGACCATTTAAACGGCCCCACGCACACTAACGGGCACTTTAATATTAAAGGCAATCCCGTTTTTGAAGGGGAGGTCCGTTCCGTCGAGGAGATTATCAGGTATTATAATAACGGAAATAACATCAGTTCATCGAATTTAAGCAATTCCCCTCACGATATCCCGGATTTCCAGGATACGGTTTCCCTGGGCGCCGATCCGATCAAAATGCCCACGCAAGCCCTGGGTTTGCGCACCGCTTCGACCAACGGAGGTAACCGTTATAACGGGGACACGACTATCCGTCTGAATTCTAACGGTACGATGAACGTAACCACCGGCGGGCACACCTATAATAACCAGGCGTTACCCGGAAACGGGGCGCTTTTTGTTAATAACGGCACGCTGAAGATCTCCGGCACCCTTCAAGGAAGGCTGACCGTGGGAGCAAGCAGCGACATCATTGTCACGGGTAATATTCTTTATGCCAATGATCCCCGGATTGCCGGTTCAACCTCTACCGATACCCTGGGAATGATCTCGGAGCGTAATGTCCAGATCGATGATAATGCTTCTCCGAGCGGGGGTAATCTGGAAATAGATGCTTCGATCATGGCCTTAAGCACTTCTTTTTACCTGGAGAATTGGGATGAGGGCGCGGCAAAGGGGACCCTTACTGTTTTTGGCGGGATAATCCAAAAGAACAGGGGGCCGGTAGGGACATTTAACGGCACCACCAAAGTAAGCGGGTATTCTAAAAATTACCGCTATGATACGCGGCTGTTAAATAATCCGCCGCCTTTTGTCCCGACCACCGGAGATTATATCCCTATATCCTGGGAGAATTAAACGATGAAAAAAGGATTGGTTATTTTATTTGCGGTATTTTTAATCGCGATATTGTTGAGCTTGTTCCTTACCGGGCAGGGCCAGAAGGCGGTTTCCGTTTCAGAGAAGGAGGCGGCTGCAATTGAACCGCCGCAAGCCCCAATCCCCTCTAATTATTCCGTCCCTCCCGTTGTTGCCCGGCAACCGGTAATCAATCTGCACCCGGTCAGCGGGATTACCATCGTGGAAAATCTGCTGGCAGAATCCGGGAAAAGAACCAAAAACGCGCCCGAAATAACCCAGAAAGCCTCGAACACCATTCTTAATCCCCCTGAGTCCAGCTCAGAGGTGGAAACGCCGCCTGCCCCGCAAACGGGAATTACCGAAACAGTGGAAAGGCCTCCTGTAAAAGCGGGCAAGGAACCGAATTCCTCCGGTATTTCTTTATATTGATCGTTCCTCCCTAAAAAAGCTTAATACATTGACAATAAATCGGTTATGTTATATTATGTTGTAGCGACGAGGGCTTAAAAAAGCGCAGCTCCTGCGCCATAACCGGATCCAAATCTAATGCAAATATTCCGATCGATTAAAGCGCAATTAATCCTTTATTTAGCCTGTTTTGCTTTTTTTTTGGCGTGTAAAGATAAGAGCCCGGCATTCTTATACACGACCGCGCTTTGCGTGTTTTTTGCCGCAGGGGTAGAGTCGTTCTGTTTATATTTAAAAACCCGGGTTTTACGGCTTACGGATAGCTCCATAATTACCGGCTTGATCATCGGTTTTGTGCTTTACAGCGGCCAACCCTGGTGGAAGTTACTTTTTGCCTGTGCCCTGGCGATCCTTTCCAAGTATTTGATTGTGTTTAAGAAAAAGCACATTTTTAATCCGGCCGCCTTCGGGATCTTTCTTTGTATAATTTTATTTTCCGCGGGTACCCAATGGAAAGGCACCTATATCTGGTATGTGGTTGTTCCCGCCGGCATTTATTTCGCCAAAAGAACAGGAAAACTAAGAATAATCGCCAGCTATCTTTTGGTCGCCCTGGGATTGTTCGCCGTGCAAGCGGTTATCCAAAGGACTCCTTTACAGCAGATTCTGGGTTATTTAAGCTATTTTTATATTTTTGTCATGGTCATTGAGCCTAAGACTTCTCCGGTAAAGCCCCGGAGCCAGCTTATCTTCGGCTCAGGGATCGCCGTTTTAATTTTTTTATTAACCGAAATAGGGGTCAGGTTCGACGCTGAGTTGTGCAGTTTATTGGTTTTGAATGCGGCGGTGCTTCTATTCGAGAAAATAACGCAAAAGAAAGCAACCTGAGGATAATTAAAATGAATATATTCGTCGGTAATTTGTCTTTCGAAGCCAAGGAGATCGATGTGCAAAGGGTGTTTACGGCTTTTGGCGTAGTTACTTCCGTAGCCATTGTAATGGAAAAAAAAGGTAAAAAATCCCGGGGATTCGGGTTTGTGGAAATGCCCGATGAGGTCGAGGCTCAGGCGGCAATTACCGCCTTAAACGGCAAAGAGATATTGGGCAGGCCGATCAATGTCATGCCGGCTGTTTCTAAAGAACCAAAGGTTAAGCAGGAAGATGGCGAGCAGCAATCAGAATCTTCGGAGCAGGGGCGTTATGCAAAAAGATTTTCCGGCGCGCAGGGCAGCGGCTCGGGCCAGGAGCTTGTTTATAAGCGAACAGGAAGATACCGGGAAGGCAGGCGCACGATCAATTATTTAAAGAAGAATAAGGAAGCCGGGATTCCGGTTTCTGCTCCGCGTAAATACAAATCTAATCCGATGCGTTGGCGGAAAAAACCAAGATGGGAAACACCTGTTTCCGCTAAACCTGAAGGGGAGCAAAAACCCTGGCAAAGGCCGCAAACCGAATCTAATCCCTGGAAAAAGCCGGGGGCCAGATCCGGCGCGTGGAAAAAACCTGAAGGTGAGCCCAGGCCCTGGCAAAGGGCGCAAGGGGAAACTAAACCTTGGGAAAAAAGCCGGGGAGGGGCTAGGCCTTGGGCGAAGGAACAAGGCAGTGAATCCAAACCCTGGGGAAAAACCCGGGAGGGATCCAAACCCTGGGTTAAATCTGAAGAAAGGCCGCTTAAGCCCTGGCATAAAAAAGAAACCGAATCCAAACCCTGGGAAAAAAGCCGGGGAAGGTCTAAGCCCTGGCTTAAACCTGAAGGCAGTGAATCCAAGCCCTGGCAGAAAAAAGACGATGCTTCCCGGCCGTGGAAAAAAAGTACCGGTGAATCCAAGTCCTGGCAGAAAAAAGACGATGCTTCCCGGCCGTGGAAAAAAAGTACCGGTGAATCCAAGCCCTGGCGTAAGGCCAGCACCGACCGGGTGCAGTCCGGATTTAAAAAACGTAAACCCTTTGGTAAGCCAGCCAGATGAAGCTAAAGCTTAATCTTTTTCCGGCAGTTCCGGATATGGAAGAAAAGATGGCCGCGATCCTGCAGGAGGCGGTAGAGGGGCGGGCCAGTATTGTCGAGATCGCCTACGGGACAGCTGCCGACAGCGTTAAGAAACGGATCCTTAATTTTTTAAACAAAAAAGAGAACCGCCAACTTTACTCCCGGTTAGAAAAAACCGATAAAGGCTGGGGGAGGATTTACCTACATTTCAGGTGGAAATAATTATGGAAAAAAACAAACTAGTCGACGAGTTTTATTCTCTGGTGCAGGTGGATGATCCGCAAGGGTATTATGCTTCAGATATAAAAGACAATGATTATTTCGGCATGCCCCTGGAAGCGATTGTCAAGGCGGAAAAAAGGCTGCGCGCAAAGCAATCCGGCTGCATTGCTTATTTTTCGATGGAGTACGGCCTGGCGACCAGCTTTTATAATAAATTTACCGGCCAGGCTCAACTTGATCCGGCGAACAGGGCCCCGGAAAGCGCGGTTTTTTCGAATTTTCGCGTGGCGGATTATTTCTTCGTCTTGCAGCAAAATAATATTATCGACCTGCCGATTTACAGCGGAGGGCTGGGAGTTTTAGCGGGGGACACGGTTAAAACGATGGCCGATTACAATCTTCCGGCGGCAGCCATCGGGATACTCTGGAGTTCCGGGTATTTCCGGCAAAGATTCTGGTTTAAATACGGACAGGCGCCGGAGAAAATGCGCTGGGAACCGAACACCTATCCGGGCCTGGTCCCCTTAAAGAACCGGATCAAAATTGCTTTAAAGACCGGGGATGTTTATCTGCGGCTTTGGAAATATTACGTTTACAGCCGCGCGCATGAAGCGGTGGTGCCGTTGATTTTACTGGATTCCAATATCGAGCCCAACAGTAAAAATGACCGCAGCCTGACCGACCAGCTTTACCGCAGCGATAACATCTCCCTTAAATTATTGCAGCGGGTTATCCTGGGCTTTGGCGGGATAAATGCCCTTGCCGAGCTTGGCTATAATATCCATACCTACCATCTTAATGAGGGGCATGCGGTTTTTGCTTTTATCGCTAAGGCGCGGGGATTGGATAAGGATGGACAGGAGGCCTTGAAAAAACAGTTTGTTTATACCTGCCACACTCCGGTTGAGGCCGGGCATGACCGTTTCAATTTCGATGAGTTGAACAAAGTACTCAATAAAGAGGATGTGGAGACTATCGACAGGTTCGGCAAAGAGCGTCCGGGAACCGCCAACCTTACTTTGCTTTCAATGAATATCTCCTCGGCGATCAACGCGGTTTCTCATAACCACCAGAAAGTAATGCATATCCAGTTTCCCGCTTATAAAGACCAGATCCAATATGTGACCAACGGAGTGCATCCTTACACCTGGATGTCGCAGGAGTTCCAGGAACTTTTTAAGCGTTTTGCGGGTACTTTCCCGGATTTTTTTGCCAACCCGATGATCTTATCCCGGGCCGCGGAGCTGAAAAACGATCCCGGATTCCGCGGGCAGTTATGGCAGGCGCATCAAGCCAATAAGACAGGGCTGTGTAAATTCCTGGAGAAATGGAAACTGGACAAAAACACCTTTACGATCTGCTGGGCAAGGAGGGTGGCTGCATATAAACGGCCCAGCCTCATTTTGCATGATATCAGCCGCTTAGCGCGCATTGCCAAAGAAATCGGCCCTTTGCAGATCATCCTTGCCGGCAAGGCCCATCCCAATGATAATTTAGGTTTTACTTATATTAATGAAATGCTGGATAAAGTGGACAGCTTGAGCCAGGACTACGGTAAATTAAGGGTCATCGTCCTGGAGAATTACGATATTTCCCTGGGGAAACTGCTCAGTTCGAGCGTGGATGTCTGGCTGAACAATCCTTTGCCTCCTTTCGAGGCTTCCGGGACAAGCGGGATGAAGGCGATCTTAAACGGAGTGTTGCAGATGAGCACTGTCGACGGCTGGGTGGCCGAAGCGGTTGACCGGAAGATCGGCACGTTTTTCGGGTATAAAAACAGCGAAGGCAGCGTAGGTAATGAATCGGATTTACACATGAATGAGGATTCCGAAGAGCTGTATTCGGCGCTGGAATGCCTGGCCAGCCTTTATTACCGGACCAATCAAAACGGAAAAGTGGACACCGGCTCCCAGTGGATCGATATGATGATCGAATGTATCGGCGCCGCGGCGCAGTTCAATACTTACCGCATGCTGGATGAATACAAAAAGAAAATCTGGAGGATCGCTTAAGGTTCCCGGAATTTTTTCAAATATAGCAAATTATCTTTGTGTTTAAAAAGCTTCCCCGCTTAAATATAGATTACTGGTATTTACCCAACAGGAGCTTCGGATAAGGTTGCGCTATATTTTATTTTTGTGCGGTTTTTTTGTCTTCCTGTTATTTATCTGCGATACGGGTTTTCCCGGTCCCGATGAACCGATCTATTTTGCTTCCCCCGCCAACGCCGTAGAAGACGGGGACCTGAATATTGTCAATCAGCTCTATGCCCCGGGCACCAGCTTCTTGGTCTCCAAAACATTGAATTTCCCGGATTTCCACAATCACGGCGCAACGATCTCCCCCCGGGCAAATCCCCAAAGAAAGGTAAAGTTAAATGAGCCCCCGATTATATAAACAATGGGCGGGACTGGTAATTTTTATTTTGACTTTTTTCCCGGCAGCTTTCTGCGGTGTTTCGGCCGGGGAAACCCGGGATTGGGTGACTATCCGGAATAATGCCCTGATCAAAGATGAAAAACCCTTTAAGTTCATCGGGGCAAACGCGGTGAACCTGGTTTTTTACGATGATTGGGGGCTGGATGCCCGCAAAGCGGTCCTCCAGGCAAAAGAAAATAACCTTCCGGTCCTGCGGCTTTACCTGAACTGGGGCTGGGGGAAGATGGAGGACATCGATGAAATTATCGAGAGCGCTTCTAAAAACGGCGTCTACCTCATCCTGGTCCTCACGGACTGCTGCTGCAGCAGCGACTATTCTACTCCGGAAAAATATTTCCAGGTGCATGCCCCGTTTTGCAATATAACCGATGCGCAAAGCAGGGAGGCTTTTAAAAGGCAGGTCAGGCAAATCATCCTGAGGAAAAATTCCCTAAACAACCGGATTTACCGGGATGAGCCGGCGATCATGGCTTGGGAAATATCCAATGAGTTGGAATATTGGCGTTTTAGCGGTTCCCAGGTGCGCGCCTGGATCGAGGATATTTCCGGATATATTAAGACCCTGGATAAACGGCATCTTTTGACTATCGGCATAAGCACTAATAATCTGGAAACGGTAAACAACGAAGAATTGTTTAAAATGTTTGCCGCCCCCGCGTTAGATTTCTTTTCCTTTCATTTTTATCCTCAGCCCGGAGAAACTCCCTCGAATAAGGATGGGCGGTTTGAGAATGGCCAAAAAATAAATGCCTTAACCAAAAAATTCCTGAGATTAGGCAAGCCCGCGGTAATGGCCGAGCTGGGGCTGAGTAATTCCATCCGGTGGAATGAGAAGGTAAGGGATAATTCTCAATCGGCCGGCCTTTACGCAGTAATCTTAAAAGAATATACGGATGAAGCTTTTAACGCCGGCTGTTCGGGGGTAATGTTCTGGGGGTGGGGAATTCCCGAGGCATCCGGCGTGCCGATGTGGTGGAGTAAGGAAGACCATAGCACGGCCAATGATAAATTCTGCGATTTTCTTAAAAATTACCATATTCCCGCGGCCCGATGAAAGAACGTAAGCAATTATTCTGGTTATTATTGGCCTTTACGGTTTTTAGCCTCTTTTTTATCAACAAGGCCTATCATATCGATGATCCTTTTACGATCACTGTCGCCAAGGCGGTGGGAGAGCATTTTATCCGCGTGCCCCAGAGCTATCAGGGAAACCTTGTTTTGATGAACGAGGTTTGCGATAACCCGCTGTTCCTGGGTTATTACTATGCTCCGATAATTAAATTATTAAGCGATAAAGAAATCTGGCTGCATCTGTTTTATCTCCCTTTTTCCCTGTTGGCGATTATTTCCATGTATGCTTTGGCCCGGCGGTTCATCGGCAGGGGGATTTTCCCGGTTTTATGCCTTTGTGTCAGCCCCGTATTTGCGGTGATGTCGCAAAACATCATGTTGGATATTCCGCTGCTGGCTTTTTTTCTCGGAGGGGCGGCTGCTTTTATCTACGGCGTCGATAAAGATGACAAAAGATTATTGTTTTTATCCGCAATTTTAGCGGGTTTGGCCATCCTTACCAAATACTCCGGTTTATTGGTCCTGTTCCCCATGGCTGTCTACGCTTTTTTGGCAGGTAAAAGACATTATTGCCTTTACCTGCTTATTCCTTTAGCCCTACTTTGCCTCTGGTGCCTGCACAACTGGATCTTTTATCACCGGATTTATTTTTTAGTCGGCATATTGATGAAAGGGCCGGGTTTTAGCCTCGCCGCGCTGGCAATCAGAAAGTTTGCGGTTTTAAGTTTTTTAAGCGGAGCTTCGCTATGTACCATATTTTTAATTCCGTTTCTTTTACACACAAAAATCAACCGGCTGCTTTTTATTCTTTCTTTACCGGCGGCACTATTTCCTTTTTTAATCCGGGTGCCACCGGGAACTAAGTTTTTTGCGAAAGATATTTTTTTTAACGGCTATTCCGGTGCAGAAAAAAGCATCCTTGCGCTTTTGTTTGTTTCCTCATGTTTTATAATTTTGCTTATATTCAAAGCCGGAATGGCGTATATCTTCAAGAGGTCTTCGGATAAGGATAATTTATTCCTGTTCCTCTGGTTTGTCTGCGTGCTTGTTTTTACCGTTGTCGTCCAATTCATCGCCGCGCGTTTTGTGCTTTTGCTTTATCCGGCGATGTTTTTACTCATCTCTAAAGAACTGGAGCTAAACGCCGCTTTAGGCAAGAAGTTGCTTTTTTTCCCTGTTTTTATCGCGGCGGTGATTTCGCTGTTTCTGGCAATCGGCGACTGCCAATTGGCCGGGGCATACCGGGATTTTGCCTCGACCCTCAGGCAAAAGCTGCCTCCGGGAGCGGAAATCTATTTTTGCCCGGCTTCTTTTGATACAAACTTATGTTACGGTTACGCCTATTATCTGCAAAAATATTACCCGCAGGCAAACGGGCAGGATTTGCAGGCTCGCCTGGATAATACAGGAGAACTGATTTATATCAAGCCGGCGGGGGATTTTCTTTCACCGGTTTTTTATGAAAAATGCCCGGATTATCCCCGGGGAGGGGTTTATAGCAAGAAGCTGATCGGCAGTTTTTTTTACGACGGTCATGTTTTTCTGCATAACCGTAAACTCCGCGTTGGATTCTATTCCCATGACTGGGGGCTTTTGCCGTTTTACATTTCTTTTAAAAAATTGCCGCTGGAAGAATTCCAGGTATGGAAAATCACCAAATCAAGACAAGGATAAGCTAAATGCTACCCAGGCGTAAAGCGCATATTCTAAAAAAAGAATTGTTTTTGGGTTTAAGTTCTTTATTTAAGCCAAATGAAGAGTTGTCCGCGGACATAAAAAAGTGGGAGGAGGAGTTTGCGCGTTTTATCGGTACAAAGCAGGCGATTTGCGCAAGTTCCGGCAGGCAGGCAATGCAGGCGATCTTGCAGGCCCTGGAGCTTAAGGCCGGTGATGAAATCATTGTTCCCGCCTATACTCTGAAAGAGTTAGCCGGGATCATCGCTGCCCTGGGTTTAAAACCGGTCGCCGCCGACATCGACCCGCATACTTTCAACATTTCTGCGGAGGCGGTAAAGAAAAAAATTAACCTAAGGACCAAAGTGATCCTGGCTACACATTTATTTGGCTCCCCCTGTCAAATAGACGCAATGGTTAATTTGGGTAGGGAAAAATCTATCTTCGTGATGGAAGACTGCGCGCATTCTCTGGGCGCAAAATTTAAAGGACAGCCGACCGGCTCTTTCGGGGACGCGGCTTTTTTCAGCCTGGAAGTCATCAAGCCGGTAAATACTTACGGCGGAGGCATGGTTGCCACCAATAATGAAAAATTAGCCGGTAAAATACGCCAGATTATCGGCAATACCGGCAAGCCGGCGGGTATTCCGGTTAAAAAAATGCTGCTTGCCCGCCTGGAAAATTGTTTCTTGCCCAGCGTATTTTCTTTTCCCGGGCTTTACCTGCTGGCTAGCCCATATTGGCATAAAAAAATATATTCTTTTTACCGTAAAATCCAGGGCGGATCAAATCCTCGGGCGGAGTTTAGCGGTTTTCAAGCGTTTTTGGGAATGGAAAAATTAAGCAGCCTCGAGCAAAGGATCGACCGGAGAAACAGCAACGCGCGCTTATTAATATCTTTACTTAGTCCTAAGATAGAAGCGCAGCTAATTTTAGAGGGGGCAAACCCAAACTATTATTTTTTTGTCGCCCTTTTGCCCGATGATCCCTGGAAAAAGCGCAAACTTTTGTTATTGCAGGGTATAGACGCCGGGATAGAAGCAGAGATTGCCGATGATTGCGCTCAATACCTGGGGGCGCAGGATTGTCCGGCTGCCGCGGAGGTTTTCAGGCGCGCCATCCAGCTGCCGCTGCATGAAGGGATCTCTGAATCGCGTATCCGCCGCATGGTGCAAATACTGAATAAACTCTTATGAAAATATTAGAGCAGCTTAACCGTCTGCCGTTATTTATCGATCTTAAGCGCTGCCGCCGCTTAGAAAGCGCGCCCGGCTCTATCCTGTTCCCGGTGATCTGGATCACCAACCGTTGTAACCTGCATTGCCGGATGTGCAATCAATGGAAAACCAGCCCGGAAGAGGCGGGGCGGGAACTTTCCACCCGGGAATGGTTTAACTTTATTGATTCCGCCCGGCGTATGCACGCGGCAGTGATCGTGATCACCGGCGGGGAACCCCTTTTGAGGGAAGATCTTTTTGAGATCATTAAATATATCCGGAAGAATAAGATCGCCTGCCATTTATGTACTAACGGAACATTGCTTAATGAAGTTAACGTGCGCAAGCTTAAAGATGCCGGAGTAAATTCCGTTTCTGTTTCCCTGGATAGCGACCTTCCTCAGGTCCATAATAAAATGCGCGGGCAGGATTGCTTTGCCGTCGTGGTTAACGGCATCAAATTAATGCGGGATTTGGCCCCGGAGGTGAGGCTGGGGATAAATTATGTGGTGACCAGGATGAACTTTCGCAACCTTGACCGGATGATCGCCTTTGCCCGGCAGCTTAAGGTAGACCAGATCAAGTTTGACCGGGTGCATACTAATCTTATGCACAGAGGGATGCCGCTTCCGGACTCCGCGGAATTGCTCTTTAGCGCAGGGGACCTGGCTTCCCTTAAAGGGGAGGTAGCTAAGCTTATCAGCGCCGCTTCTAAAAGCAGGCTCCTGACAAACTCGCGCACATTTTTAGAAGGGATACCGGTTTTATCGGAGGCGTCTGGTTTGAATTCAATCCTGAAGACGCCTCCGACTACATGAACCACCTTGCCGAGAGTCATATCTTCGGAAAACCCGGAACCGGTGTTGAACTGGCAAAAACGGTGACCACACCGAAAGAGGCCCTCGCCATTGCCTTTAAATTCGAGAACGACAGCGTCACCTTCTACCAGGAGCTGTTTAAACGTACCGAAACCGA
>CAINQO010000072.1 GCA_903852325.1 Candidatus Omnitrophota bacterium
TGAAGTCGGAATCGCTAGTAACCGTCGGTCAGCATTACGACGGTGAATACGTTCCCGGGCCTTGTACACACCGCCCGTCAAGCGATGGGAGCCGGTAGTACCTGAAGTCTCCAATTTACATTGGGGCCTAGGGTAAGACTGGTGACTGGCGCTAAGTCGTAACAAGGTAGCCGTACCGGAAGGTGCGGCTGGATCACCTCCTTTCTAATTATCTTCTTTCACGAAGGTATTATTAGAAAAACCTGGGGTCAATTTATTGATCCTAGGGCTTGGCAGTTCAATTATCTTATATTTAGGAGTTCTCTTAATACAACTTGAGGGGGCTTCTGACATTTAGTGTTTGTAATGAATCAGGGCATTACAGAATCCGCCGGAATTTTCGGCGGGCACTTAATTTCGGGCCCGTAGCTCAGTTGGTTAGAGCACAGCCCTGATAAGACTGGGGTCAGAGGTTCGAATCCTCTCGGGCCCACCATTATCGGGGCGTAGCCATAGCCCTAACAAACTGGGGCTGTAGCTCAGTTGGGAGAGCATCCGCCACTAAAACGTTGGCGGATGGCCGCCAAAGCAGTAGTGGCGGCCACCTGCGATGCTACAAACCTGTTAGATTTGGGGGCGTAGCTCAGCTGGGAGAGCACTTGCTTTGCAAGCAAGGGGTCGGCAGTTCAATCCTGCTCGCCTCCACAAACTTCTAAACCGAACATAAATTTGTTTAACGATTCGTTCGTTAATCTATGTTCTTTGACAACTTCGCGTTTTAAATTTATTTAAAACGTGACTATTTCCGGGATTGATGAGATCTACGGGAATAGACATACAGATACAAGGTCGATTTGACTTTGTGTGTGGTAAAAACTACAATTAACAAATAACCGAGTGAGAATCAAGATTTTTGGTCAAGCTACAAAGAGTCTATGAACGGATGACTTGGTTAGGTGAGGCGATGAAGGACGGGGTAAGCACCGATATGCTTCGGGGAGCCGCAAACTGGCTTTGATCCGGAGATCTCCGAATGGGGCAACCCAGCGCGGGTTATACCGCGTTATTTAGCGCTGAATTCAATAGGCGCCAAAAAGCTATACCGGGAGAACTGAAACATCTAAGTAACCCGAGGAAAAGAAATCACAGAGATTCCCTTAGTAGTGGCGAGCGAAGAGGGAACAGTCTAAACCCATTTTTCGCAAGAAAGGTGGGGGTTGCGGGACCTCAATGTGGGATTGTTTTAGGATAGCAGAAGTATCTGGAAAGATACGCCAAAGAGAGTGAAAGCCTCGTAAGCGAAATTTTAAAACACCCTAGAGGTATCCCAAGTAACACGGGACACGGGAAATCCTGTGTGAATCTGGGCCGACCACGGTCTAAGACTAAAAACTACACCTAAACCGATAGTGCACAAGTACCGTGAGGGAAAGTTGAAAAGAACGCTGGTGAAGCGAGTGAAATAGAACCTAAAATCATAGACTTACAAGCTGTGGGAGGGCTATGCATGTTCCGCAAGGGACATGAACGCCTGACCGCGTAC
The DNA here is from genome assembly GCA_903852325.1 of Candidatus Omnitrophota bacterium. Lineage (GTDB taxonomy): Bacteria > Omnitrophota > Gorgyraeia > Gygaellales > Profunditerraquicolaceae > UBA6249. Next base: position 1,523 of record CAINQO010000072.1, read on the forward strand.
CTTTTGCATAATGGTCCGACGAGTTACTGTGTGGTGCAAGCTTAACTGCAGCGTGAAAGCGTTGCAGGTAGGCGTAGCGAAAGCGAGTCCTAACTGGGCGACCATAAGTACCATATAGTAGACCCGAAGCTGAGTGATCTATCCATGGTCAGCGCGAAGCTCCCCGAAAGGGGAGTGGAGGTGCGAACCCGTCAGTGTTGAAAAACTGTGGGATGAACTGTGGATCGGAGCGAAAGACTAATCAAACTCAGAAATTGCTGGTTCTCCCCGAAATATTTCTAGGGATAGCCTCGGATAATTAAATAGTAGGGGTAGAGTTACTGAATGGGCTGCGGGAGCATACTAGCTTGCTGGGCCCAACCAAACTCCGAATACTACTATTTTTACTCCGGGAGTAAGACAATGGGGGCTAAGCTTCATTGTCAAAAGGGTATCAGCCCAGACTGTCAGCTAAGGTCCCTAAGGATAGGCTAAGTGGTAAAGGATGTGGATTCACTAAAACAACCAGGATGTTGGCTCAGAGGCAGCCATCATTTAAAGAGTGCGTAACAGCTCACTGGTCGAGTGATTCCGCGCCGAAGATGATCGGGGCTTAAGCCTATTACCGAAGCTGCAGATTAGTTTTGCCTACGGGCAAGATTAGTGGTAGGGGAGCATTGTCTATTTGGTTGAAGGCGTACCGTTAGGAGCGCTGGACAATAGACAAGGGATTATGTCGGAATAAGTAGCGAAAATGTCCGCGAGAAACGGACACACCGAAATTCTCAGGTTTCCTGGGGAAGGTTAATCCGCCCAGGGTTAGTCGATCCTAAGCTGAGGCCGAATGGCGTAAGCGATGGATGGTCTGTTAATATTCAGACACTAGTTATGTGGCGTTTTACCTCTTGTTTGACGCAGGAGGCTAGGGATTGCGCAGTTTTGGATATCTGCGTTCTGTGCTTCGCAAGGAGTGCAGGGGACTCTGATCGCAAGTGATGAGGAAGAACTCTTCAGCCATGCTGCCGAGAAAATTACAAGAGCAAGTTGCATAACTACTCGTACCGGAATCCGACACAGGTAGAACTCCAGAATATGGTAAGGTGATCGAGATAACTCACGTTAAGGAACTCTGCAAACTAGCCCCGTACGTTAGCAATAAGGGGTGCCCTGTAGGTCGCAAGGCTTATTCAGGGCTTCAATAAAGTGGATCGGGTGACTGTTTAGCAAAAACACATCACTTTGCAAACTCGAAAGAGGAAGTATAAGGTGTGACACCTGCCCGGTGCTGGAAGGTTAAGGGGATTAGTCAACGGATCGTAAGATTTGTGAAGCTTTGAACCGAAGCCCCAGTAAACGGCGGCCGTAACTATAACGGTCCTAAGGTAGCGAAATTCCTTGTGGGGTAAGTTCCCACGCGCACGAATGGTGTAACAACCTGATCGCTGTCTCAACGTGAGGCTCGGCGAAATTGTAGTGGCGGTGAAGATGCCGTCTACCCGCACCAAGACGAAAAGACCCCAGAACCTTTACTGCAACCTGCTATTGGGTTTTGGATCAATATGTGTAGCATAGGTGGGAGACTTTGAGGCCCGGGCGCTAGCTCGGGCAGAGTCGCAATCTGAAATACCACCCTTATTGCTCTAAGATTCTAACCCCAAGCCGTGAAACCGGCTGAGGGACAGTGACAGGTGGGCAGTTTGACTGGGGCGGTTCCCTTCTAAAAAGTAACGAAGGGGCCCCAAGGTTGGCTCAGGGCGGTCGGCAATCGCCCGTGGAGCGTAAGCGCATAAGCCAGCTTAACTGCGAGTCCGACAGGACGAGCAGATACGAAAGTAGGGGCTAGTGATCCGGTGGTTGAACGTGGAATTGCCATCGCTCAACGGATAATAGGTACTCTGGGGATAACAGGCTTATTGGACTCGAGAGTTCACATCGACAGTCCAGTTTGGCACCTCGATGTCGGCTCATCCTATCCTGGGGCTGTATAAGGTCCCAAGGGTCCGGCTGTTCGCCGGTTAAAAGGGTACGCGAGCTGGGTTCAGAACGTCGTGAGACAGTTCGGTCTCTATCTGGTGTGGGCGTTAGGATATTTGAAGGGGAGTTCTCTTCAGTACGAGAGGACCTAGAGAAACAGACCTATGGTGTTCCGGTTGTCCTGCCAAGGGCAAAGGCCGGGTAGCTATGTCTGGAAGGGATAAGCGCTGAAAGCATCTAAGTGCCAAGCCCCCCCCAAGAATAAGTATCCCTGGGTCGCAAGACCCTGTAGGCTGGTCGTAGACTACGACTTTGATAGGCGTAAGGTGTAAGGCCCGTAAGGGTTTAAGCTAATACGTACTAATCAGCCAATCGGCTTGACCTTAATTTTGTTTCTTGCTAGGTTATTTGGTTAAGTAGTTTTTGCTCACAAAACAAATCTGTATGTGTTGTCGATGTTTTTAAAAAAGTACAAGAGGCTCGCAGGCGCGGTTACGCGCCGGAGCCGAAAGTATCTAGACTTGGAGTGCTTTTATCGAGGGGGAAACACCCGTTCCCATTCCGAATACGGCCGTTAAGCCCCTCAGAGCCGATGGTAGTGTGTTCGTAAGGACATGTGAGAGTAGGTCAGCGCTCCTTTAATTAAAAAATCCCGCTATTCATTAAATTGAGTAGCGGGATTTTTTTATGTTGAGCGCCCGCATACTTTCACAAAAATAGGGGATTATTAAGGGGAAAAGATTGTTTTCCCCTTAAGGGTCAACTTAACCGCTAAGGAAGGGGTGACAGCGACCATTAAATATGTTCCGGAAGCGCCATAGGGTAAACCATTGGGTTTACCCTATGGAGAGTGAGAGTAGGTCAGAGCTTTTTTAAACAAAAATTACGAACATTTATGCCGGTAATTTTTATTTTAATTGACATCCCCCCTAATGAAGGTAAAATAATCCCATAAATACTAAAAAGGGGGAATTTATGTCCAAGAAGCTTCTAATTTTCGTTTTCCTAGGTTTTATACTTTTAATTTCTTCCCGCGCCTTCGCCGGCCCGGCCCAGGATGATCAGGCCAGGGGCAAGGATATTACTGCCGCGGACACCAGGGATATGCGCTATCACCGGACTCCCGTAAGGAAATTATTCCGGGGTGTTGCAAATTTCTTCACCTGTCCGCTGGAAATTCCCGCCAGCGTGTTTAATGTCTCCGTGGAAGAAGATAGCGATTTTTCGGGACTTTTTCTCGGCGGTTTCCAGGGTTTGTTCACCACCGTTTTGCGCGGCATGGAAGGCGCCTTTGACGTAGTTACTTTCATTATCCCCCCCTATAGCAAGTCGATTGTCACTCCGGAATTCGCCTGGGACAGCCTCAAGCAGGCTTATGACCGATATGATTCTCTCCAAAGGTATTAACCCGCCTACAGTCAAGGCGCAGTTTAAATAAGAACGGCGGATCGTAAATACTTATCTGTCCAGGCCTAAAATAAATAGAGTAGGGGAGCAAAGATGACAAGCATCGAATTATTAATCTTGAATGAACAGCTGGTGGGAAGCTTATACAGTATTTACGCCGAGAAATTCCCCGAAGAGAAACAGTTCTGGCTTTCCCTGGCGGCCGAAGAAAGCACCCACGCGGAATTGTTGGAAGGGGTGCGGGATATCGCCGAGGAAATCCCCAATTTTTTAAAACAAGACAGGTTCAGTATATCCGATATCGAGCTCTCCATATCCTTTATTAAGGACTTGATAAAAAAGGCGGAAAATTTCACCTTATTAAATGCTTTGTTTATGGCCAGGGACCTGGAAAACAGCGTGATCGAAAAATATTTTTTTAAGATCATGTCCGCCGACTCGCACTTTGTGCAGAGCACATTTTCCCGGATCGAGCAGGATACTAAGCGGCACAGGGAAAAGATCCAGGAGCTGTTGCTAAAATACAACTCAAAATAAAGGTTGGCTGATCCGTTCGGCCGGGAAATATAGAGGGGATGTAATCGTCTTTTCTGTAGGCACTTTTTCGGGTTTACTTAAAATAAAACCGCTATCAATTATGAATAGCGGTTTTATTTTACAACGGCCGTTACAACAATCGAAATCCACTTAACTGTATCATCCAGGCTTAGGCCGGTGTTAAATCCAGCACTGCTTAAAAAAAGCTTAAAACCCCATAAAAAGAAACAAGAGCCAGGGTTCACTTATTCTACTCTAACAGCCCCGCTCTTGTGCGGAAGGCTGGACAGTTTATAAGCATCTTTATTCTATCCATCTTCCAATTAAAGTATATACCATTCCCGGCCATTTACAATGGCTGGAATTTTGGCGTGTCATTATAAGCCCTGAACCGGGATAAGCGTTCTAAAATCCAACCGCCGGAGATCAGGAGGGGTAGAAAAAAATCAATAAAATGTTCCTTTATCCCATGTCCATATTTCCCTGATCCGCTTAAAATAACCCCGGAATTGGAAAGACAATATTATTCTAAGAAAGGAGGTCGGGATGAATAATATTTTGGGGTTATTGATCTGGGGGGTGCTGATGATGGCCGCGCTTTCAATGTGGCCGCAAAACGCTGCCGGCAGGAAGGATGCCAGCCAAATCATGAATGATGGGGGAGAAAAGATCAGCCTGGTTAAAATGTTTTCCCAGGATATTCGCGATATTACAGTAAAGTAGTTTAATTCCGCCGCAAACCTTAAAATCCTTTTTGCGCTAAACCGGCGCATTCCCAAGCTTAAAAATAGCTTGGGAATTTTGTTCAAAGGCCTGTTACCGTGTCACCCGCGGATCCAGGTGATGATACCCGGCAGTATCTTTTTATTGACAAAGCGGTAAAAGAAGAGGTAAAATTAAGGCAACATTTCTTCTCATCGGCGTCGCAATAAGAGGGACGGTTTATTTTCTAACCGTTCCTATTTTTTTGGCAAAAATTGACTGCAGGATCGCGGAAAATTTTAGCTAAGGGGAGGTGGATATGGATGATTCCTACGAAGAGAAACGCAGGTATCCGAGGGAACCGGCGGATTTTTCCGTCCAATGCACGGTCAAATCTCCTATCCCGGTACGCTTAAAGATGGGCAACCTTGCGCTTCCGGCAGTAATCTGCGATATCGGAGAAGGAGGGGTAGGGGTGCTCAGTGAATTTAAGATCCCGGAAAAAACCGTTCTTTCCCTGAATTTTACCGTTACTAACGATTTTACGCCCAATAGCGAATGCCGGGAATGCCGCAGCCGGGATTTTATCATTGAAAGCCAGGTATGTTACTGTTTGCCGGTAGAAGGGGGAAACTACCGTTTAGGGGTCAAGTTCCTGGAAATTTCACCCGCTGACCGGGCTTTTATTGCCGATTACGTAACCATTAAATCCGCCAACAGGACTCTACAGCCGCCGAATACGGGGTTAGAATGATACAAGGATATGTGAGGCAGGGTATCAGGCGGGCACTTGCGACCTGATATATCCTGCTACCCTGATCCCCTGATCACCTAATGCCCAACTTCTATATACTTCTTTACCCCCCCCTTTTTTTTGCCTAGGGAAAAAAGTCAATAAAAAGTAGAATTACGCAATAGCGGAGCAGGCCGGAATAAGGTATAAGATGCAAGGCGTCAGTTAAATGACCAGAGACGCGTAGCGCAATGCCTATATAATTATCTTACAAATGGGGGTGAAAGATGAGATTTGGGCAAAATCGCCGGGAAAGCAAGTTTTTAGGCAGGATACTTATTGATTGGGGAATTATCGAAGAAGAGCATCTCAATAAAGCCCTAGTAGTTAAAAAGGAAAAAGATGCCGCTATCGGGGAGATCTTCGTGGAGCTGGGGTTTGCTAAAGAAGAGGATATTCTCCATGCGGTAACTTACCAATACGGGTTGCCTTATATTCCGCTGGAAAGTTATGATATTGATCCTGAGGTCATTAATATGGTTCCGGTCAGCGACGCGCTGAAATATCTGTTTATTCCCCTGGAAAAAATAGGCAACAGCCTTACGGTGGCCATGTCGAATCCTTTTAAGGATCAGGTGCTTTCTGAGATTGAGAGGGTTTGTGAATGCAATGTGCGGGTATGTATTTCCACCCCTTCGGAGATTTTAAACAGTATCGACAAATATTACACCAAACCTTCTTTTTCCCTGTTACCCTTTGATATGTCTTAAGACCCCTAATAGCTTTGTAAAGGAGGATAGATCATGAATGTCCCGGAAAAAAGACCATTGTTCGTAAGAAGGGATCACGCCAGGATCAGGACAGAGGCGCACGCTACCTTGTATTTGCAGAATAATATAAAAAAAGGGCTGAAGCTGGAGGAGATATCCACCCGGGGTGCGCTCGGCTTGACTGATTTCCCGGTTAAACCCGGGGAAAAAGTGGAGGTGCTGCTTTTTTATCCCTTTTTTAACGAACCGGTTAAGAAGGAAGCCACGGTTGTCTGGTGCAGGTCAAGAAACAAGGATCTGTGGGCATCCGGACTGGATTTTGGAGTAGATAACAAACTGGATCTGAACCGGTATTACGAACTAATGCAGTCAGAGGTAAAAGCATAACCTGCTTCTGGTATATAGATATAAATTCCGTTAAATCCTAACGGATGACCCGTTGGAACCTTCCTTAAAAAGCTCTCCTGTCATGTCGCTACTCTATTTTTCTTGGGTCTCCCCGCAACACGGTAAAATCCCGCGGTTATACCTTGGTTCAATTGATTCCCTTTTGGATGCTTTTATAATGAAGACACAAGGCCGGAGGGATCAACGGGCAGGTAAATCAACTCATCAATGCGCGGAAGAAACGGAAGAGGTGGGAATGCTGCCGGATAGAGAAGGAAAGATGAATTTTCAACCAGAAAATATTGCGTATCCTTTAGAGGTTAGTGACCGAAAATGGGAGGAGCTGCGGCAGGTAGCTTATAATTTATACGGGAAAAAAGGGAAAATTCGCGGGACTGAGCTGGCCTGCTGGTTTGAGGCAGCTCAAATCTTAAAAAGTAGAAGAGGATAAACATATAATGGTAAAGGGAGTAAAAATTAATTAGGGTATTTTATAGAAATGAGGCAGTGATGAGTAATTCTTTCGGAATATTGGTCTTGGGAGTACTAGCGGTGGCTTCTCTTTCATTGTGGCCGCATATTGAGTTTAATAGCAAGGTTGCCGGCCAGGGCAGAAAGACGAATATGAATGGTGCAGCGGTAAAATTTGACTTTAGTAAAATGTTTCCCCATAAGGCCCATTTTATTGTGGCGCAAGAGTGGTTTAATCATCAAGGAGTCTCCTTGAAAGAATAAAATGATAAATAGGGGCAGGGCTTTTAGATAATTGTTAAAGGTTAACCCAAGGCGCCGCAGAGATGCAGGCCTTGGGTTTTTGTTTTTTAAGGGGGGATTAAAGATGGCGGAGAAAACCAAAGAAGAACTGAGCGAAGAAATAAAGCTTTTGCAAAAGCGGATCACGGAGCTTGAAAAGTTGTATACCGAAACCTGGCAGCAGCACCAATTTACCAGGCGTTATGAGACGGTGGTGCGCGACTCCAATGATTCAATCATCATCCATGACTTAGAGGGCAGGATTACCGCCTGGAACCGGGGAGCCGAAAAGATGTATGGCTATAAGGAAAAAGAGGCGCTGGGGATGAATATTGAGCGCCTTACGCCGCCGGAGATGCCCAGAGCCGGGTCCTGGATACCGAGGACCTGCAGGAAGAACTGCCCAAAGAAAAGGAAGAAGAACAGCAGACCTAAGGCGAACAAATGCTCGCGCAGGATGATGCGGCGCATCCTCTCCGCGGAAAGGTCCTTAAGCAACCCGACGAAGACCGGGATGTTGCCTAAAGGATCCATCACGAAGAACAGGATGGAGATGCAGGACAGCAGGCCTATGTTCTCTCTCATCTGAAGGCACTTGATGCGACGATGTTCATTCTACAAAAGTCTGGCGGCGAATTAGCTATACTACACGCTTAGGAGCCTCGGCCATGGAGAAAGCGGCCTCCCGAAGACAGCCCACCTACGTACTAGCTTTCCGCTTCCACGACCCTGCCGAGATGCAGTTCATGCACGGCAACCGGATCAGCGAGGTCGTGCACCGGGACATCACCCGGCGCTTCGGCCGCATCGCCCACCGCGTGCTCAGCCGCCACGCACCGCTCTGCGCGCCATTCACTCCCCAGTTCGGCGTCTGGATGGCTCCCTTTCGCATGAAGACCTGGGCCGTCGGCTTCGACGTTGAAGACCAAATCTCGGCCATGACCGAAACCGGCATGGATCTGATACGCGAGATGCTCGACGCGGAGTTGGGCCGCGCCGCGGCCATGCACGTGGAATTCCGCTTCGGCGTGCTCCGAGTGCCTTCTGGCCTGACCGAGCCGGAGCCGCTCTGGAAAGCACTGGCCGACCGCATCCCCGAGTTCAACACGACCGCGCCTGGCGTCTCGCTGGCGCACTTGCATGATATCCTGCGCTGCGGCCGCCTCGACTTTCACCTGCAGCCCATCGTGAGCCTGCACGACCTCAAGCCCGTGGGATTCGAGGCCCTGGTCCGCGGCCCGGTCGGCGGCCCGGTTGAGCGGGCCGATAAGCTCTTCGCGGCCGCGGCCTACCACGGCCTCCACCAAGAGTTGGAGCTGGCCTGCGTGGCCGGGGCCTGGAAACAGGCCGCGGGCCTGCCCGCCCCCTATTGGCTATCGGTCAACCTGGGGCCGGACCTCTTCCACGCGCCGGCCTTAAGACGCCTGGCGCAGCGGTCCGTGGCGGCCGGGGACCGCGAACAGATCACGGCGGGACCGGAGACGGGCGAGGTGCGGATGGGCGTGCCAGCCACA
>CAINQO010000073.1 GCA_903852325.1 Candidatus Omnitrophota bacterium
CCACCTTAGTGTGGATATATTGCCGGAAAAGAAAAATCCCGGTCCCGGCCAAAAATAGCAAAAGTAAAATATTTTTTTTGATAAAGGTGCTTACATTCACCAGGAACTGCGTAAGCCAAGGCAAAGTAATATCGAAACTTTTGAAAATTTCCGCGAAGGTCGGGATTATTTTTAAAGATAAGATCAAAAGCGCGCCGAATCCGACTAGGGTTAAAATTGCCGGATAAACCAAAGCCGAAATAATTTTGTTCCGGAATTGGGCCTCTTTTTCCAGGTAGGCGGCCAGGCGGTTCAAAACTACCGCCAGGTTGCCGCTGGCTTCGCCGCTTTCCACCAGGTTAATCCACAGGTCGGAAAATATTTTCGGATGCGCGGCCAATGCCTCATGAAAACTTAAGCCCGCCTCCATACTTTTTTTCAAGTCCATGCTCACATCATAGAGCCTTCTACTGGCCACCTGCTTGGAAATAACCTCCAGGCTCATCAAAATGGTGACTCCCGCCCCGATCAAAGTAGCCAGCTGGCGGCAAAAAAGCATAAGGTCTTCACTGGTAATCCTGCCGTGTTTAGGCTTGAGCCTGACTTTTACCAGTTTCCCGGCCGCATCGCCAGTGATCCCGCCGGAATCCTCAGGGATAACATTAACTACGATCAAACCTTTAGCTTGGATCCTGGTTACCGCGTCCTCCTGGCTGGGAGCATCCTCAAAACCGGTTTCCTTGTTTCCCGTGCGATTTCTGGCGATATAATAAAACTTCGGCATTAATCCGCCCCCAAAGTAATGGAAAGGACCTCTTCCAGGGAAGTAATCCCTTTTTCCACTAATTTAATCCCTGATTCATAAAGGGTTTGCATGCCGGAAGCTCTGGCAACCTCGCGGATTTTTTGGAAGGAAGCTCTCTGGTTGATAAGATCCTGTATTTCCATGGTAATAGGCAGCACTTCCAAAAGACAGGTCCTTCCTTTGTACCCGGCATTGTTACATTTTGTGCAACCTTTGGGCCCATAGATCAATTCCGCTTTGATCACGGCAGTTTTGAGCTTGATGGGAGTAGGTTCGTAAGCCACTTTACAATCCGGGCATAGTTTACGCACAAGCCTCTGGGCGACAATACACAAAAGCGAAGGAGCAAGCATATAAGGCTCGATACCGATATCCATTAGACGGCTCACCGCTGTCGGGGCGTCATTAGTGTGCAGAGTGCTTAAAACTAAGTGGCCGGTAAGCGCTGAACGGATGCAAATCTGGGCGGTTTCCAAATCACGGATTTCTCCAACCAGCATAATGTCGGGATCCTGGCGCAGAAAACTGCGCAAGGCCGCTGCAAAGGTAAGTCCGATCTCCGGCTTTACCTGCACCTGATTGATCTCATCCATTTTGTATTCTACCGGGTCCTCTACGGAAACAATATTTTTAGAAGGGCTTTTGATTTCATTTAAAATCGCGTAAAGCGAGGTGGACTTTCCGCTGCCGGTAGGTCCGGTGATTAAAACCAGCCCGTAAGGAGAAAAAATCGCCTTACGCATTTCCTCAAGCTGCTTTCCGTCAAAACCCAGATAATTCAAATTAAGAGTGATCCCGCCCCGGTCCAAAATCCTCAAAACGGCTTTTTCCCCGTAAATAGTCGGGATCAGCGAAACGCGGATATCGATCGGCCGGTCTTCGATCCGGACCAGGATCGCTCCGTCCTGCGGCAGCCTTTTTTCGGCGATATCCAGTTTTGCCAGGATCTTAATACGGGAAACAAGCGGCAAATGTAAATGCTTGGCCGGCGGGGGGATTTCATAAAGTTTTCCGTCAATCCGGTAACGTAAAGAAATCCTGTCTTTAAAAGGTTCAATATGGATGTCGGAAGCCCGCTCTCCGATTGCCTGGCGGATAATTAAGTCGACCAGCTTTACGACCGGGGCTTCCTCTGCCCTGGCGATCAGTTTATCAAGACTAAGCTCCTGCCCGAGGTCTTCGGCCCTTTGAGTGACACCGGCTTCTACGTCATAACTGGACTCAACCGCGTCTTTAAGCATCGAAGATTTGCCGTAAAATTCTTCGATCGCTTTTAAAATGTCGGAGCGGGTAGCGATTACCGGGTTGATTTCATTGCCGGTTAATTTCCGGAGGCTGTCGATAAGCAGGATATCCAGCGGGTCGGACAAGACTACCGTCAGGGAACGCAACATCCGGGAAAGCGGCAGGACAACATTCTTAAAAGCAAATTCATGCGGGATAAGATTCTCCAGCCCCTGATCCGTTGCCGGCTTAAGCATCCCGGTTCCCAGGGAAAAGTAAGGCATATTCAACTGTTTGCATAAAGCCGCAAGCACCTGCTCTTCTTTGACGATCCCCAGTTTAATCAGGATCTCGCCTAAGCGGCCGCCTTCCTGTCTTTGGATGGTGACCGCCTTCTCCAGCTGGCTGGCAGTAATTATGCCTTCTTTTAATAAAAAATCGCCTAACCTTAAATAATTATCTTTTGCCATTAACGGTCTTATCGAATTTACTCATGCTGGAATTAATAATATAATCGCGGTTTCCTCCGCCGGCTAAAGCCTGCTCCCTGATCGGCAACTGAATATTCTGAAGCTGGCCTAATTTGACATCCGTTTTATCCCTGACAATATGTGGAGTAATAAAAATTACTAACTCCCTCTCCAGCCCGGAAGGCTGGTCTTTATGCCTGAATAAAACTCCCACAAACGGAATATCGCCAAGGATCGGCAGCTTCTTAATTGTAACATTAGAATCCTGATGAATCAAGCCGCCTAACACAATGGTTTCTCCGTCCTTAACTTTGACAATGGATCTTGTAGACCTTACTTCCACATCCGATTGCGGGTTTTCCGCGGTACTTAAGGCACTCACACTGGAAGCGCTTGATTTAGGGTTAATGACCATGGTTATTTCGTTGACATCCAGGTTAACCTGCGGAGTAACCCGCAAAAATATACCCGTTCCTTCATGGGTTAGCGCTAGATCGGTAGACCGGGTATAGTTGACCGTAGGCGCGGAAGTCTGCGTACCAGGTGTCTCTACCCTTCCCACGACCTCATCCTTGGTGATCGATATCTCCGCGGATTCATTATTCAAAGTAAGCAGCTTGGGACGCGCTAAAAATTTGGTATCTGACAGATTTCGAATAAAATCCAGCTGCATATCATAAGCCCCACCGAGAAGCGGATCATTTATATCAATTAAGCCTTTGGCCCCATTTGAAATAATCTTGCCCCAGGAACCATATGGAAAACCCATTGCCGCAGAAGCACCGGTAATGATGGCGGTAAAAGGAGTATCCCCGAACTTAAACCCCACCTTATCTATCGCATTCTTACTTACATCCAGCATCTCTACTTCCAGGAGCACCTGCGGCACCGCCACATCCAGGGCTTTAATTACCTGATTGATGACTTTCATTTTCATCGGAGTATCCGTGATGATCAGGCTGTTGGTCCGGAAATCTTCAATCAGCGAACCGACAGGAGGTGCAGACAGCAACTTCTTTACCGCGCTGGTAATACCGCTTTCCCCCTCTTCATGATATTTACTTTTACTGCTTGAATTAACGCCGCTTACCCCAATAGCCAGGCTTTTGGACAATTCGTCTTTTATCGAGGATGTAGACACGGAGGCATATTTGAGGTAAAAAATCTGGGTGACCGTTTCAGTTTCCATCCTTCCCCATTCTTTAACCACAAAAATATTGGCCTCAGGATCCAGCTCATAAGTCAAATTGTTGGCGCTGAAGATCTTATCCATCGCCTGCCCCAGGGGGACCTTATCCAGATAAAGGGTAATCTTCCTGTCCTGGACGGATTCGGAAGCGATAAAATTCAACCCCGCCTGGATCGAGAATACCTTCAGAAGGTCTTTGAGCTGCGAGTCCCTGAAATCCATCGAGATCGTCACTTCCTTGCCGGAAAGCGGCGGCTCATCCTGGGCGCTTAACCGCGAAACAAAAAAAGCGAACATGATGAAAAAGGCAACTGCGGTTGTAATGAATAATTTTTTCATGTGAACCTCCTTTAATAAAATGAAGACCAAAAATATAGTTATTTATTCGTTGGACTTGCCGCCGGCGTCGTTGAAGATAGCCCCGGGGAAGGCAAATCGAAAATCCCTCCGCCGAAACTGACGGTTATCCCCTTTTTTTCAATACTAATGATTTCCGCCCCTTCCAGCTTATCGCCGATGGTTAAAACACGCCCGTTGATAATCGCCTGGGGAACCCTCACCCCCCAGATTATTCCCGTAACCGTGAATTTATTCAGGTCTAATTGCGGTTTTTCCACTACCGCTGTTTCCTGGGGCAGAGGCTCGGGCTTTTCTTCGGTCAGATAATTCTTGAAAGGGTCGCGTAATTTATCGGATTTATATTCCATCACCGGACGGACGGGAACGGCTCCGGCAGCGTCTTCCGCCAAAGCAATACCCTGCCCGGCGGCAGCGGTAAGTAAAAACCCGAAAGCTAAATATTTAAGGATTAGTCTCATCTTACAAGTAAGAAATAGTATTAATTTTTAAGTTAACGTCCAATTCGACGCTGGCTTCTTTTCCTTCGATATTTATGGGCACCGCGTTGATGCTCACCTCGCTGACCAGGTAAACATCCTTATCATTTTCGATCTTACTGATAAAATCACCCAGGGCATGGTAGCTGGGAGCGCGCATCGTGATCATAAATGAGGAATTAAGGTAATTATCCATCGGTTCTTCGGAGTAGGGCTTTACGGAAAGGATCCTTACGGAAGAACTTTTCGCCATCCCCGAAACTATATCCATTACCGAAGCCAGGTCCTTGCGGACAAAATTACCCCGGTACTGCTCCGCTTTTTTCTCCAGGCTGGCGATCTCCTGAGTGACTTTATTTTTCTCTATCGCCTCGTTTTGCTGCCTCACCAGGTCCTCGATCTGATTGCTTGAATTTTTATAGAACTGAAAAGCGATGATCAACGCAACAATGATTACTACGGCGTTGATGATCATGTTTTTATTTCTTTCGATTAGATTGGAGTTTATCATTATTTCTTCTCCGGAATACTTTTACAGCTGATCCTGAATACCGCTAAAGTTTTATTGCCGACACTCCTGCGATCAATAGAATTGATAAGAATTTCTTTAAAATAACGGGAAAATACCTGGTCCTTCTTTAGGTTTGCCAGAAACAGGTTTACCGATTCAAATTCCTGATCGTTATCCTTCAGGTAAACTTCCCCATTAAGGTCAAGCTGCATCGGCAGATTCTTGCCGCCCGGGGAAAATGTAAAGGAATCCAGCCATACGCCTTTGGGCATAGCCTGCGGGATCACATTAAGTATAGGTGTAATGTAAACCTGATTTTTTATGACATTATCCAGCGCCGCTATCTTTTTCTTGTATTTTGTGCTGGCATTCTGGAGGTCCTGAAGGTTATCGCTGGCAGGCACAGAGGTGATCTTTACCCGCTGGCTTATAATCCCCGCCAATTCCTGCTGCCTGGCTTGCGTGCGCATTACTCCGTAGCCGAAAACAGCGATACATAATACCGCCCCGAGAAGAATATATTTTAAATCCAGCTTAAGCCCTTCGAATAAAGCCAGCGGCCCGGCGGAAGTAGCGGCCCGGGCGGCTTTAAGCCTTGAAGCGATCAGGCTTATCTTCATTTTGAGCGGAGCGGATTTAAATAAAGCCGCGGAAAAACTTTTAACCAGTATTGAAGAATAGCCGGCGGTCTTGCCCAGCGCCTTCTGCGGATCGACGAATTTAACCGGAATGGCAAATTCGGCGAAAGAGGCTTTTAATCCTACGGTGCTCTCTTTATCGCAAACGACGAAAATATTTTTTACGGCTTTATCCGGAAACTTGCGGTTATAGTAATCAAAAGAGATGCGTACTTCTTTTTTAAGCTTTTCCTGTTTTTGCTGGAGGTCGCTTTCGGCAGTCTGTTCGAATCCCGCCGGTTCGCCGGCAAAATCAAAATCACGGCTGAACAGGGAGAACCCGTTTTCATAAACGGTAAAATTGGCTTCATCCTCGTTGTTCAGATCGAAACAAATGCTGGCGATCATCCCGGCATCGCTTACCCCGGAAAGTTTCAGGAAGCGTAAAACACTGAAAGCCGAGTATTCCAGGGCGTTGATCTTAAGGTTAAGCTGTTTGGCAAAAGAAAGGTAATTGGAAAGGATCTCTTTTTTGATCCCCACAAAAAGGACCAGGCTGGTTTTATTCTTCTTATTATAAAGCAGCTGAAAATCATAATCCAGATCTTCCAGCTTAAAAGGAATGTATTTTTTAGCCTCGAAACTCACCCCGCTCCTCACTTCGCTGGCAGGAAGCAGGGGAATTTCAAAGGTACGGATAACCAGGTCCTGGCCGGAAATACAGAAAGTAACTTCACCGGCATTGATCCGGTAACTGCGAAAGGCGTCTTTAAGCAAAGCGATTATTTTTACATCTGTCGGCACCTTCTCTTCCAGCTCGGATATTTCCAGTTTAGGGTGCGGCAGGCGGATGTTATTAACGATCTTATTCCCGTTGGTTTCGACCACATTGATGTCTTTGATCCCGAAATATATGCCTAAAGAGTTCATCTATTTTCTCCCTGACTGGGCGTAGTGGTTTCGCGCTTCTTGCTCCTTAACCAGTTATCGATATCTTTGCGGTCAAATCTCCAGACTCCTCCCACCTTGATCCCGGAGATCTTCCGTTGATTAAGCCAATTATAGATGGTCTGCTTTTTAAGCTTAAGGTAATCCGCTAATTCGTCGATATCGATCAGTCTTGACATTTTACAGCTTTTTCCTTTTTTTAAATCATCACGTACTTAATTAAAACATATTGGTTATACTTTGTCAAGTGTTTTTTATTATAGTTATCTTTATTCTTACTCAAACTTACTTTGAGACATCAAAGCTCGTCGATAAAATAAGTTACTTATTATTATGCAGACTATAATAAACTTACTTTACTGTAAAAATATTCAGTGAGGGAAAATAGCGGGGATATGCGGTTGAACTATGGGTTATTGGGGTCAAACAGATAATTAACGGTAGCGTCTACACAATAGCTGTATCCGAGAGGAGGAACACAAATCGAACCATCGGCTCTTGCCGGCGGACCGCCGGGCTGAAAAGTAATCTTAACTGAGCTAACGGAAGAGGGAAAGGTTTCTGGAACCGTACAGGGAGAACCCGGCGTACATGAAGCAAAATTCCAGCCACCTCCAGCAGTGCCCACCCGCAACTTTTCCAGGGCATAAACCAGGCCGGCTTTGCCGGCATATACGGCCTGGATCCGGCTTACCTGATGGTGGGTTAAACGCGCGTGGCTGGCGATAACCTCCAGGATCGCCACGCTTAAAATCACGACTACGAGCAAGACACCTAAAACAATAAAAAGCACCATCCCCTTTTTATTTTTTTCAAGCATCTTTTCTTAAATGGATCCGGTAGTCATTATTTTCCTGGACTAAAACTACGTGGCCTTCGCGGGCAAGCCAACCTAAGCTCATTAAAATATTGTCGCGGGGACGGTCAATACCCCTGGTCAATGCTGTCAAGTTTACTTCACCATGCTGATCCAAAAAATGCCAGATTTCCCCAGCAATTATACCAATCTCGATGATCATATTTTGTCCCTCCATTGAATTCATTTTATAAACATTCCTCAATAAGTCAACATATTTTTATCTAAGTTGTTGTTACACTAGTAAAATGATACGTTATCTTATTGATAAAAGCTAACCAGCCCCTACTTTCCCCTATCTGCTCTCGTGTTGACTTTAATCCAATCGATCCTCTCCTGCGCGAAACTTGCTTCCGGGGCTTGCGGAACTTTCTCGATGAGCTGCCGGTAAATCCGCAGGGCTTCTTTATAGTTTTCCTTATCCTCATCCAGCTTTGCCGCGCGTAAAAGCGAGCGCGTGAATAACCCCGGGTTTTGGCTGGATAATTCAGCGGCAGTTAGATATTGTTTGACCGCCTCCTCTGTCTCGGAATTAGCGTCAAGCACCTCCGCCAGGCTAAAACGCAGCTGAGCGGTTTGCTCTCCGGAAGCAGCTGCCTCCAAACTTTTTAGATAATATTTTTTTGCCTCCGGATAGTTTCCCATCTTATAATAGACCTGCGCCACCCGTGGGAAATAAGATGTCCCTAAACCGGAGGCGTCGTTAATTATGCGATTATACTCTTCAAATGCCTCATCGGATTTTCCTGAGCGGTTATAAGTGTCGGCTAATGCCGCCTCACTTTGCGCCTTTACATCCGGGTTCCCCAACTTGATCGCCTGCTTAAAATTCTCCGCGGCCTGGTCAAATTGATTTTCATCGGAAAAAGTCAAACCTAAAGCGTAGTAAGCGCCCGGAGCCAATTGGTTTTGCGGAAAGTCCTTAGTCAAAGCGTCGAAATACCTGCGGGCAAGGTTTAAGTCTTTATTCCGGTAATAATACTGGCCCAGCCACCATAATACATCCGGGCTAAGCTGGGAATTAGGGTATTTAGTGCGCAGAAGCTTAAACCGGTTCAAGGCTTCGATCTCCTGCCCCAGCTTATAATAACAATCCGCGATCTCATATTCGACCTTCTCTTTTAATTCCATATCCAAAGGATCCTGCTTGGCCAGCCCCTTAAAAACTTCCAGGGCGTCACTGAACTTTCCCTGGCTGATAAATACCGTCCCCAGCAGGTATAATGCCTGGGGGCTAAGCGGGCTGGACCTGAATTCATAACTGAACCGGGAAAAAACCTCCGCTGCCCGGGCATAATCGCCTTGGGTAAAATATGCCGTTGCCAGGGCATACGCGGCGTCAGGCAAAAGTTTAGACTGCGGATATTTGTTCGGCATCGCTTTAAGGTTAGCCACCGCGCTGTCGTAATCCTTTCTCTTTATCTGCAGGCCGGCTTGCTGGTATTGCGCGTAATCGGAAAAAGGCGAATCCGGATACAATCTTAAAAGCATCGCGTAAGTCTCTTCCGCCTTGGCCAGGCCGCCGGCGTCTTCGTATGCCTGGCCGATCTGAAAAAGCAGATCGACCTTTACCGTCTGATCGCTGTCGGGAATAGTGTTAAAAATATCCAGGCTGGCGTCGGCCTGTCCCAGCCTGAGATAAGCCAAACCGAGGTTATAGCGGAGCCTGTCGATCAGTTCGGCAGGCAGGCTTTCCTTAAGCCCCTGCTTTTCTATTTTTTCCAGGACCTCCTTATATAGGCTTACCGCCTGGCTGTATTCCGCCAGATTGAAATGCGCGTCGGCCTTACCAAGATAGGCCTGGAGGGAAATCAGCGGATCGCTGCTCAGCCCGATAAGCTGTTCGTACAATCTTTTCGCTTCATAGGTCCGGTTGGTCTGCGCCATCAATACCGCCTGCCCCAATAAAAGCACCTCCGTACTTTTTTTATCCAGGCTCTCCGGTTTTATCCCCATGATTATTCCTTCGGCATCCTTATATTTTAAAAGCTTAAGATACGACCAGCCCAGCCCCAGCTTGGCCAAAGCCTGGACCTGGGGTTCCCGGGAGATTTGCGCGGATTTAATGTAGTTCTTAGCGGCTTCCTCGAAATTATTGGAATAAAACTGC
This sequence comes from Candidatus Omnitrophota bacterium, assembly GCA_903852325.1. Lineage (GTDB taxonomy): Bacteria > Omnitrophota > Gorgyraeia > Gygaellales > Profunditerraquicolaceae > UBA6249. The sequence continues at coordinate 9,546 of CAINQO010000073.1, forward strand.
GACTCGGCAAGATAGAAATATAAATAAGGAAGGCGCGTGGGATCATTGGCGTAAAGCTTGAAGGCCGGCTTGGCCCGGGCATCCAGTTCGGTATATTTTTTAAGGTTATAAAGGCATTCGATCAGCTTAAAAACGGCGTCTTTACTCTGGGGTTCGCGGGGGAATTTTTCGATCAAACGATTAAAGGTTTGGCTGGCCGGCTCGAATTTACCCAACTGGGCAAAACTCCATCCCAGGGAATAGTAAGCTGCCGGCAAAAAAGATGACTGGGGAAAATTATCGGTCAATTTTTGATAAAGCTGCGCCGCCTTTTCGAAATTGCTGCTTTTAAAATACACTTCCGCCATCCAGAAATAGACAGCGTCCTGAAGGTTAGCGGCTTCCGGCTTACCCTGCAGGTTCTCAAAAATACTCAAAGCCTCAAGGTAACGGCCCTGGTTGAAATAACACTGGCCGCTTAAAAGGCGGGCCTGCGCGGACTTATCCGAACCCGGATAAGTCCTTTGGAACCTTTGCAGCATCCCCAGGCTCACTTCATAAAATCCGTCTTCATATGCCTTCCTGGCCATAAAAAGCAGCTCGGTTTCCTTGGGATCTTCATAGGCCAACCCGTTGGAAACCAGGAATAAAATCAGGATTAATGCCCCGGCAATCTTAATATTAAATAAACGAAAAACGCGGGATTTAGTAAATGGCAGGCTCATTGGACGGTTAAAACTTCTTTAAGGAATTTAGCGGTGTAGGACCGCCCGATCCGGATCAACTCTTCAGGGCTGCAGGCAGCGACTACCTCCCCTCCCTTATCCCCGCCTTCAGGGCCCAAGTCGATAATATAATCGGCGCATTTGATCACTTCCAGGTTATGCTCAACCACCACCACCGTATTTTTGCGGTCGACCAAACGCTGTAAAACCGTGACCAGCCTGGCCACATCCGCAAAATGCAGCCCGGTAGTCGGCTCATCAAGCAGATAAAGCGTTTTTCCGGTGGAACGCTTGCTTAGTTCCGAGGACAACTTAACCCTTTGCGCCTCTCCTCCGGAAAGCGTAGTGGCGCTCTGGCCCAACTGCAGGTAGCCTAAACCGACATCATTTAAATACCCCAGGGTATTTTTAATTTTAGGGATATTATTAAAAACCTCCAGCGCTTCTTCGATCGTCATATTTAAAACATCGGAAATAGAATGGCCTTTATATTTTACCTCCAGGGTCGCCTGATTGAACCTCAACCCCTTGCACACGTCGCACTTCACGTACACATCGGGAAGAAAATGCATTTCGATCTTTTTAATTCCATCCCCCCCGCAGGCCTCGCAGCGTCCGCCTTTCACATTGAATGAAAATCTTCCCGGTTTGTATCCGCGCAAACGTGCTTCGGGAAGCTGGGTAAATATCTCCCGGATGTGGCTGTATACTCCGGTATAGGTAACCGGGTTAGAACGCGGGGTCCGGCCGATGGGCGACTGGTCTACCACGATCACCTGATCGACCTCCGCGGCGCCGCTCATTGTTTTAAAAGCTCCGGGTTTTTCTTTGGAGCGGTAGATCTTTTGGGCCAAAGCCGGGTAAAGGATATCATTGATCAAAGTCGATTTGCCGCTTCCGGATACCCCGGTCACGCAAATAAAATTTCCCAGAGGGAAACGCACATCGATATTTTTAAGGTTGTGCTCACTGGCCCCCTTGATCTGGATATATTTATTCTTCCGCCAATCGCGCCGCTCTTGAGGGGTTGGAATGGTGAGCTCTTTGCGGATATATTTGGCCGTCAGGGAATCCTTGCTTTTTAAAAGCTCCTCCCTGGTGCCGGAAAAAATAACCTCTCCGCCGTGCCTGCCCGCCCCCGGCCCGAGGTCGACAATGTAATCCGCGGCAAGGATCGTAGCTTCATCATGCTCCACCACTACCAGGGTATTGCCTAAATCCCTTAAAGCCTTTAAAGTCGCCAGCAGTTTTTCATTATCCCGCTGATGCAATCCGATACTGGGCTCATCCAGCACATACAAAACTCCAACCAGCCCGGATCCAACCTGAGTCGCCAGCCGGATACGCTGCGCCTCTCCGCCGGACAAAGTGGAGCTTTTGCGGTCCAGGGCCAGGTAATCCAGCCCCACGTTCACGCAGAATTTCAATTTCTGGTTGATCTCTTTTAACGCCTGGTAACTGACCAGCTTTTCTTTTTCGGTCAGGGTTAACCCGGAGAAAAAATCCTGCGCGTCTTTTATGGGCATCTGGGTGACCTGCCAGATATTTTTCTGGTTGACCTTGACCGCTAAAGTCTCCGGTTTAAGCCGGGCGCCGTTACAAGCCGGGCAGGATAAGGTAGACATGAATTTACTGATCTCTTCCTTTAAATAATCGCTGTCAGTCTGGTGGAACAGCCTTTCCAGGTGCGGGATGATCCCTTCAAAAGGTTTATTGCCGATCACTTCTTTAGTCCCGTAAAAAATGGCTTTTTGGATTTGTTTCGGCAGGTTTTTAAAAGGAGTATCCAGGTCAAACCTCAGTTCCCGGCTGAGCTCCCGCAGCAGCCAGCGGTAATAGAGAATATACCCGCGCCCTCCGCGTTTCCAGGGGGCCAGCGCCCCCCCGTTTATACTCTTAGTTTTATCCGGGATGATCAGGTCCGGGTCAAATTCCAGCTTAGTGCCTAAACCGTTGCATTCGACACAGGCCCCGTAAGGAGAATTGAATGAGAAATTGCGCGGCTGGATCTCCCCGTAACTTATGCCGCAATTCAAACAGGCATATTGCTCGCTTAAGGTCAGATCTTTATCTTTAGCGGAGATGATAATGATCGTGCCTGCTCCGGCCTTAAGCGCGGTCTCCACGGAATCAGTGACCCTTTTAGCGGCATCCGGCTTGATTAAAAGCCGGTCGACGACCACATCGATATTATGGATCTTATATTTATGTAATTTAATCTTTGCCGGAAGCTCATAAATTTTGCCGTCGGCCCTGGCGCGCACATAACCGGATTTTTGGATCTGGGCGAAAATTTCCCGGTGCTCCCCTTTTTTCCCCTGGATCAAAGGCGCCAGTATCTGGATATCCTTGCCGGGATACTGCTCCATGATCGTCTGGACTATTTCCTGGGCGCTTTGGCTTTGGATCGGCCGGCCGCATTTATAACAATGGACCTTGCCGATCCTGGCAAATAACAGCCTCAAATAATCGTAAATTTCGGTTTGCGTGGCAACCGTCGAACGCGGGTTTCCTCCGGCAGAACGCTGTTCGATGGCGATCGCCGGGGACAAACCGGAAATAAAATCCACATCAGGCTTCTGCAGCTGCTCCAAAAACTGGCGGGCATAACTGGAAAGGCTCTCCACGAAACGGCGCTGTCCTTCCGCGTAGATCGTATCGAAGGCCAGGCTGGATTTTCCCGAACCGCTTAAGCCGGTGACCACGATTAATTTGTTCCGCGGCAAGGCAAGGTAAATGTTCTTCAGATTATGCTCCCGCGCCCCGCGGATAATAATATGTTGATTTTCCATAGACACCTGACTGGTTTTTAAATTAACCGTGGAATGATCTCCCGAACGGTTAACAGCCCGAAACTTACCGGATCATACAAACCCCACTGGACAAAGATACTGAAAAAATCCGCCAACTCCGCGATACAGATAAAAGAAACAACCGTAAATACAAAACTGAATGCATTCTTGCTGCCGTTTTGTTTGCCGAGGCGAAAAAGCGCCAGCACGGCAAAAACCCGCAACGGATAATCGATCGCGCTGACATAGCGTAAATTTTTAGGAAAAAACGAAAAAACGATGATTGTCGTAAGAATAAACAGGGCCAACGCCCGCTCCTCTTTTTTCTGGTTACTCACAAAAACATCTATCAGATAATAAAAACCCAGAAGGGTTACCCACGGTGAAATAAGGAGAAGATCCATCAGATAACGGAACCAGGGCCCGGACTGAAAAACCGAGGTATACCACTGGGAATTGACGGAAGGCAGGAAAAAAAGCGCCATAAAAACATGCCGAATACTGCCGAACAGGAATTGGTAGGCCGCAAAAATAGAAATCACCGGCAAAAAATAAATAACCACCCAATCGCCAATGATCTGCCTTAAACTTTTTAACGGCAAAAATGCCAGAGAAGAAACCGCCAAAGAAATAATAAATAGGATATTTGTTTCCTTAAAAGCCAGCGCAAGAAAAATTACCCCCGAAAGCACCCATTTCTTCCACCGCTGCCCGGACCCGGTAAAATAGTCGATCTGCAATAAAAGCGCGGACAATAAAAAAAAGTTTGACGCGCTGTCCGCAAGCGCCCGGCGGGACAGCGCCAGCGCCAGCGGCGAAACCAGAAACAGCAGCCCGGACAAAAAAGCGGTATTTTCCCCGAAAATCCTGCGGCTGAGCCAGTAGGCGACGAATACCGCGCAGAAAAATGAAATATAGGAAATAAAAGCAAGCGAAATAAAGGATGCCCCGAAAACCCGGCAGAATAATGACGCAATAATGATGAAACCGAAACGCAAGGGGACGGGAAAACCCCAGAAGGAACTGTTGGCAATATAAACATCTAAAAGCCCTTTGAGAGCCGCCATCCCTCCGGTATATACTTTCAGCGCGTAATAAAAATAATACCCCTCATCTACCCCGCTGCGGAAAGCCACCGAAAACAAGGAATTGATAAGGAGCCTGGCAACCGCCACGGCAAAAAGAGCGATAACAAATTTATTCCAGTGTTTGATTTTTTTATCCAAATCCATCTTGCGGCAGGTAAGGTTGCGATCGATCAGAAAAATATTATAACAATAAAATTAGCCCCTGTAAACACGGGGTCCCGCGCCTACAGGGGCCAATTTTTCAAACAGACGCCTTATTTCTTTTTCTTCTTCCCGCCTCTTTTCATCTTGGCGCAGGAAACATCACCCTTTTTATCCAAGAAATAAAGGTATCCGACTTTTCTTTTAATACCGCATTTGGCTACCTTTTTGGGGCTACCTCCTTTTTTGGCTCCTCTTGCCATTTTGGCGCAAGAGACATCGCCTTGCTTGTCGATGTAATAGAGGTATCCTTTTTCCCTTTTTACTCCTAACTTCGCTACTTTATCTGCCATATTTGTATTCACCCCCTTTCTTTGTGTTAAATTTTGTTATACTCTCCGGTTACGTCCCTATCTTCACCGGTTGAAAAATCTGCTTTAAAGCGGCGATCGCCGAGAGCACCGCCAAATATGAAGTTTTCGGGTTGCGCGGATGCACGATATTCTCCGTGCGCGTAAAAATTTTGGCGGCTTTTGATTCAATAAGGATCTCATGGATGTTTTTACGCGTAAAAGGGCTGGCGATTATGCGCACCCGGGTTTTAGCCAGGCCGATGCCGGCCAGGCCTAATACCGCCGCCACATTAATATTCTGCGGGAAATATTTAACCGCCTGCAGCGCGCTGCCGTTAAAAAGCACCTTGTCTTTTTTTAAACCCGCCAGTTTAAATTTCTTTTCCACATACGCCACGCCTTTAAATGCGTCCGGATGCTTGCGCGTAGTTAAAATTATGCTTTTTACTCCGGCGATATTTGCCGCTTTTAAAGCGTCGATTCCGGTGACCGCTCCGCTGGGAAGGTAAAGCCGGGCTCCGGACCGTTTAGCTAAAAGGGATAATTCCTTTAAATGCCCGGCCAGGCCACCCACGCTCATCGCCATGACCATGCGCCCGGCGGCTAAAGATTTACGCGTAATTTCCCAGGCGGCCCTGGCGCTGGAGGCTTCAATTACCAGGTCCGCTCTGGCGATCAGGGCCTCCAGGCTGTTTACGCGAAGTTTTTCGCTTTTCGTCAGCTGCCGGGAAAGCGCTTGGGACATCTGCGGGCGGATATCGTAGAGCCCGGACAAAACTGCGCTCTCCTTCATCTTAAACGCTATTTCCTTAGCCAGGGAGCTGCCGATCGCTCCGCAGCCGACAAGCCCGATTTTAATTTTTTTCATGGGTAATCACTAAGTTATCAATCAGGCGGGTTTTACCGATTTTAACCGCCAGGCAGATCAAGCAGTCCTGATCTATCTTTTTTACCGGGTTTAACTTCTCTAAATCAACGATCGCCACATAATCGATCCTGGCTTCCTTTTTTCTGGCGATCAGCTCCTTCATTCTTCGGATAATCCTTTCGGCGTTGGTCTGCCCCTGATCGATCAAAGATCTTGCCAGCGATAAAGCTTTGAATAAAACCGTGGCTTGCGGTTTTTGGCTAGCGTTTAGATAAACATTACGCGAACTTAAAGCCAATCCGCCCTCCTGGCGCACTGTCGGTAAAACCCGGAGCTTAACCGGAAAATTCAGGTCCTTGACCATTCTTTGGACAATGATCGCCTGCTGGGCGTCTTTTTGTCCAAGATAAAGCCGGTCCGGGCCGATAAGATTAAGCAATTTGGCCACTACCGTCGCCACTCCCCGGAAATGGCCGGGACGGGATAACCCGCAAAGCCGGTTACTTAGTTCTTCCACATTAACGTAGGTAACAAATCCCTGCGGATACATCGCTTGTTGATCCGGCAGAAAAACTAAATCTACTTTTTGCTTCCGGCAAAGCAAAAGATCGTTTTTCAGCGGCCGGGGATATTTTTTTAGATCTTCCGCCGGCCCGAACTGCGCGGGATTGACAAAGATACTTGCCGCCACAAAATCATTTTCCTTCCGGGCTTCCTTAATCAGGCTTAAATGCCCGGCGTGCAAGGCACCCATCGTGGGGACAAATCCGACACTTTTACCCTTGCGCTTTACTTCTTTGATCAACCGGCCAAGTTTCTGCGGGTCGCGGATAACTTTCATAGCACCTCAAGCAGGGGCTTGGTCACAAAATCCCGTTCAAACATCCGCGGATGCGGTATCGCCAGCGTCTTGCTGCGCAGGATCCTCTCCCCGTATAAAAGAATATCCAGGTCGATAAGCCGCGGGCCAAAACGCTTCGCCGGAGTCCGGCCCAGTTTTTTTTCGATTATTTTTAATTTTTTCAGTAAGTTTAAAGGAGAAAGATTGGTGGTGATTTTTAAAACGGCGTTGAGATAATCCGGCTGTCCGGCCGGCCCGCCGCAAGGGGCGGATTGGATAAATCTGGATACCTTGATTATTTTAGTCCCGCTTAAAGCGGCGATGGATTTAACTGCCAATTTGATGTTCTTTCTGCGCCGGCCAAGGTTTGACCCGGCGCCAAGGTAACAAATAACCATAATGTCAGTTAGGATACTTTTTTGATGCGCTCCAGCGCTTCTTTCATTCTTTCGCCGGAAACCGTCAATGCCATCCGGATATAGCCTTTGCCGTTCGGGCCAAAGCCTACGCCGGGAGTAACCACAATGTTGGCATTCATTAACAGGTGCGCCGCGAAACTGATCGCCTCAAATTTCGGCGGTAATTTTATCCACAAATAAAATGTCGCTTTGGGTTTTTCCACCTTCCAACCCAAACGGTTAAGCCCGTCAACCAGGATATCCCGCCTTTGCTGATAAAGCGCGCACATCTCCTGGATATGCCCGGGTCCGGCATTCAAAGCCGCCACCCCGGCCAGTTGGAGCGCCGAAAATATCCCGGAATCGATATTGCTTTTTACTTTAGCCAGCCCGGAAACCAATTCCGGGTTGCCGCAGGCCCAGCCCACACGCCAGCCGGTCATATTATAAGTTTTCGATAAAGAGTGGAATTCGATGGTTACTCCACTGGCCCCGGGGAATTCCAGGAGGCTGCGCGGTTTATACCCGTCGTAGGCCATCTCCGAATAAGCCACATCCGAAACAATGATCAGTTTGTTTTTTGCCGCAAATTCGATAAGCTGGGCGTAAAATTCATCGCTGGCGCAGGCCCCGGTGGGATTATTCGGATAATTTACATAAATGATCTTGGCTTTTGCCCGCGCTGAACGCGGAATGCTCTTTAAGTCGGGAAGAAAACCATATTCCTGTTTCAGCGGCATAAGATACGGCTTACCGCCGGCAAAAATCGTTCCCCCTTTGTAAGGCGGATAACAAGGGTCAGGAATCAAAGCGATATCTCCCGGGTTTAGAAAAGCCAGGGGGAAATGCGCGATCCCTTCTTTGGAACCGATCAAAGGTAAAATTTCGGTCCCGGGGTCTAATTTTACGTTAAACCTTTTTTTATACCAATCAGCGATACTGGCGCGCAATACCGGCATCCCCTGATCTAAGGCGTAACGGTGATTGGCCGGATCAAGCGCGGCTTGAGCCAGGGCGTCGATAATGAATTTAGGGGTCGGCTGGTCAGGGTCGCCGATACCCAGGTCGATGATATCCCTGCCTTCGGCACGCGCCTGGCGCTTAGCCTTGTCGATTTCCAAAAAAAGGTACGGAGGCAATGCTTGAACTCTTTTTGATAATTTAAACATGCTTATCCTTTCAAAACATCCTGCATGGAATAAAGGCCGGCAGGTTTTCCAAATATCCATTTCGCGGCTTTTAAAGCGCCGACCACGAACAGGTCCCGGGAATGCGCCTGATGCTTGATCTCGATGCGTTCGGAATTTCCGCAAAAGATCACCGTGTGGTCCCCGAAAATATCCCCCAGGCGGATAGAATGCGTCGGAATCTCTTTTTTGGACACCAGGGTAATTACTTCCGCTAATTTTTTAGCGGTGCCGCTGGGAGCGTCCTTTTTGGCTTTATGGTGGGCCTCGACTATCTCCACACTGTAATCCGGCCCTAACCTTTGGGTAATTTCCGGGAGCATGGCAAACAGGACATTCATCCCCACCGCCATGTTCGGAGTAAACACCACCGGAATAACCTTGGATACCTCCTCCACTTTATTCTTTTGCGCGTCGCTCAAACCGGTCGTCCCCAAAACCAGGGCTTTTTTATATTTGGCGACATAATCCAAATGGGTCTCCGTTGCTTCCGGCAGGGTAAAATCCACTAGAACGTCGATAAGGAACATCCCGTCTAAATTAGATGATACTTTTATCCTCCCCAGGTCCTTGCCGATCAAAGGCGTGCCTTTTTTCTCCAAAGCCAAAGCGACTTCGAAGTCTTTGTCGTAACCGGCCAGCTCAAAAATACGCCTGCCCATTTTTCCGCAAGCCCCGGTAATCCCTAATTTAATCATCGATGCTCCCTTTTAGGATTTCAGTAAGCCGTATATTTTCAAGGCTTCTTTGAGTTTATTCAAATTATCATCCGACATCGGACACATCGGTAAACGTAAATCCGGCTCGCACATCCCCAATAAGCCCATGGCGGTTTTAACCGGGATAGGATTAGTTTCCAGGAATAAAGCTTTAATCAAGGGGAGTAATTTAAAATGCAGCTCTTTGGCTTTTTTCAAATCCCCTTTTTCATAAGCCGCGACCATGTCCGCGACATCCTTAGGCACAATATTGGCGATTACTGAAATGACCCCGGTGCCGCCGATACTTAAAACCGGCAAAGTCAGCCCGTCATCCCCGGAGATCAATTCGAACTCTTTAGGGCAGAGCAGTTTTATCCGGGACATCTGGTCCAGGCTTCCGGAAGCTTCTTTGACCCCGACAATATTTTTACAGTCGCGGCTCAAGCGGGCGATCGTCTCCGGCTCGATATTCACCCCGGTGCGCCCGGCGATATTATAAAGGATGATCGGGATTTTTACCGAAGCGGCAATCGCTTTAAAATGTTCGTACAAACCCCGCTGCGTGGGGCGGTTATAATAAGGGCTGACCTGCAAAGAAGCATCCGCTCCGGCTTCTGCCGCCTGCTGAGTGAGGTTGATCGCTTCTTCCGTGGAGTTAGAGCCGGTGCCGGCGATTACCGGGACCCTCTTTTTTACCTGCTCAATGGTAATCCGGATCACCGCTTCATGCTCATCAAAATTCAGGGTCGGGGATTCCCCGGTAGTGCCGCAGGGAACAATCCCGGAAGTGCCGTTTTTGATCTGGAAATCGATCAATTCCCTCAATTTTTTCTCATCCACCGTTAATTTACCGGATTTGCTTGCAGAAGAAAACGGGGTAAC